>NZ_JBNRMG010000004.1:0-463691 GCF_050379435.1 Marinobacter sp. DUT-3
GTGAGGGCCCTTCCCGGAACCGCTACGAGCACATCCATGTGCGCTTCTCTCAGGCCATCCATGGCCTTCGAAATTCCGGGAAGGGCCCTCACACCGCCAACCATCCAGCTGCGCAGATATATCGACAGAAAGGCGCAGGCTATGTTTCAGTCGACAACAACTGGCACACTCTGCTTTGGTTTGAGAAACGGCATATCACAGAAGTGATGTGGTCGGAGGCGGGCGTGGCCTCCACAGAATCTTGGAGGCCATGGATGGCCGGAACGAAGCGCACATGGATGTGCTTGTAGCGGTTCTGTGGAGGCCACGCCCGCCTGCGACCTACCCCATAACAATCAGGCTACCGGCAGGACATACACCCAAAGCCAGGTCAGCCCCAGACACCTTCAGAAACCAGTCCCCAACTCTCCTCGAAATCGGTCGAGGGCAACCGCGAAAACGACGAGCGGACAAACCGCTGAATCCGGCCTTCGACGAAGACCAGCACAAAGTCCGCGCCGCGGTTGGCGCTGGTGCGGGGGCGCAGGCCCTGGCGGATTTCGCCTTCCTTGAGAATCTGGCGTACCTGGGTTTCCAGGCGGTCGAAGAACTGGGACGCGCGCTTGCGCAGGGTCTCGTTTTCGCCCATCAGGGCATCGCCGGTCAGCACGCAGCACAGGCCGGGATTGCGCTCGGCGAATACCAGCACCAGGTTGGCCAGCTGTTGCAGGCGGGCGCGTGCGTCCTCCTGCTCCTGCAGGATCACCTGGCAACGGCTGAACACCGCTTCGTCGGCGAAGTCGATCAACGCCTCGAACATCTTGCGCTTACTGGGGAAATGGCGGTACAGCGCCGCCTCGGTGACGCCTACGGATTTGGCCAGGCCGGCGGTGGTAATGCGGGCTCCGGGATCGGTTTCCAGCAGCTCCACCAACGCATGCAGGATCGCCTCCCGACGACTGGGTTTTTGATCGGTCATGACAGGACTTCAGCGCTCTGTAACTGGGTTATTTTCGGGGCCGGTCATTGGCGCCGGCCCTCTGGGTTATTCAGTTTTGTACCGGATTGTTCACTAAATCAGAAGAACGTGCCATCGATGGGCGAGGACGCGCTGGCGTAGAGTTTCTTGGGCATGCGACCCGCCAGATAGGCTTCGCGGCCTGCTTCAACACCGAGGCGCATGGCGTGGGCCATCTTGATCGGGTCCTGGGCCTGGGCGATGGCGGTGTTCATCAACACCCCGTCGCAACCCAGCTCCATAGCAAGCGTAGCGTCCGAGGCAGTGCCGACACCGGCATCCACCAGCACCGGGACATTGGCGTTTTCGACAATCAGGCGGATGTTGTACCGGTTCTGGATACCCAGACCGGAACCAATCGGTGCGCCCAGCGGCATGATGGCAATACAGCCCATGTCTTCCAGGCGCTTGGCCAGCAGCGGATCGTCGGAGCAATAGACCATGACCTTGAAACCATCCTTGATCAGCTCTTCGGCAGCCACCAGGGTTTCGGTCATGTTCGGGTACAGGGTTTTCTCCTCGCCCAGCACTTCCAGCTTCACCAGATCGTGGCCGTCCAGCAGTTCGCGGGCCAGTTTGCAGGTGCGCACCGCATCCTTCGCGGTGTAGCAGCCGGCGGTGTTCGGCAGGATGGTGTAGTTGTCCGGGGAAATCACGTCGAGCAGGTTGGGCTCGTCGGGATTCTGCCCCAGATTGGTCCGGCGTACCGCCACGGTGACGATTTCCGCACCGCTGGCTTCGATGGCATGGCCGGTTTCCATCAGGTCACGATATTTACCGGTCCCGACCAGCAGGCGTGAGTGATAGACCCGGCCTGCAAGTTCAAGGGGTTTGTCTTCTGGGAGCTGTATTGTTGGTTTTTCGCTCATAACCTTCCTGGGGCTGTAGGGATTATCGGGGATGTCATCGGCAGGATGGGCCGCGTCAATGCGGCATTACTCAACCGCCACCGATGGCATGGACGACTTCGATCCGGTCACCGTCGTTCAGGTGGAATTCCGGATGCTGGCTGCGGGGCACGATGTCTTCGTTGACTTCCACCGCCAGCCGTTTGCCCGTCAGGGCCATGTGTTCAATCAGATCCGCAATGGTTGCCTGGGGCGGGAGTTCAATACCATCGCCGTTTACCTGAACCTGCATGCTTACCTCTGTAAAGTCTCTAGCGCCGCAATCCGGCGATCAACAACAAAATCCAGCCCACCATGAAACAGACACCACCGATGGGCGTGATCGGCCCGACCCAGCGGATATCCGTCAGCACCAGTACATAGAGACTGCCGCTGAACAGCAGGATACCCGCCAGAAAAAATCCCGAGGCAACCGCCAACAGGCGGCGGTGAATTCCGATCCCGGTTAACACGGCCACGAGTATCAAGGTTAATGAATGGTATACCTGATAAGTGACGGCAGTCTGGAAAACTTCAAGGCCCCGGGCACTGACTATTGTCCTCAGGCCGTGGGCGCCAAAGGCGCCGGCCATGACCGCCAGCAGCGCCAGCAAGGCACCGAGTACCAGTGGCAGCCGCATGATGTCGGTTTTGCTAGCAGTCACAGTGAATTTTTTCCCCGCTATCGAGGTTCATGATGGTCAGGGCTCCACCCCAGACACACCCGGTGTCCAGGCCGATAAACTGTTCCTTGCCGGTTCTGCCTTCAAGGGCCGCCCAGTGGCCAAAGACCACTTTGACGCTGTCCTGGCGGGGGAACTCGAACCAGGGGGCAAACCCGTCCGGAGCGCTGTCCGCCGACTCCTTGGTGGCCAGTTCCAGGGTGCCGTCCGCCGCAATAAAGCGCATGCGCGTAAAATAATTGGTAATCACCCGCCACCGGTCCATGCCGGTCAGGCTGTCGTCCCAGCGTTCGGGCTGGTTGCCGTACATATGGGTGAAGTACTCCTGCGCGCCGTCACCGGCAATCACCGCTTCCACTTCCCGCGCATGCACTGCGGCCTGTTCCGGCGTCCAGATGTGCGGCAGGCCAGCGTGAGCCATGACGAGATTGCGGGCAGAATCGTGGATACAGAGCTTCTGCTGCCGCAACCAGTTCACCAGCCGGGCCTGATCCGGAGCGTCCAGAATACCATCCAGGGTGTCTTTCTTGCGGGGCTGGTGGCCACCCAGGGCCACGGCCAGCAGGTGCAGGTCGTGGTTACCCAGAGCCACCACCGCAGCATCGCCAAGGCTCTCGATGAACCGCAAGGTTTCCAGTGACGCCGGCCCCCGATTGATCAGGTCTCCGGCCACCCAGAGCCGGTCCCGGGACGGCGAAAAATCGACCTTGTCCAGCACATCCCGCAGACGATCGTAACAGCCCTGGATATCGCCGATGGCGTAGTCAGTCATCACTCTCCCCGTTCTGCGCCTGGCTGTCGGCTTTACTGTCCACCAACCTATCTGCAATCGCCACGTAGTCCGCCAGCCCCAGGTTCTCCGGCCGCAGTCCGTCATTGATGCCCAGGCTCTGCAGTTGCTCCACTGTGACCAGTCCCGCCAAGGCCTTGCGCAAGGTCTTGCGGCGGGCATTGAACGCGGTCCGGACCACAGCCTGCAACGTGCCGAGGTCTTTGGCCGGATGCGGCAACGTGGTGTGCGGCACCATGCGTACAATGGCGGAATCCACCTTCGGTGCGGGTCGGAATGCTCCCGCGCCGACTTCAAACAACGGCTGCACCTTGCAGAAATACTGGGTCATGATGCCCAGACGACCGTAGTTGTTATCACCCGGCACGGCGGCCATTCGCTGCACCACTTCTTTCTGCAGCATGAAGTGCATGTCCTGGACAACACCGGAGTAACTGAGCAGGTGAAAAATCAGCGGCGTTGAGATGTTGTACGGCAGATTGCCGATAATCCGCAGCGGCCTGTCACTGACCAGTTGGCTGAAATCGAACTTCAGGGCATCCGCTTCGTGAATCCGGAAATCCGGGTAATTGAAAAATTTGGTCCGCAGAACCGGGATCAGATCACGGTCAAGCTCCACCACCTGCAGTGCCGGGTTCACCGCCAGGATTTCCTCGGTAATAGCACCCAGACCGGGGCCGATTTCCACGATGGCATCATCGGCCTTGGGATGGATGGCGCGGATGATGCGCTCGATCACGCCAGGATCGTGGAGGAAATTCTGACCGAACCGTTTTCTGGCCTGATGGCCGGGTTTGTTGCTCACGCTAGCTCTCTTTTGCCAACTTTCGGTAAATCGCCATCTGTTCACCGACCTTGATGGCGGTCTGCAGGCTGCCTGCGTCCGCTTTGCCGGTACCAGCCAGATCCAGGGCGGTGCCATGGTCAACCGAGGTGCGGACGATCGGCAGCCCCAGGGTAATGTTAACCGCACGGCCAAAGCCCTGGAATTTCAGTACCGGCAACCCCTGGTCGTGGTACATGGCCAGGACCGCATCGGCATTGTCCAGCCAATGAGGGGTGAACAGGGTATCCGCCGGCAACGGGCCGGTCAGGGTGATGCCCTCGGTACGGAGGTTGTCCAGCGTCGGCTCGATCACCTCCAGTTCTTCCCGCCCCAGGTGACCGCCCTCCCCCGCGTGGGGGTTGAGGCCGGCAACCAGGATGCGCGGATGTTCGATACCAAAGAAGGTGCGCAGGTCGTCATTGAGGATCCGGGTCACCTGGGTCAGGCGTTCCGGCGTAACCGCCGCGGCGACGTCTTTCAGGGGCAGATGGGTGGTGACCAGCGCCACCCTGAGCTCTTCGGTGGCCAGCATCATCACCACCCGCTCAACGCCACAGAGTTCCTGCAGGAACTCGGTATGGCCGCTGAAAGCGATACCGGCGTCATTGATCACACCCTTATGGACCGGTGCAGTGACCATACCATCGAAGAGCCCGTCCAGGCAGCCCTGGGCCGCGACCCTCAAAGTGTCGAGCACGTACTGGCTATTGCCAGTGTTCAGTGTGCCGGTGTCTGTACTGGCCAAACCCTCAACATGGTACACCGAGAGGCGCCCCGACTCCCGTGTGGCTGCTTGACCAGGCCGCCACGGCTCCAGAATCACATCCAGGCCCAGTTGTTGCGCCCTTGCCTCTAACAGCGCGCTGCTGGCCACCACGACAATGCCCGGCTGGCGGGTTTCCGCCGCCAGCTGCAGGCACAGTTCAGGGCCGATACCCGCCGGTTCACCGGCAGTCAGGGCAAGGATGACCGGGTCGCTCATGACTCCTCGGATGCCTCATTTTCGTCAGCGTATTCATCCTTGAATTCAACGAATGCCTCGTCACGAATCTCCCGCAGCCAGTTCTGCAGCTCGGTGTCGAACTTGCGACGGTAAATCGCCTGACGGGCTTCCGACTCGCGGACTTCGCCGCTGATGTCCTTCTGGCGGCGCTCCTGCACCTCCAGGATATGCCAGCCAAACTGGGACCGGAATGGCCCCTTCAGTTCACCGACATTCGCATCCATCATGGCTTGCTCAAACTCGGGTACCATCTGACCAGGGCTGACCCAGCCCAGGTTGCCGCCATCGGAACCGGACACCGGGTCGTCCGAATGCTCTCTGGCCAGTACCGCAAAATCGGCGCCGTCACGGATCTGCCGGTACAGGTCACGAATAGCGCTTTCCGCCTGGGCTTCCGAGACCGTCTCGCTGGTTCTGATCAGGATATGACGCACCCGGGATTGCTCGATGACCTGGTCGCCTTCGCCACCGCGCCGATCGCGTACCATCACCAGATGAAAGCCGTTGTTATTGCCCAGTACCCTGGACGGCACCCCGGTCTCCAGATCCGGTACCACGGATTCCAACAGCGATGGCAGCTGACTTCTCCTGCGCCAGCCCATGTCACCCCCCTCCAGGGCATTGGCGGCGTCGGATTCGGCCACCGCAACTTCCCGGAAATCACGACCACCGACAATCTCTGAACGCAGCCGTTCGGCCTTTTCCCGGGCGGCAGCAACGGCCGACTCGTCGTTCGGGTTATCCACTTCAACGTAGATGTAGGCCAGTTGATACTCCTCATTGCTCGGTTCACGGGAGGAGAGTGCCTGCAGATAGTTCTGCACCTCGCGATCGGTCACGCGCACGCGGTTGCCGACCTGGCGTTGCTGCACGCGGCTGGCCAGCATCTCGTTGCGGATCTGCTCACGGGCCTCGCGGTAGCTGACGCCTTCCGCCGCCAGTTGCTGCTCGAACTGGGCCATGGTCATGTTGTTGCGCCGGGCAATGCCGGTCATGGTTTCGTTCAGTTCGTTGTCACTGATCCGCATACCACCACGTTCCGCCATCTGCAGCTGGATCGACTCGGTGATCAACTGATCCAGTACCCGCTCCTCAAGGATGTCCCTTGGTGGCAATCCGGTTCCCTGGGCCTGCAGTCTCCCCGCGATGGTATCAATGCGGTTATCCAGCTCGCTCTGCAGGATCACACTATCGTCCACAATGGCCACAACCCGATCCAGCGGCTGACGTTCAGCCTGTGCGACCGAGGTCACCATCACCGCCAGGAGGACCAACAATGTTTTTGCGCAATGGCGAAGGTTCGCCTTCATAATCACCTCTGATAAATGAACAGTCTTTCTGCGGAACGCCCGCTACACGCTGATTCAATCGTACCTTGTGGCCGTGCCGCCAAAGCGGCGGCGTTCCCGCTCATCAAATCCGTAGATGGCTTCGGAGATCCGGTCGGAAGAACCGCCACTGCCACCCAGCCCCTTGAGCTGGATCTGGAACAGCATGCGGCTTTCCAGCTCCTCATCGTCGGTCAGGTAGTTCTGGTGGACCACCTGAACGCTCCAGCAACAATTATTATATTCAATGCCCGCCAGTGAACCGACGGTGCGATCCAGCTGGGAGTCGTAAACCCAGCGGCCAATCAGACTAACACGGTCTGTGACAGGAAAAACTGCCCCGATATCCGACTGTTCCAGTTCGTTTCTGCTGTAGGTATGGCCAAGTGTCGCCAGGTAACGGTAATCCTCCGAATGGAAGATAAGCTGGCTGCGCCCTTCCTCGGTCTGCTGGGTGTCCGGATCCCACAGACCGGAACTGCGGATATCCAGCGTCTCCAGCGGGCGAAGAAGCACTTCCCCTGCCAGCGGTGAGTCGCTGCGGTCGTCCGCGCCGCGCCCCAGCAATGTCACTTCCCGGTCATCGTAATAGTGCACCTGCCCGATACTGAAGCGGGCCCGCTCGGCGCCGGTGACCAGGTCATTGAAACGACTGGTCAGGGCCACCGTCAACTGATTCGCGTCGCCAACCCGGTCGCCGCCGGTGAAACGGTTACGCCGGAACAGCTGGTCAAAGCTGAACGAGCGGAGCGCGCTATCGAAATCGGGAATCTCGTCCTGGTCGGCATCGGCGTCGGCCCATGCGTAATACAGGCGGGGCTCCAGCGTCTGGTTATAGGGGATATCGAACAGGCTGGACTGGCGATCAAAATACAGCCCCGAGTCCCACTCGAAGACCGGCACGGTGCGATCAAAGCCGGCACGGTTCAGTTCATAGTCTTCCAGTTCATAGCGGGTGTAATCCAGGCTGACCGACGGACGGGTAAAACCCCAGAGTGTCCGCAACGGCAGAGCCACTTCCGGTATCGCCCGCAGCCGCTGACCGTTGGCCCGATCCAGACCAGTCAGCTCAGCGTTGTCCCGGTAAAAATAGGTGTACTGGCTTTCCAGGTTGGTTTCCACCGGCCCAAGGTCCGTAGTCATGCCGTAGATCACTTCCGGCAACTGGGCATAAGGTTTGTTGCGTTCGGCAATGCGATCGGTGACCGTCTGGTAGCCGTTGGCGTAGACCTCGAAATACTGCGAGTCATCCCGATAGCGGGCGCCGCCACGGCGCTGGAGGTGCGTGGTCTGGTTGATTTCCAGGTTCTGGTTCAGGTCGCTCAGGTAATCCTCGTCACTGACCACCGAGTAATCGCCATAAGCATTCCAGCCGCCGCCGAGCCCGGCACGGGTGGTAAAATCCAGTGCCCAGCGCTCGCCATCCTCATCGGGAAATTCGTTCTGGTACTCAAGGTCATTATTGATGTATCCGAGCTGCAGGACCGATTCGCCCCAGGGGCTCAGGTAACGGCCTTCCACTTCGTTAAACAGGCCCCGGCCATGAATATACTGCGGCGTCAGGGTGGCGTCGTAGTGGGGCGCCAGGTTCAGGTAATAGGGAACCGATAGATAGGCGCCGCTGCCGGCATTGGATGTACCGAACGAGGGGTACAGGAAACCGGTCTTGCGGCGATCATCAATGGGAAAGCTGGCGTAGGGCCAGTAGAAGACCGGCACGTCCTTGATCCGCAAACGCACGTGTTTGGCGGTACCAAAACCTTCCCCCTGATCCAGGTGGATATCAGAGGCAACGATGGACCAGTCGTTCTGGTTGGGCGCGCAAGTAGTCAGCGAGCCCTCACTGATCAGCACCTGATCCTCGGCGATGCGCGACAGGGTTCCCGCCGACCCGCGCATCTCCGCGCCGTGAAGCAGAAACGTGGCGGTATTGATATCAAAATGTCCGGTGTTTACATCGTAGTCCGCCTGTTCACCAGTCAGCAGGAACGCCTCCCCACGACTGACCAGGGGGCCGGCCACGGACACATTACCGTTCACCTGATCATAACGGGCTTCGGACCCAGTCACCGAAAAACGCCCCTGGCGCATCCGCACATCGCCCTGAAGGTATAATTCGGAATCCAGCTCATAGCGGGCGGAGAGGCCGCTGGCATGAAGGGGCTGTTCCGAATCCGGCGCGGTTCCGAACGTACTGCCAGTGCCAGGCGCCGTCATCGAGGCTTCCGAGGGCAGGTAACCACCTTCACAAAAGGCGGGCAGGGTATTGCGCACCGATTCCGGCAACCCGGACCTTGGGCGCCAGTCGATTTCAGCGGCGGACGGTGCATCGTCCCCCAGCACTGGACCCGACCAGGCTAGCGCCATGAATGCGAGACCCGCTCCGCACGCAAGCTGCCTTCCCTTGGGGTGCCTCGACCGCTGGGCCGGTGTTCGCAGATTCCTGGCTGGTACTGGCACGGTGGTCGGGTTCCTTTCAAATGGTTTGAAGGCCAAGGGCTTCACAAATGGCTTGAAGGTTCAGGGATTTCAGGGCGCCTAGTTTACACGGGGCTCCCCGCCTTGTTAACGGAAACCCGACTTTGCTGCAAAACCGTTTTACCCTCTCTATACTGATCTGCTAACTTTCAGCTCTATCAGGGAGCGTCTGAATAACTCCCTGGCCACACGTAACATTCACCTTGCCAGGACAGTTGCCAGCTTCATGGATACCCGCCTGAAAATGCTGACCCAGTGGGTCCGACAGATTCCCGGCCTGGAGCAGGCCGCCCCGACCGCGGTGTCCGGAGACGCCAGTTTCCGCCGTTATTTCCGGGTATTCGGCAACACGGCCACCGGCCAGCGCCCCTATATTGTCATGGACGCACCGCCGGATCATGAAGACTGCCGCCCGTTCGTGGCCATTGCGCGCCACTGGCACGCTCAGGGCGTATCGGTTCCCGATGTGGTGAAAGACGACCTGGAGCAGGGCTTCCTGCTGCTGGAGGATTTCGGCGACCGGCTCATGTTGGGCGAACTGACCCCCGACACGGCAGACCACCTTTACCAGGGCGCGCTGACGGAGCTCCAGCGCATCCAGCAGCTCACCGAAACGCCGGATTACCCCCTTCCGCCCTATGACACCGCCCTGCTTGACCGCGAGATGGCGCTGTTTCCCGACTGGCTGCTGACCCGGAAGCTCGGGCTCAAGCTCTCCAATGTCGAACAGGCCATGCTGGACACCGCCTTTGCCTTTCTGCGGGAATCCGCCCTGGCGCAACCGGAGGTCACGGTGCACCGGGATTATCACTCCCGCAACCTGCTGGTTCGCTCCGATACCGATTGCCCCGGGGTCATCGATTTCCAGGATGCCGTACGCGGCCCGGTGACCTATGATCTGGTTTCCCTGCTCAAGGATTGCTATATCCGCTGGCCGGAGGCGGATATTGTCCGCTGGGTGGAGCAGTACCGGCAATTGAGCGCGGACGCCGGTCTACACAAGGCGGACCCGGACACCTTCCGCCAGTGGTTTGAACTGATGGGCATGCAGCGGCACCTGAAAGCCGCGGGCATTTTCGCGCGCCTGTCCCTGCGCGACGGCAAGGATGGTTACCTGGACGACATTCCCCGCACCGTCCATTACATCATTGAAGCCAGCGCCAGGCAGGGTGCCCTGAGGCATTTCCATGAATGGCTGTCGGACACCGTGATGCCAAGGATCGAACAGGTGATTGGCCCGGCACCCACGGCCACCGCACAAAAGGCACCACAGTGAAGGCGATGATCCTGGCAGCCGGTAAAGGTGAACGCATGCGCCCGTTGACGCTCACCACCCCCAAACCCTTGCTGGAAGCCGGCGGGAAGCCTCTGATCGTTCATCACCTGGATAACCTTCGGCGTGCAGGCTTTTCCCATGTGGTGATCAACCATGCCTGGCTCGGCGAGCAGATCGAGCATGCCCTGGGAGACGGCGACCGGTTTGGTGTGCGCATTGAATACTCACGCGAGGCCTCGCCCCTGGAAACCGCTGGCGGCATCGTCCAAGCCCTGCCCATGCTGGCGGCCGGCGGTGATGACTGGTTTCTGGTGATCAACGGGGATATCTGGTGCGACTTTGACCTGAGCAGCCTGACACCGCCGGAAGACGCCGATGCCCTGCTGGTGCTCACCACTAACCCCGACCACAACCCGGACGGCGATTTTCACCTGGGCGACGATGGTCGCGTCAGCACCGAGGGCGACGGCAAGCTGACTTTTTCCGGGATCAGCCTGCTCCACCGGCGCCTGTTCGACGGGTTGCCTGCCGGGTCGCGGAAGCTGGCCCCGATCCTGCGGGCGGCGATGGCAAAGGGCCGGGCCCGGGGTGTGTACCACGACGGCGACTGGATGGACATCGGCACGCCCGACCGTTTGCGCCAACTGGACAACCTGCTTCACGTAGGCCAGGGGTAAGCCATGGCAGCGAATGATCGTGACAACATGCTCCCGGCCCGTCTCGATGCAGAGTTTTCCGAACTCCTGAAAGAGCTGTCCTCCTGCGGCCACCAGGCCAGCGAGCTGATCACGCGTACCAGCCTGCCGGGCTGGTGCCGGCGCAGCCTGTTCTTCTTTCTGGGCTACATTGCCAGGTCCGAAGGCCGGGTTACCGAAGCCGATATCGGTTTCGCCGAATCCCTGATGAAAGCGCTGAAATTATCCCGGCGTCAACGGCGCAAGGCCATCAACTGGTTCCAGAAGGGCAAGGATGCCAGTGAGCTACCAGCCCTCCGGGCGATGAGACTGCGAATGGTGCACTATCTGTGGCCATCACCGGCGCTCAGGATTGCCATCTGCCTGTGCCATGCCGCCCAGCTTCAGGGCAAACCCCGGAAGCCACGACGCTATCGTTGCGAGGACGCCATCGACCAGCTCGGGCTACCGGTCAAAGTCAGTGATGACATCCTCGAGAGCTACGCCTGCAAGGTCTGGATCACCCAGCCGGAAAGCCAGCCTCCCCCCAATAGCTACGAACAAGCCTGCCGGTTACTGGGGGTAACCCGCCGCGAACCCCTGGAGGGCATCAAGCGCGCCTACCGCAAGAAAGTGTCGGAATGCCACCCGGACAAGCTCGCCCAACAAACCCTGAATGCCACCGAGCAGGCCCTGGCAAAAGACCGGTTGCTGCGTTACCAGCAGGCGTGGGAGCTCATCAGGAGCCATCACGTCCAGTAGTACAGCAATCCACTCAGTCGGCGTTTAACCAGGCCTGTATGCGGTTGGCCAGAGCCCCGGCATTCCGGACCCCGGGGGGCGTCCTCATGGCGACGGCCTGGGTCTGATAACGGCCAATACCGGCATCCCTGAGGCGGACCGCTCGCTCGGACGGCAGCATCGTGGCGGCATTCGAATCCTGCCGCGCGCTGTGGAGGTGGAGCACTGACAGCCCACCCCTCCCTGCCAGCATCTCGTTCAAGGCCTGGTCGTTACCGGGATAGAACCACGGCGCAATCCAGACCATCTCGCTTTCGCCATCATTACCGCTGGCAAAGCGGGCCATGTGAACCACACCCTGCCCCAGCGCGACCAGCACCACCCGGTCATAGCCCCGCTGCCGGAGATCAGCGGATGCGGCGTCGAGCAGGCTCTGGACCCGGTCATTGTATCGGGTTTCAAGGTCTCCCAGATCACCGTCTTCCATGACGTTAATCATTACTGATTCTGCGTTTTCATCCCCCGTCACGCTGCCGGCAGCCCTGTCCGAGCGATCACCGCCATGACGCCAGAACTGCTGTACCGCATACGGCGGCGTTTCCAGCCCCACCGTCATCACTGCCCAGCCGGACGATTTAAATGGCTCGCCAATGGCCGTCAACAGGTTGGTCCCGGCGGGTTGGCCTTCATCCGCCAGCATCAGCACCGCCCCCTTAACCGGCGTCCGAAGCTCCGGCTCGAACAACGCCAGCCCGGTTTTGTCACCTTCCAGATCCAGTCGGACGACATCGTCCGGTCGCTGCACAGCGACCGACTCCGACCCCATACCGGTGGAAACCGTCACCCGCTCGGCCTTCTGTTCGGCCTGGTTGTCGGCATCCTGCGCCAGGACAGGACCAGTCATCGTCAGAGGCAGCACCAGCCCCACCAAGGGCAATACCCATTCGTTGTACCAATTGCTCACAAGCACTCACTCTTTACGCTGCGAAAAACCATTGCTGAACTGGTAGACTAGCACCCTATCGGATTCAAGCGGCAGGACCGCTGACCATGCCAACATCAATCCAATCGAGAGAGCCGTCATGAACCCTTACCAGATTGCCCCATCGATCCTGTCCGCGGATTTTGCACGCCTGGGGGAAGAAGTCGATACCGTTCTCGCAGCCGGAGCGGACATCGTGCACTTCGATGTCATGGACAATCACTACGTGCCCAACCTGACCATTGGCCCGATGGTCTGTGAAGCCCTGCGCAAGCACGGTGTCACCGCCCCCATCGATGTACACCTGATGGTATCGCCGGTGGACGACCTCATCCGCATGTTCATTGACGCCGGGGCCAGCTACATCACCTTCCACCCGGAAGCCTCTGCCCACATTGACCGCTCCCTGCAGCTGATCCGGGACGGTGGCTGCAAGGCCGGCCTGGTGTTCAACCCGGCCACCCCGCTGCACTACCTGGATCACGTGATGGACAAGCTCGACATGATCCTGCTGATGTCGGTGAACCCGGGCTTCGGTGGCCAGAGCTTTATCCCCGGCACCCTCGACAAACTGCGGGAGGCCCGCAAGCGCATTGATGCCAGCGACCACAACATCCGTCTGGAGATCGACGGCGGCGTGAAAGTAAACAATATCCGCGAGATCGCCGAAGCCGGAGCCGACACCTTCGTCGCCGGTTCCGCCATCTTCAACACGGACGATTACAAGACGACCATCGATCAGATGCGCGCCGAGCTGGAGCTGGCCAGAAAGAGCATAAACCAATGAGCCTGAATGGTCTGTTCAATGCCCGCTGGCCGGGCGTCGCCCTGTTCGATCTTGACGGCACCCTGGTAGACAGCGCGCCGGATCTGGCCGCCGCCGTTGACCAGATGCTGGAACACCTCAGCCGGCCAGCCGCCGGCATCGACAAGGTACGGCAGTGGGTCGGCAACGGCGCAGCAATCCTGGTGCGCCGGGCACTGGCGGATGCCGTTGACTGGGAGCCGGTCGACACCAAAAACGACGCCCTGTTCAACGATGCCCTCGCCATCTTCTCCCAGGCCTATACCCGACTTAACGGCCAGCACTCGGTGGTCTATGCTGGGGTGGAAGACTGCCTGGCGCATCTGGCCGAACAGGGTTGCCGGATGGCGGTGGTCACCAACAAACCGGAACAGTTCGTAGCGCCACTGCTGGAACAGATGGGACTGGAACACTGGTTCGACCTGACCATCGGCGGCGACACCCTGGCGGTCAAAAAACCGGACCCGGCCCCACTACTCCACGCCATGGAGACCCTCAACGGAACCCGCGGCACCACGGTCATAGTGGGTGACTCGGCAGCGGACATTAACGCCGCTCTCGCAGCAGGCATTCCATGCGTGGCGGTACGCTATGGCTACAATTATGGCCCACCCGTGGACTCACTGGGTGCGGACACAGTGGTTGATTCACTGGCTGAGCTTTTGTAATCTCACAAGGATAATACGTTGATTACTTCATTTCGGGAGATTCCTGCCGTGCAGGGACTGAATCTGACTGCAGCGCGAGGCATCCTGACAACCCGCGCAACACGATGGTGGCGATGGCGCACTGGCTGAATCAGGCCAGCGGTCGGTTGGGCTGTGCCCCAACGATGGCCGCAACCATCGGCTGGACTGTCAACGGACAAACCGGGAACAGCGCCAGCTAACAAGCAGATCAGATTTCAGGAAACCGTTACATGACACCCGAGCAATTCGCCGAGCTCGCCGAAGCCGGCTTTAATCGCATCCCGGTATACCGCGAAGTCCTGGCCGACCTGGACACCCCACTGAGCACCTATCTCAAGCTGGCCAGCGGTCCCTATTCCTACCTGTTTGAATCCGTTCAGGGCGGTGAGAAATGGGGCCGGTATTCCATCATCGGCCTGCCCTGCCGCGAAGTCCTCAAGGTTCACGACCATCAGGTCACCATCAGCCGTGACAACCAGGTGATCGAGGAGACCGAAGCGGACGATCCCCTGGCCTTTGTCGAGCAGTACCAGGCGAGATTCAATGCACCGGATCTGCCAGAACTGCCCCGCTTCAACGGCGGCCTGGTCGGTTACTTCGGCTACGACACCGTGCGCTACATCGAGAAACGCCTGCGCCAGAGCTGCCCTCCGGACAAGATCGGCACTCCCGACATTCTGCTGATGGTGTCCGATGAAATCGTGGTATTCGACAACCTGCGCGGAAAACTGCACCTGATTGTCCACGCCGATCCCGCAGTGAAGGGAGCGTACGAACAGGCCCAACTGCGCATCGATGAGCTGGAGTCACGACTGCACCGGCAAACCGCGGATGCCCCCCGAACGCCGGACAGCCTGCGCGGCAAGACCGTGGATGAAGGCGATTTCATCTCCGGCTTCAACCAGGAAAAATTCGAAGCCGCGGTGGGCAAGATCAAGGAATACGTGCTCGATGGCGATGTCATGCAAACGGTCATCTCCCAGCGCATGTCAATTCCCTTCGAGGCACCACCGCTGAACCTGTACCGCTCACTGCGGGTGCTCAACCCCTCCCCCTACATGTATTTCCTCGACCTGGGCGACTTCCACATCGTCGGCTCCTCACCGGAGATCCTGGCACGGGTCGAAGACGAAGAAGTGACGGTCCGCCCCATTGCCGGCACCCGCAAACGCGGCGCCACCGAGGCCGAGGACCGGGCGATGGAAGCCGAACTGCTGGCCGACCCCAAGGAGATCGCCGAGCACCTGATGCTGATCGACCTGGGCCGCAACGACGCCGGCCGGGTGTCCGAGACCGGTACCGTGAAACTGACCGACAAGATGATCGTGGAACGTTACTCCCACGTGATGCACATCGTCTCCAACGTCACCGGTCGCCTGAAAGAAAACACCAGCTGCCTGGATGTCCTGCGCGCCACGCTGCCCGCCGGCACCCTCAGTGGCGCCCCCAAGATCCGCGCCATGGAAATCATCGACGAGCTGGAACCGGTAAAACGGGGCGTCTACGGCGGCGCCGTGGGTTACCTGTCATTCAACGGCAACATGGACACCGCCATCGCCATCCGCACCGCGGTGATCAAGGATAACACCCTGCATATCCAGGCCGGGGCCGGCGTGGTGGCCGATTCGGTGCCCCGCCTTGAGTGGAAGGAAACCATGAACAAGGGCCGCGCGATCTTCCGCGCCGTCGCCATGACCTACAACGATTTCGACCACTGAGGCGGAGGAACAGATTATGTTGCTGATGATCGATAACTACGATTCCTTCACCTACAACGTGGTGCAATACCTGGCCGAGTTGGGTGCGGATGTTCATGTGTACCGCAACGATGAGATTACGGTAGAGGAAATCGAGGCCCTGAAACCGGAGCGCCTGGTGATCTCCCCGGGCCCCTGCACACCGAATGAGGCCGGCATTTCCATGGCCGCTATTCGCCACTTTGCCGGCAAGCTGCCGATCCTCGGCGTTTGCCTGGGCCACCAGGCCATCGGCCAGGTGTATGGTGGCGAGGTAATCCGGGCCGGGCGGGTAATGCACGGCAAGGTGTCTCCGGTCTATCACAAGGATACCGGCGTCTTCCGGGGCCTGAGCAATCCGCTCCAGGCCACTCGCTACCACAGCCTGGTGATCGATCAGACCACCTTGCCCGACTGCCTGGAAGTCACCGCGTGGACCCGCAACGACGACGGTTCCGTTGAGGAAATCATGGGCGTTCGCCATAAAACCCTGCCCATCGAAGGGGTGCAGTTCCACCCAGAGTCTATTATGACGGAACAGGGTCACGAGCTACTGCGTAATTTTCTGAGAACAACCTGAGAGGCCAGCTATCCATGGACATGAAAGAAGCATTGAACCGCATTGCCTCCAACCTGGATTTGTCCCGGGAGGAAATGAAGGACGTCATGCGTATCGTCATGAAAGGAGAAGCCACCGATGCGCAGATTGGCGCCTTTCTCATGGGGCTGCGCCTGAAGAGCGAAACCATTGACGAAATTACCGGCGCCACGGAAGTCATGCGGGAGCTGGCAACCGGGGTCACGGTCAAGGCGGAGCCGCTGGTGGACATTGTCGGCACTGGCGGCGATGGCGCCAACCTGTTCAACGTGTCGTCGGCCGCGTCTTTCGTGGTGGCCGCTGCCGGCGGCTTTGTCGCCAAGCACGGCAACCGGGGCGTGTCTTCGAAAAGCGGCAGCGCCGATCTGATCGAGAAAGCCGGCATCAACCTGGACATGAAACCGGAGGAGGTGGCCCGCTGCGTCGAACAGATCGGCGTCGGGTTCATGTTTGCACCGGCCCACCACGGCGCCATGAAGCATGCCATCGGCCCCCGCAAGGAACTGGGTTGCCGTACCATCTTCAATATTCTTGGCCCGATGACCAATCCGGCGGGCGTGAAGCGGCAGCTGGTGGGCGTGTTCACCCGTGAACTCTGTCGCCCCATGGCCGAAGTACTTCATCGTCTGGGTGCCGAACATATCATGGTGGTGTGCTCCAAAGACGGCCTGGACGAAATCAGCCTGGCCAGCCCCACCCATGTGGCGGAACTGAAGAACGGCGAGATCACTGAGTACGACCTCACCCCGGAAGACCTCGGCATCAAGAGCCAGTCCCTGGTCGGTCTGACCGTGGATTCTTCCGAGGAGTCCCTGAAACTGATCCGAGCCGCTTTCGGGCGCGGGCACGACGAAATGGCCGAAAAGGCCCGTGACCTGATCGCCCTGAACGCCGGCGCGGCCATTTACGTGGCCGGCCTGGCCGACACGCCGACAGCCGGTGTCGAGATGGCCCTGGACGCCATGGGGTCCGGGCTGGCGGCGGGCAAGATGTCCGAGCTGGCTGACTTTTCTCAGTGCTTTTGATCGGTTAGGTAAACATTGGAGCAGGACGAACCGGTGGGGCGGAGCTTCCCAAAACACGCCCGTGAATACATCCCTGTAGGGCTTGGCTGCAGCCATCCATGGCTGCAGACAGTTTTGGGAAGCTCCGCCCCACCGGTTCTCGCAAACTTTTAGCAGGCCCGCAATGAGTGACAGACACCTGGACAAGACTCCCACCATCCTTCGAAAGATCGTCGATCGAAAGTGGGAAGAGATTGACGAGCGGAAGCCGAAGGTTTCGGTTTCCGACCTGAAAGCCATGGCCGGTGACCAACCGCCAGCGCGAGGCTTCGCCAACGCGTTGCGTACCCGCATTGAACAAGCCACACCCGCGGTTATCGCCGAAATCAAAAAAGCCTCGCCCAGCAAAGGCATCCTCCGTGATCCGTTTGAACCGGCAGCGATTGCCGAGAGCTATGAACGGGGCGGCGCTGCGTGTTTGTCTGTACTGACAGACCGGGATTTCTTCCAGGGCCACGAGGATTATCTCGTTGCCGCCCGCAAGGCCTGCAACCTGCCGGTGATCCGCAAGGACTTCATGGTGGCGCCGTATCAGGTCTACGAAAGCCGAGCCATGGGCGCCGACTGCATCCTGCTGATCGCCGCCTGCCTGACCAAAGACCAGATGCAGGAGCTGGAGGGCATCGCCCACGAAATCGGACTGGACGTGCTGGTGGAAGTCCATGATGGCGAGGAAATGAACGACGCGCTGACCCTGAAGACACCGCTGGTGGGCATCAACAATCGGAACCTGCACACCTTCGAAGTGTCCCTGGACACGACTTTCGACCTGCATGAGCGGATATCCGCAGATCGACTCACCATCACCGAAAGCGGCATCATGACCCGTGCCGATGTTGAGGTCATGACCGACCGGGGAATCTATGGTTTTCTGGTGGGTGAATCGTTTATGCGAGCGGAAGAGCCCGGTCAAAAATTGCGAGAGCTGTTTTTCCAGGAAGGCTAACTCGGAAGTTTAGACAGGCCAGCGGGTAGGTCGTGCCCCAGTACACTTTTGTCCGACCCACCCCCTGGCCTTTGCACCCCCTCAACCTCCGGTTCCGCCAGTGCCTCCTGCAACAATGCCAGCAGATGCTCAGGCAGGTCGCTGGCCAGCTTCAGAGCGGCCTCATGCCCCCGTGGCGACATCTTGCCCCAGGTGCGGCGGACAATCCGCAGCCATTTTTCCCGATCGTACTCCGCCTTTTCTTCATAGAAGTCAGCGAAATAACGCTCCAGAAACACCATGCAGGCGACGTCTTCCAGCAACTGCGTATCCGCGTCCTTGCGCAATTCCCGTTTGGTGAGAATCGTCTCGACCCGGTCACACTCCTCCTGCGGGTAACCGCAAGCCGCCATGATCTCCGACGCCCGCCGGCCATGCATACGCCCACAGGCCTGACGCCACTCGTAATAACCCTTTCGCCCTTCGGGGTAATCCTTGCGGGGCATAGTCCAGCGCTCGATGTGCTGGGCCCGGCAGGCGATCTGCATACGCTCCGTCGGCGCCGGCTCAAGCTCGAACAGCCAGCGGGTCATGTGCTGACTGTAGGCGTATTCCCGCGGGAGGAGGTCGTTTCCCACCTGCTCCCGGTTGGGATCTTCGCGGTTAGCGTCGTCGATGGCGCGCAAGGCGCAGTCGAGTTGTTCGGATTGGCTCATTGATTGGGTACCATGGATTGCTCGTTAACCACCCGTCAGACCTGGGCTGAAGGGCGGGCCTTGATGCGGTCAAACCAGGCTTGCAGATGAGTCTGCTCCGGCTTGATGCGAATTTGCACCACCTTGGCAAACGCAACGGTGGTAAAAGCGTTAATGTCAGCAGCGGTAAAGCGGTCGCAACAGATGTACTCTTTGCCTTCCAGGTGCTTGTTGAGGAAGTGCATGAACTTTTCAACGCCAACTCCACACTCTTCCCCCCATTCCTTGATGGGATTCATGCGATCCTTGAAATAACCGCTGGTGTGCTGGAAGCACATACCGGTGGGCACGAAAAAATACAGCTCAATCCAGCGCAGCCATTGTTCGATCATGGTCTTCTCAAGAGCAGTATCACCAAGCAGGGTCGGCGTCTCCGGATAGCTCTCCTCGAAGTAACGGCAAATGGCCATGGTCTCCGCCACGCAGGTTCCGTCGTCGAGCTTCATCACCGGCACTTTTTTCATCGGGTTCATGGCGACGTACTCGGGGGTCAGGTTCTCCCCTTTCTGGATATCGATCTCCACGAACTCAGCTTTGTCCAGCAGCCCCTTTTCCGCCAGAAACATGCGGACTCGGCGGGGATTGGGTGCGGTTTTCGTCTCGAAGATTTTCATTATTCTTGGCTCCGTCAGTGAGTTTGAACGCGTCACAACCATCCAAAAGACTGACGTGAAAGAACGGTTGCGTCAAGCAACTGGTATCAGGCGATCAACCACTGCCGTATTTGCGCTACGACCCACTCCGGATCATCCAGAGGCAAATCGTGCCCTGCCTCCGGGTGCAGTTTCAGGGTCCACTGCCAGCGATGCTCCAGCGCTTCGCTGCATTTCCAGGACACGATGCGATCCCGTTTGCTCGCCAGCAACAGCGCGTCTGGCACCGGTCTCCGGTTCAGCGGCCGGAATGAAGCTGCCGCCCGCAGCTGCTGCCAGGTATTGTGCCGGGACACGGGGCGCTGACGCTGGATGCGATACCAGTGCTTGATGGTTTGCAGTTCCGGCTCCGTGTTGCAGGTCAGCCTCAGAATATCGGCCTCGCGGTCAAACAGTTCCTTTCTGGTCAGCAGCCGCACGATCTTTGCCCAGGAAACCGGTCGCATCCGATGCCAGGGCGGGCTGAAACCAGAACTGGAGTTGATCAGCACCAGATTCTGGATCTCCCCTTCGGAGACGTGCTGTGCCCAGTCCAGGGCGACCATGCCGCCCATGGAAAGCGCCAGGATGCTGTACGGTTTTGGAATATGGCTGACCTGCTGCTGCACTTTCTCGCGGATGGCGGCGATGGAGCCGGGGCTGGGCTCACGGTAATGCACCCCGGTACCGGGTAAGTCCACCGCGTGAAAACGATGTTCGGGAAAGGCCAGCTGAAGCCGTTCGGGGAAGCTTCCCCAATGAGCCTGTTCCCGCGTAAGTCCACGCAGAAGTATCCAGTCCATGTTTACTCGCTATCCTTGTACCAGTGCATGATGGCTGCCTCCCTCAGCATGGACTCGTCTGTGCTATCCGGCAACCAGTTCCCGTGGCTGGCCGTGGCACTGAGCAGGAAGTCCATGAATGCCAGATGACTGCGTAGCACCCGCTGGTGACGATGGGGCACCAGCGGATTGAACAGGCCATCCAGGCGCAGGAGTTGTCGGGGGCGCTTGCGTATCCATCGC
The DNA here is from genome assembly GCF_050379435.1 of Marinobacter sp. DUT-3. Lineage (NCBI taxonomy): Bacteria > Pseudomonadati > Pseudomonadota > Gammaproteobacteria > Pseudomonadales > Marinobacteraceae > Marinobacter > Marinobacter sp. DUT-3. The sequence goes on from NZ_JBNRMG010000004.1 coordinate 20,895, forward strand.
CATGAGCCCATCTCCAGGGTCAGCGGCAAGAATGTCCCGGTGCTGTCGCGGTTCACCTTCTTATAGAAATAATCCCACAGATCCCCATGGGTCAGGTAGTGGCGCGACTGGGGTTCGAACTTGTAGTTGTGGTCCGGCCAGGCCTGCTCCCAGATCAGCTTCAGGGCCAGCACCGAGGCAATCTTGCGCATGGGCCGGCGGCGATAGGCATAGGGGAACCAGATCTGGTCCTGCCAGCCAAACCCCGAATGGCAGTCCAGCGCGACACTGAAAGGACGGCCCGGCAACAGGCCGTTGATTACCGATTCCAGGGCCCGGTTTTCCAGTTCCATTCCCTGCTCGGGGTCGCCGATGTACCAGGGCAGACGCGGTGAGAGCCTCTGCCCACCCAGCAGAAAGGCGCTGCGGTCCTGGGCCGTGATCGGGGCATTTCGCATCAGGTCAACGCCATTGGGATTGCTGCGCTGGTTCAGGTACATGCCTCCGGGATTCAGAATCGGCAGGAGGGTGATGTGCACCCGTTCCAGCAATCCCTTGAGATGATCGTCCCAGGTCAGCCTGGCCAGCAGATTACGCAGCCAGGCCATGACCACCTGGCTACCGATCCGCTCCAGGCCATGAACCCCGCCCACCAGGACCATGACTGGCGCATCTGCGGCCTCACTCCCCAGGTCCACCCGGTAGATCGGCAGCTTCATTGCCCCAACCCGGGTCCGTTCGATCACCCGCGCAGTCACCTGCTCAGGCGCTTCCGCCAGTACCCGTTCAAGGGAGACCAGCTCCGGCAGAAAGGTTCTCAACAGGCGGCGCTGGCGGGCGTCCCGGGTGGCTTGCTCCTGTGGAATCGCGGCATGTGGGGTCAGATCTTTCAGCTCGGTCATGTAGGGCTCCGGTTTCTGGCGACCTTCCAACATGACAGCGATATGCTGCAATTATTTGACAGTGCCGGCTCGCTTCCCATTACAAAGAAACCGGAACAGACTATGATAGAAACAGAGCCGCCGTCTGCGGTGTTTACGGACTGCTATCATGTCCAAGGCTGTTTACTTGCTGACGCTGGCCATGCTGTTAAGCGCCTGCTCTCCTTCCGAAGCCCCCAAGGCTGCCGATACGCTGAATCAGGACACCGACAGTACGGCCATTGCCAGTTCCGATCCCCAACGCCCGGTCATCACCATTGGCGCGGATCCCTGGTGCCCACACAACTGCGCGGCAGGCGATCAACGGGAAGGGTATATGATCGATATTACCCGGGAGGTGTTTGAAGCGTCCGGGTATGAGGTGGAATACCTGAACATCAGTTGGGCAAGGGCGCTGCAGATGACCCGAGAAGGACAGCTGGATGCTGTCGTCGGCGCTTTCTCCACCGACGCTCCGGACCTTGTCTTCCCGGATGAGCCCCAGGGACGCTCACACATCGCCATGTACACACGAGCAGACAGCCAGTGGCTTTATCAGGGGCTGGAGTCGCTGACAGATCAGACTCTGCTGGCCATCAATGGCTACTCCTATTCCACGGAGCTGGATGACTATATCCAGACCCACGCTGACGAACCCGCCAGAGTCTGGGTAATTTCAGGGCCATCCCCCCTGAACAGGGCCATCTACCTGCTGGAGCAACATCGCGCCGATGTCTATCCGGAGGATGTGTACGTCATGACCTGGGCAATGAAAGACCAGATCATGACGCCCCCTCCCCGCGATGCCGGCCTGCTCCAGAAAACCGACACCTATGTGGCGTTTTCACCGGAAAATGAGCGCTCCGGGCAACTCGCCGCCCTGCTGTCCGAAGGAACAGTCAGGCTCCGGGAAAGCGGGCGGATCGGGGAGATAATGGCAACTTACGGTTTGCCGGAAGACTGAAAAGCCCGCAGGGTGTCACCATCTGCCGTGGTCAGTATCAACTCGCCGTTCTGGCCAATCTGGAAGCGCTGAACCTCGGAGAGCATCTCCAGGAAACGGCCTTCCTGTTGCATCAAGGCCGGCGCACAGGCCATCAGCGTGCCGGCCATCTGGCCCATTTCAAGGCCCTCACCGGTAAGATTCCACGGCCCGAAGTAACGATTGCAGGAGGATTGGCCGACGACCCGGTTGTCACCGAGGAAGCGGATGGTCACCCGGGAGCTGTCAATGATTCCGCGCCCGCCAATGTCTTCCACCACCCATTCAGCGCCACGTAACAGTCGTTCCGGATCGCCCCCGCAACCGGCCCAGGTATCGCCATTGACGGAGAGCCGGACCTGGTTCGGATGCGGCATGCCGGACATGGAATCCATGCACAGTTGTGGCGCAACATCCAGGGTTACGCTGAGCCCGTCACGCTCGGCGCGGATGGTCTGGCCATTCTTTCCCTGCTCCACCACTCTGGAATACAGGGTTTCCGTCGCCTCACCCATACGGCTCAGCGTCAATTCCCTGCCTACCAGTGTGGCGTGCCAGAACGGCTCATTCCCCCGGGCAACGAAGGGCGAAGAAAGCGAACCGGCAGCCAGACACTCGGGCAATTCGTTTCCGTTCAGTGTCAGGGTCGCTGAGTCACCCTTGCTCCAGAACACCGTTTCGTTGTCGTCTCCATCGGTAAAACGTGCCCCGGAGGCGCTTTTGGCAGACTCCAGGGTGTAGCGGGTATCCTCATGTGTCAGCACCAGCTGCCCGGAATCCTCCCGGTAGTCCAGATCAATGGTGGCCTGACCGCAGACCATACGATCCGCCGGGATATCACTGTCACCCCCGGAATCGCTGGTAGACGCACAACCGACCGCCATTAACGATGCGGCGCCCAACAGGCTGATCAGTCCGATGTTTTGCAATGTCATAGCTCCGTCCCTGATATCAGTTTTCAACAACCGTGAATTCTAAAGTGAATTCGCCCACAACCCTCATTACGCTATGGAAATATTTAGCATTAGCGTGATTGGATTCCGAATGGACTTCTTATCCCGGGGCAACCACTTTATTCTTGGATCACCCACATCAGGAGACATTAGCAATGGCCATCAGGCTCTACCAGTTCGCCATTTCCCATTACTGCGAAAAAGTACGCTGGGCGCTGGATTTCAAAGGGCTGCAATACCAGACCCACAGCCTGCTGCCGGGCCAGCACGTCCATACCATCCGCAAACTCACCGGGGTGAACTCATCGGTCCCGGTCCTGGATCATGATGGCCACATTGTCCAGGGTTCGTCAGCGATCCTGGACTACCTGGATGACACCTTCCCCGAGCGATCATTGACACCGACTGACCCCGAGGCAAGAGAAGCAGCACTGGCCTGGGAAAAACGCCTGGATGAGGAAGCGGGGCCAGCGGTGCGATGTTATTCCTACCACCATTTCCTGCAGCGTCCCAAGGTGGTTGTGCCATTGCTGGCGTCACAAACTCCGTTCTACAACCGGATCCTGCTGAAACTGGCCTTCAGCCGGGTCGACGAGATCATGCGCAAGTGGATGAAGATCAACGAGAAAACCGCCATGACTTCACGCCAGACCATGGAAGCAGTGTTAACGGAATTGACGGACACTTACCGCCAACAAACCTTCCTGGCGGGCGATACCTTCTCCCGCGCCGACCTCACTGCGGCAAGCCTGTTCGCCCCCATGTTCCAGCCGGAACAGTACCCAGTGCCCTGGCCGCGGGAGAATCGCATCCCCCGCGAGATTCAGGACTGGCTGAGGCAATGGCAACCCCAGCTGCAGGTACTGGAGAAGGTATACCAGGTTAACCGCTGACCCGCCTGCGATCACGCCCGGGAGAGACACCTGTCCAGCGCCGATAGGCCCGGGTAAAGGCGCTTTGCTCCGAAAACCCCAGCAACAGGGCAATGTCCGTCAACGTCAGGGACGCATCCGCGAGATACTGCCGCGCCAACTGCTCACGGCTGCGATCCAGCCATTGCTGCCAGCTGAGCCGATGACTGGCGAGACGACGCTGGAGCGTGCGGGGTGACATGTACATGGCTTTGGCAGCACGTTCGAGGGTTGGCTCGCCATCGGCCAGCAGCTTTAAAAGCACCTGCTGCAGTTGTCGTTCCGTGTCCGAGCTGCCAGGCAATGCCCGAAGCAGGGCCTGGGCCTGCCGGTCCAGCAGTTCCCGTAGCGTGGGATCCCGCCTTGGCATGGAAATATTGAGATATTCCAGCGGGAACCGGACCCGCACGTGACTGTCATTCCAACTGACGGGGCACCCGAAGAACGCTTCATAGGCGCGCTCGGCATCCGCGCCGACGGATTCCATGAACGAGACCGAAGCAGGTGGCGGCGGATTGTCGAGTTGTCGCCGCAGAAAGGTCACCAGGGCCGCAATAGATACGCCGTCCGCCTGCTGGCCCAGTTCATTGTCCGACGGCGGCCAGCGCATTTCCGCCTGGTCACCATCAATCTCGATTTCCGCCAGCGTGGTGCCATAGAACAGGGTCTCGTAACGCTGGTAGGCCAGCATGGCTTCACCCAGCGTGTCCGATGCCAGCACCAGGTACCCCAGCACTCCGACGTGCCCCGGTCGCACACAGCTGCCCACGTCCAGTTCCGGCGCGGCACGCTCCGGACACAGGGCCAGCCCCCGCGCCAGCAGGTCACGCCAGACCGCCACCGGTACATTATCCTGTGCGGACCAGCGCGCCAGTTCCGGGCGCAGGACGCCCGCATCAAGGTGTTGCTGGTCCAGCCAGTCCGCCAACAGACTGGTCCAGGCCCCGGTTACCCTTACCACTCTCGCCATGGCAAACAACTCCTGACCACTGCCTCAACATTGGCATGAATTATCAATTCAGTGGCGCATATCGTCAATTATGAAAGCCGGCGGCGGGCAAAAATAGATAACACACAATTACGGAAAACCGGACCTTATTTATGGCCATTACCGACATGATGCTGAGCGTTCTGGAAAACAGCGGCCTGTTGCCCCTGTGGAACACTATAGCGCCCTGGCTGGCGCTGGACGAACGGCAACTCATATTCATGATTGCAACACCGGTGTTTATCGCCATCGCCATCTGGGAATACCTGAAGCTTCGACACAACCCGAAACTGATGGACACCCGGGAGGCCATCCGCAATTTCGCCCTAGGTGCGGGATATCAAATCACCGAAGCATTATTTGCCGGCATCATTGCCTTTCCGGTCTACGCGCTCTTCTACCACTATCGACTGCTGGATCTGGACCTGAACTGGGCAACCGGGTTCCTGACCTTCCTGGGCGTCGATTTCTGTTTCTACTGGATGCACCGGGCAAGCCATCGCATACGCTGGTTCTGGGCCGCACACGTGGTTCATCACTCTTCGGAGCGAATGAACTTTTCCACCGCCATGCGCCAGAACGCCACCAATATCTTCAACGGCGGGTGGATGTTCTACCTGCCCCTGGCGTTTATCGGCTTTAACCCGGTCTGGATCGGCGTTGCCTATGCCCTGTCCCTGGTGTATCAGTTCTTTATCCATACCACCCTGGTCGGGCAACTGCCGTCCTGGGTGGAACGGGTTTTCAACACACCCAGTCACCACCGCGTGCACCATGGTCGCAATCCGGACTACATCGACCGCAACTACGGCGGCACTCTCATTATCTGGGACCGCCTGTTTGGCACCTTTACCAAAGAAGATGCCCGGAATCCCCCGGAGTACGGCATCACCCGCCCGGTGTACTCCAACAACCTGATTGTGCTGTGGACCCATGAGTACCGGGATATGTTCCGGGACATGACTCGCCCGGGTGCATTGAGATCCCGCCTCCAGCACCTATGGCGCCCGCCGGAGTGGGAACGGCCGGGCCATCGGCGGGATTCGTCGGAATAACAACAACCGATAACCGACTGTCAGACCATTTTACACCTGTCGGAGGAATCGCCAGGCCAATAAACTCTAAATTATTGGTTTTAAAGACTTAAACCAACAAAGGACCGGTACTTGCTCCTTAGGTCCGCGCATGAAATGCACTCAATATGACACGGAGAAGTTACACATGCGCTTAAGTACCAAATCCCACGTTATTCCTCTCACACTGGCTGCCACCGGACTCCTGTTTACCGGTTCGGCGGTCGCCGCCCCGATCGTGATGGAAGGCGACTACGTTCGTACTGCGGTCAGTGACAATGGCACCCTCGGCGCCGGAGGCAGCGCCGATCCCGGTATCATCCACGACCCCAGCGGCACCCGCGACTGGGGGCCAGAGGATTATCTGACACCCGGCACCCCCTGGGAATGGTTTGGCGTCCAGTCAGCCCAGACCGGTCTCGTTGGCAACAATAACGCCTACACCTCCGGTGATATCGGCGCCATATCCGGCCCGACGGACCTGTCAGGCGGCAGCGCCGACAACCATGTGTCCTGGCTTGGTCAATACAGTGACCTGTTTACCATCAGCCACAACTACTCGTTCAATGACGACGAAGAGCGCATTGATGTACTGACCACGATCACCGCGCTCCAGGACCTGAGCGATGTGAAGTTCGTCCGTGCCATCGATCCAGACCCGGACGTCAACACCCACGGCTCCTATGACACCACCAACACCCGCGGCACGACCGGTGTTGCAGAGGAAGACTTCGTGAATTCCCAGGGCGGCATGACCGGACTGACCCTCGGCCTTTACACCCAATCCGACATCACCCATAACTCCGGAATCTCCGCGCCCTGGTCCACCGACCCGGACGCCTACCTTGCCGGCGTCAACGATGGCGATGGGGACTACGCTATTGGCCTGGGGTTCGATATTGGCTCGTTGTTTTCCGGGGAGCTGGTCAACCTGAGCTATTCCTACGTGATGGGTGAGACACTGGATACCGTGGACCTGCCCACCGGCCAGGTACCCGAGCCCGGCACCCTGGCCCTGCTGGGATTAGGCCTGACCGGCGTTTACGTCTCTCGCCGCAGGAAACTCCGCTAACCCCATGTCCGGTCCGCCACCCTGGCGGGCCGGCACCACACTATCCGCAGAATCCCCCCGCCCTCGAAAAAGCCCGGGAAATCATCGGCAAAGACCGTTAGGATAACCGTCAGATCCTGACATCATTCCCCGTAAACCGGTGAATCCAACGGAGCAACTATGGGCCCGGAATGGCAAGCGGTATGGCTCACCCTGAAACTGGCCGGCATCACCACTGTGCTATTGATGGTAATTGGCACACCCATCGCCTGGTGGCTCGCCCGCAGCCAGCACTGGCTACGCCAACCGGTGTTCGCCATCGTCGCGTTGCCGCTGGTACTGCCACCCACGGTACTGGGCTTCTACCTGCTGGTGATACTGAGTCCCGACGGCCTGATTGGCCAACTGACTGAACGACTGGGCATAGGTACCCTGCCATTTACCTTTGAGGGCCTGGTACTGGCCTCCGTCATCTATTCATTACCGTTCACCGTGCAGCCTCTGCATAACGCCTTTGCCAGTCTCAACGAACGAATGCTGGAAGCGGCTGCCACCCTGCGGGCCTCACCCCGGGACCGCTTCTTCACCATTGTCGTGCCACTGGCCCGGCCGGGCTTTCTGACGGCCGCCGTGCTGACCTTCGCCCACACCATTGGTGAGTTCGGCGTGGTACTAATGATCGGCGGCAACATTCCCGGAGAAACCCGGGTTCTGTCCGTCGCGATCTATGACCATGTTGAAGCCCTGCAATACGGTCAGGCGCACTGGCTGGCAGGAGGCATGCTGCTGTTCTCCTTCCTGGTTCTGGTCGGGCTCTACACCATTAATGGCCGACAGGCCGGCGGGGTCGTCAAATGACCCACGGCAACAGCATTCTCGCGCGGCTCCAGTGTGACTTTGAAACGTTTCGCCTTGACGTGAACCTGCAACTTCCCGGCCAGGGAATCACCGCGCTGTTTGGCCACTCCGGGTGCGGCAAGACCACCCTGCTCCGGTGCATCGCCGGATTGCAGAAAGCGGACGGGTACCTCTCGGTGAACGGTGACTGCTGGCAGGACGGTCACCATGAAATGCCGGTTCATCGCCGCCCGCTTGCTTATGTGTTCCAGGAAACCAGCCTGTTTCCCCACCTGACCGTCCGCCGCAACCTCACCTATGGCTACCGCCGGATTCCAGCCAGCCAGAGGCGGGTTCAGTTCGGGCAGGCGGTGGACTGGCTGGGACTTTCCCACCTGCTGGACCGTATGCCGGAGAAACTGTCCGGCGGTGAGCGTCAACGGGTTGCCATTGCCCGGGCACTGCTGACCAGCCCCCGCCTGCTGCTGATGGACGAACCCCTGTCCGCGCTGGATCGTCATAGCAAGCAGGAAATCCTGCCTTACCTGGAGAACCTGCATCGCACCCTGGACATCCCGGTGCTCTATGTTTCCCACTCGGCGTCCGAGGTGGCCAGGCTGGCCGATCACGTGGTGATGATGGACGGCGGCCAGGTGGTGGCGGAAGGCCCGTTGCAGGAAACCCTGGCGCGCACGGACCAGCCCTTTGCGCTGGAGGAGGATGCCGGTGTCATCGTCAACGCAGTCATTGGCGAGCAGGATAAGCACTGGCACCTGTGCCGCGCCGATTTCCCGGGTGGCAGCCTGTGGGTACGGGACGAGCCGAAACTGGCTACCGGACTCCCCGTGCGGCTACAGATCCTCGCGCGGGATGTCAGCATCGCCCTCGCCGCCAACCACGATCAGAGTATCCAGAACCTGCTGTCCGCAAGGGTTCTGGAGATCGCCACGGACCAGAGTCCGGGGACCAGCCTGGTGCGGCTGCAATCCGGCGACACGTCCTTCCTCGCCAGATTGACCAGCCGCGCGGCCCACCAGTTGCAGCTCACACCGGGTATGGCCGTCTGGTTGCAGATAAAAACCGTCGCCATTGTGGACTGAAGGACGCCAGAGGCGTCCTGATCAACAGTCTGGCCCGCTTGGCACGGGCCAGCACGCTGCCTGACCGTTAACCTGTCACTTCATGACGGTGCCAACCGGCCAACGGGAGCGAGTAATGGCGACACAACACCAGTGGGTGAACAACAACGGCGTCAACCTGTACGTAACCACCGACGGTAACCCCGATGCTCCGCCGCTGGTGCTGGTCCACGGTTACCCGGATAACCATACAGTTTGGGACAGGGTGACCGAGCAGCTGAAAGACCGCTATTTCGTCATCCGTTACGACGTTCGCGGCGCAGGCCGTTCCGACAAGCCCGCCAGAACCCGTGCCTACCGTATGGCCCATCTCGCTGCGGATCTGGCGGCGGTCGTGGACGCAGTCATTCCCGGCCAGGCCTTCCACCTGGCAGCCCACGACTGGGGGTCGATACAAAGCTGGGAATCGGTGACCACCGGCCCCCTGACTGCAAGAATCCGCTCATACACCACCATTTCCGGGCCGTGCCTGGATCACGTTGGCTTCTGGTTACGCAACAACGTTACCCGTGTGAGCGAGGGCGGTACCCGCAAGGTACTCAAGCAGCTCGTCAGCTCCTGGTACGTGGCCATGTTTCAGCTGCCCTTACTGCCGGAGACCGCCTGGCGTGCCGGTCTCGACAAGCTGTGGCCAAGCTACCTGAAGAACAGGGAGCAGGTGTCCGACGCGCAATACAGCCGTTCTCAGCGCAATGACGGCCGCTACGGCGTGAAACTGTACCGGGCCAACTTCATGCCCAAACTGTTACGGCCGGAACCCCGGCAGGCACAATGCCCGGTACAGCTGATTGTGCCCGGTCAGGACAACTACGTGGGGGAACAGCTGTTTGAAGGGTTGGAGAAATGGGCAGGAAAACTGAGCCGACAGGAAATTGATGCGCCCCACTGGGTACTGCTGACCCAGCCCGACGCCATTGCCGGCTGGATTGACGGATTTGCCAGGAAGGCGGCCCGCACCTGAGAAATACGGGGCGGTGGTCAGCGGGTGCCGTACACCACCATGGTCTTGCCCTTGACCCGCACCAGCCCCTGGTCTTCCAGGGTTTTCAGGACGCGGCCAACCATCTCCCGGGAACAGCCCACGATGCGACCGATTTCCTGGCGGGTAATCTTGATCTGCATACCGTCCGGGTGGGTCATGGCATCGGGCTCCTTGCACAGGTCCAGCAGGGTGCGGGCGACTCGACCAGTCACATCCAGGAAGGCCAGATCCCCCACCTTGCGGGTGGTCTGACGCAGGCGGGAGGCCATCTGCTCGCCAATGAAATACAGCACCCGCGGATCCTGCTGGGCAATTTCCCGGAACTTGGTGTAGCTGATTTCAGCCACCTCGCATTCGGTTTTCGCCTTCACCCAGGCGCTGCGGGAATCCATGTTATCGAACAGCCCCATCTCGCCGAAGAAGTCCCCGGCGTTAAGGTAAGCCATGATCATCTCGCGCCCGTCGTCATCCTCGATGATAACGGTGACGGACCCTTTGACGATGTAAAACAGCGAATCGCTCTTGTCACCCGCATAGATAATCGTGCTTTTGGCGGGGTAACGCCGGCGGTGACACTGCGACAGGAAGTAATCCAGATGCTTGGTTTTCTGCTCAACCGGCTTGACGATAGTGGCCATAGTGCGAGTCGTGCCTCCTCAAAAACTGGCGGGTCCCGATGTTTGTTATGTACCCGGCTTTCCATGCGGGTTTATTCATATTTCATGAAAATCAGCGCAACTTATAACAAGAAGGCCCGGTTTCGGCAACCTGAAACCATGTGTATCTGTGTAACCGGTCTGGGAAGGGTGTTGCTGCCGGGCATCGCTCTATGTGCTAGCATCCGTGCCAGATCCCTGATGTATTGCGGAGTTTACTGACATGAAAGCAACTGTAGACTGGGCGGGAAATGCCAGCTTCAAGACCACCAGTGGCACCGGTCACACCGTTCAGATGGACGGCCCGCCCGACCACGGCGGCGAAAATCTCGGACCGCGCCCGATGGAAATGCTGTTGATGGGGCTTGGCGGTTGCTCATCCTTTGATGTCATGAGCATTCTTAAAAAAAGCCGCCAGGACGTCACTGCCTGTCACGCCGAGTTGGAAGCGGAACGGGCCGACGCCATCCCTGCGGTTTTTACCCGGATTCATCTGCATTTTGTGGTCACCGGTCACAACCTGAAAGAAAACCAGGTCAAACGCGCCGTCAGCCTGTCGGCGGAGAAGTATTGCTCCGCCTCGATCATGTTGGAAAAGGCGGGCGTGGAGATCACCCACAGCCACGAAATCCGGGAGGCGGAATAGGCGCCTGCAGACGCGGGATTTACGGATAATAAAATGTGGTTGCAAAGACTATCCAACCCCATTCGCGGTGTGCATAATACGCACCCTTCACCGCCGGTCTGTGCAAAAGGTGATCAACCCGGTCAGTAGTCGGTGGCGGCCTCATCAGAACGCCCGAGCAGGCGTTCTGTAGTCATTCATCTCCATTCTCCGGAGGGGCTGAGCATGGAATCGAAACTCCAGCTGCACGGTTTCAATAACCTGACCAAATCCCTGAGCTTCAATATCTACGATATCTGTTATGCGCAGACCGAAGAACAGCGTGAAGCCTACATCGACTACATCGACGAGATGTACAATGCCGAACGGCTGACCCAGATCCTCAGCGATGTGGTCAAGATCATCGGCGCCAACATTCTCAACATTGCCCGCCAGGACTACGAGCCCCATGGTGCCTCGGTGACCATGCTGATCGCCGAGCACGAACTCTCCTCCGGCGAGCCCGATAACGAGGAATCTCCCGGCCCGATGCCCGACACCATCGTCGCGCACCTGGACAAAAGCCACGTGACGGTTCACACCTACCCGGAAAGCCACCCGCACGACGGCGTGAGCACGTTCCGCGCCGATATCGATGTGTCCACCTGCGGGCTGATCTCACCGTTGAAGGTGCTGAACTACCTGATCCACAGCTTCGATTCCGATGTGGTCACCGTGGACTACCGCGTGCGCGGCTTCACCCGCGACGTGGACGGTACCAAGCACTACATTGATCACGATATCAATTCGATCCAGAACTACCTGACCGAGGACACCCAGAACGCCTATCAGATGATCGACGTCAACGTGTACCAGGAGAACCTGTTCCACACCAAGATGATGCTGAAGGAGTTCAACCTCGACAACTACGTGTTTGGCGTCAACGCCAGTGATCTGGACCCGGCAGAAGCAAAGTCCATCGAGGATCGCCTGCGCCGCGAGATGCTGGAGATCTTCTACTCCCGCAACGTGGAGTAACACCTGGCAATGACCGGCGGGACCTGTCTCCGCCGGTCATTCAGTTTTTTTGATGCCCCACCCCGAAAATCTCCGGTTTATTCCCCGCGACCTCCGGCGTTTAATAGTCTTAATTAACGTGCCAGGAGGACACCATGACTTTACGAGCCATCAAACAGATCATTCCCGCACTGGAGACTTCCGACGGCGCCGGCGTGCGCATCAGGCGCTCCATTGGCCAGCACCAGAACATTCGCCTGGATCCGTTCCTGATGCTGGACGAGTTCGGCTCCGATCAGCCCCAGGACTACATCGCCGGCTTTCCGTCCCATCCCCACCGCGGGTTCGAGACGGTGACCTACATGATCGAGGGGCACATGCTCCACGAGGATCATATCGGTAACCGGGGCGACCTCAAGAACGGTGGCGTACAGTGGATGACTGCCGGTCGCGGCATTGTGCATTCCGAGATGCCACAACAGGAAGCCGGTCAGATGCGCGGGTTCCAGCTGTGGCTGAACCTGCCGGCCGCCGAGAAGATGAAACCCGCAGGCTACCGGGACATTCAGCCGGAGGAAATTCCCGATATCCAGCTGGACGGCGCCAGGATCAAACTGATCGCCGGGGAGATCGAGGTGGACGGCACCACCGTCTCCGGCGCGGTTACCGGCGGCAGCACCCGCCCCCTGTACATTGACATCCATCTGGAGGCGGACACGGCCATCACCCTGCCGGTCAGCGAGCAGCTGAATGCCATGCTGTACCTGTATGACGGTGACGCGAAGCTTCAGCACAAGGCCGAACATGAGCCCCTGAGAGCCGCTGCGGCCACCATCCTCGACGACGGCAACCAGGTGCGGGTTGAGTCCGGCGCCCGCGGGGCCCGCCTGCTACTGATTGCCGGCAAGCCGATCAACGAGCCGGTGGTCCAGTACGGCCCCTTTGTGATGAACACCCGGGAGGAAATCGAACAGACCCTGCGGGACTACCGGGACGGGCACCTGACGGCCTGAGCAGGACGCTACGCGAAGGGCTTTTGCGCCATCAGCCTCAGCACCATGGGCCTCAGGATGAGGTCCATGGCCAGTCCGAGCTTGGTGCCCGGGATAACCAGGGTGTCATGCCGCGACACGCTGCTGCCGGAGATCATCTGCAGCAGGTAGGGGAAGTCCACTTCCGATGCGTCCCGGAAGCGGATGACCACCATACTCTCATCCTCAGTTGGCACGTCGCGGACCACAAACGGGTTGGAGGTGTCCACCAGGGGCACCCTCTGGAAGTTGATGTGGGTCTGGGCAAACTGCGGCACGATGTCGTGGACGTAGTCGTCCATGCGGTTGATGATGGTCTCCACCACCGCCTCCTGGGAGTATCCGCGCCTGTTGGTATCGCGGTGGATCTTCTGTATCCATTCCAGGTTCACAATGGGCACCACGCCAATCAGGAGGTCGACGTATTGGGCAATGTTGTACGTGTCGCTGACCACCCCCCCATGTAACCCCTCATAGAACAGCAGGTCGGTATCCGCCGGCAACGGCCCCCATGGGGTAAAGGTGCCGGGCTTGTGCCCCGCCGCCACCAGTGCCCGGTCTTCATCGTGGACATACTGGCGGAACTGGCCATTACCGGTATGGCCGTAGTCATAGAGCAGCGCTTCAAGTTTGTCGATGTGATTGGCTGCCAGGGCAAAATGGTTGCGCTCGCCGAACTGGCCCTTGGCGGCCAGCCGGGCCATCTGTTCCCGGGTGTAGCGGTGAAAACTGTCGCCACTGACCGTGGCGGCCCGCAGCCCTTCCCTGGCAAAGATACGGCTGAATATCTGGCCAGTGGTTGTGGTGCCGGCGCCGGATGACCCGGTAACGGCAATGACAGGGTGACGTTTCGACATGACGGAGCGTGCTCAGGCGTTAATGGAGGCTGTCCAGCAGCCGGGGCCTTTCAATCACAAAACCCTGGGCATAATCCACGCCCAGAAGCCTCAGCATATCGAGAACTTCACGGGATTCAACCCGGGAAGCAATCACTTCCCGTTTCATATAATGCGCCATATCCACCATGGACTGCACCATTGCCCGGTCGGTTTCACTGGTAACCACCTGCTTGGTGAACGTACTGTCCAGTTTGATCAGGTCAACCGGAAGGCTGCGCATCAGTTGGAACGAAACCGGCCCGCTGCCGAAATTGCCCAGGCAGAAGCGACACCCCAGCTCCTTCATCTCCAGCATGAACTCCGCCAGGCGGTCCAGGTCATTGACCGCGGCTGTTTCCGTCAACTCGAACCACAGCCGCTCGATCGGGGCATCCTTCTGGCTCAGCTTGTCATAGATGAATTCCAGCAATGACTGATCGTTCAGCGAATAGCCGGACAGGTTAATACATACACCTCCCAGATGATCCGGATCCGGTGCGCTGTCCCGCAACCAGTCCAGCATACGGCCCACCACCCAGCGATCCACGGCCTGCATACGATCATAACGCTCCGCCATACGGACAAAATCACTGCCGGTGATCAGGTCACCGCCGTCGTCGTACATGCTGATCAACACTTCGTACTGCGCCAACATCCGGGTATTCGCGTGCAGCGGGATCATCTTCTGGCAACGCAACAGCATGCGTTCTTCATCCAGGTTTCCCAGGCTTGCCACCTTCGCGGCAATCTGCTCCTGCCGCGACTGATCGGTTGCATCCAGGGCGTACTCAACGACCTTGCCATGGCCCTGTTGTTTCGACGCTTGCAGGGCGTGCTCGGATGCCCGCAGCCAGCGCTCGGCGGCGGTCAGCGCGGGCAGTTCAGGCACCAGTCCGGCGCTGGCTGACAACCGGTATTCACGGCCGTCAAAGGCAAATTCCGTGGCCTCGATATCAGCCACGATCGTCCGGGTGGTCGCCAGCGCGGTTTCCGCCGGCAGCAGCCAGGCGAACTCATTCCCGGACAGGCGCGCCAACGGCATGCCATCCCCCACCCGGGCGCGGAGGATATCCGCAATCATGCGGAGGGCGTCATCACCCGCCTGATAGCCGGCGGTGTCATTCAGCAACCGGAACTGGCGCAGGTCCAGCCGCACCAGGGCGCGCTCGTCTTCATGGCGGGCCAGCTGCTGGTCCAGCATGCGTTCGAACTCCCGCCGCCCCAGCAACCCGGTCAATTCGTCGTGGGTCGAAGCCCAGGACAGCTGGTCATACACTTTGCGAACCATGCGGTCGAGGCTCTCATCCACCAACGGTCGTTCATACTGGCTGTCGGGAACCACAACGCCCTTGCGCATCTGGCGTGCCAGACCGTCCAGGTCCAGCTCCACGACCCTCATGCCCTGATGGTTCACAAATACGAAACGGCTAAACCCCCGGGCAACCCATACCAGACGAATGTACTGGGGCTCGTCGGGATTCTCCTGATCCCTCAGCCAGTCACCGGTGCGCAATTGCCGGGCCCGATGCACCCAGCGTTGCAGGCTTTTCTGCTCTCGCTCGGACAAAACCTTCTGCTTGTCTTCCCCGGTCTGGACCGGCGGCATCAACACCATTTCCGGCGGATGGTCGGCACTGCGCACCAGGAACTGCTTGAGCTCATCCCGGATCTGAGAGGATGGCATATGGTTGCTGGAAATGGACGACAGACCATCCTGAATAACCCGCAGCAGGTCAGGCAGGTTAATGCCCGCCCCGGGATCATCCGCGAATGCCAGCAGTGAATCGATCACCGTCAGGTAATCCTGCCATAACTGACTATCCGGTCCCTGACGAATCCAGGTCAACGACAACAAATCTCGCCAACCACCCTCCAGCAGACTCAACAGCGCTCTGGGAACTTTGCGATCCGCCAGCTTCTGGTTGAGCACTTCGTTCACCGCTGCCTTGGAGTCCGATACCTTCTGAGCACCCTCGGCTGCAGCGGTCACCCGCTCCACATTGCGACGATACACCAGGTTCTGGCGATCAATCAGGGCGTCCAGTTCCTGCACCGTGGATTCGAAGACTCCGGTATCCTGTTCAAAATCGGTGGCGATGCGATGAATCAGTTCATCAATCCGGCGCTGCACCACCGGGTTAATGCGACCCCCTTTGACCCCCAGCTGGGCCAGGCGGTTCATCACTCCGCGAACCGGGCTGTCCTTATCATCAAAAAAGGCAGGGTCCCGCATGACCACTTTCAGCACCGGCACTTCCAACTGGCGCATGTGGCTTTGGGCATAATCACTGAGCTTCGGGCTTTCCACCACACTGCGGAAAAAGCGGTCCACCACATCCAGGGTGTCCTGCTGCTCCTCATTGAGGGCGTGCTTGCCACTGTCTTTGACCCTTTCCACCACCCGTTCCCGGAGTGTAGCCGCCTCAGCACTCAACACGGTCGACTCCACCTGCAGCTGCTGCAGTTCCCGGTGCAGTTCCCCCGTGGACAGTGGCCGGGCATTGGGCGCAAAAGCCATGGGTTCCGTATCGCCCCGGGCCAGCCGACTGGCGGCCAGCGTGCCGATCAGGTTACGGACAGTGGCGAAGGCGGTCTGGGCGGCATCGGCGTACCCACGGAACTCCATCGGCGCCCGTTTGCCAGCACTCGCGCTCCGGGCCGGAGCAGATGCCGTCGCCGTGGCTGACGCTGCCTGCTGGCCCTGCCCCGTTTGGACGGGTGCCGGTGAACCGCTGGCCGCTTTGCGGCCGGGTTCATTACCCACGGAGCTCCGTTCAGAGAGGTATTTGCTCAGGTCCAGATCCGGCAGCACGCCGTGGCGAATCAGGATGTTGTTCAGCTCCTGGTAAAGCGGAGCAAGCTGCTGAAGCACCTGCTGCTCGAACACTTTCAGGCAGACCTTTTCCACTTCACGACTGGCTTTCAAATGACTCAGCCCGGCATGAAACGACTCACAGACCAGCGACGGTCCCAGCGGGTTGTGGTGGCCAGTGGAGTTGGCAATGCCCAGCTTGTCCAGCCGCAATTTGAGCTGGAGCAGATCCCCCCGGTACTGGGTGTCCGCCTTGGTAACCATCACCCGTATGGTCAGCCAGTCTTCAAACTCGCCCTTGTCCACCACCGACAGCTCCGAGCCCGGAAACCCTTTTCTCGCCGGCTTGAGAGGCGATTCCAGGCTCTGTGCCATCTGGTGCCAGATCACCCGCTGCCGCGCTTCAAGCTGGCCCGAGGCGTCCATATACTCGTTTGCCTGCTGGTCACTACTTGCCTTCCGGGCCGCCTGCTTCAGCGCCACAATCATCTGCGCCAGACAGGCATCCATCAGCGGTTCAATAAACTGGACAACGGCGCGGGCAGACTGGTGCAGGACAAACTGCACCCGGTCACTGGGCGCTCGCAATGCAGCCCGTTCCTGGAAGCGGTCGCCACCACACTGTTTGAGCATTGCGCTCACGGCGTCCGGATTGGCACGGACAAAATGCACGCCCATGGCCCTTTCGATACGACGAACGATACTGACGTACAGTTCATGACGACGATTGCCATCCGCCGAGCGGAAACGCACGATAATCTCCTCGGGCACGCCCCGGGCTATCGCTCGCTCAAGTTTGCGGGAGGTGTCGCCCGAGTATCGAATGAACAAGCCTTCGGCACAAAAATCCGCAATCTGGCACGGCCACACCTCACCCGCCCCAAGATCCAGCTGGGCCGCGAGTTTGATGGGCTGTCGGGGGCTTGTGCGACGTTCTCTGGGATCCATGAACTACCTGATATTCGGCCAAGGCCAGGGTGGGTCGGAGACCGTTGCCTCACCCTGGTCAGCGTCCCTGAAACGGTGACCCGTGTCACCTGCTACTATACGGGGAACATGTCTGTAATATAGTGGGATATCCCGTTGCGAGACAGCCTCACCTTCACATTGTGAACCATGATACAGCTTAATCAGATCTATCTTCTTTTGCTACTGGTAGCGGTGCTTCCAGGGTGTTCGACCATTGGCTACTACAGCCAGGCAGTTGGCGGCCATGTCTCGCTGATGCTGGCTTCGCAACCGGTCGACAGCCTGCTGACGGATCCCGGTACCGACGACGAACTGAAACGTAAACTGACCATCGCCCGGAACGCTCGCCACTTCGCAGAGAACCGGCTGGCATTGCCCGCCGACGACGCATTCACCGAGTATTCCGAGCTGGAACGCCCCTGGGTGGTGGTCAACCTGGTGGCGGTCCCGGAGTTCTCACTCACCCCCCATCAGTGGTGTTACCCCGTCGTCGGGTGTCAGGCTTACCGGGGCTATTTCAGCCTTGGGGATGCGCAGGAGGAGCAACGCCAGTTCGACAGGCAGGGCTTTGATACCTTTATCGGCGCAGTAACAGCCTACTCGACCCTGGGCTGGTTCGATGACCCGCTGCACAGCGGGTTCACCCATTTGTCAGATGATCGCATGGTGGCCCTGATGTTCCACGAACTGGCCCACCAGGTGGTCTATATTGACGAAGACACGGCGTTCAACGAGAGCTTTGCCACAGCCGTGGAACTGGAGGGCCTGAGACTGTGGCTGGAAGAGCGTGGCGAAGGTAACCAGTTTGCCGCAGCGCTGCAACGGCTGTCGCAAAGGAATCAGACCCTGGCCCTGGTGGAACACGCCTCCAGTGAGCTGGAGGCGCTGTACGGGCGTGAGGGGGAACTGTCCGTTGAGACCATGAGAACCAGAAAAAAGCAGGTATTCGCAGAGCTGATCAATCGCTACAACGAGATGGCCAGCCAGTGGGATCAGCCCGGCCCGTTCGGCAGCGCTATCGAAACACTGAACAACGCCAATATTGCCCTGTTCCGGCAATACAATCAGTACGTGCCCGGTTTCCGACAACTACTGAAAGAGCAGGACTACCAGTTTGACGATTTCTTTGACCGGGTAAGAGCTCTGTCTGAACTGGACCAGGAACAACGGACACTGACCCTGTCGGCCTTGTCACAACGGTTTGACGAACACCTTTGAGTTGCGCTGGGTGTTGTAGGAGGCCAGCTTGGGGCCCGGCAACGCCTGTACTGTCGAGGGCTGGAATCCACGTTCGCGGAACCAGTGCTCGGTCTGGGTGGTCAGCACAAACAACCGCTGGATGCCCTGGCTACGGGCCAGTTTCTCCACCATTGCAAAGATATCGTCACCGCGACCGGCACGGCGGTATTTCGGGTCCACGGCAAAACACGACAGCTCACCCGCGCCCTCGTCCGGGTAACAATGGAGCGCGGCACAGCCGACGATCGTGCCGTCACGTTCGGCAACCACAAACCGGTCGATCTCGGTTTCCAGCATTTCCCGCGAGCGCCGCACCAGAATCCCCTGCTCTTCCAGCGGTTGAATCAGCTCCAGGATGCCACCAATGTCCTCAACCCGCGCCTGGCGGATCTGCTCATAGTTGTCACCGCTGACCAGCGTGCCGGAACCATCCCGGGTAAACAGCTCCTCCAGCAACGCGCCATCCTCCACGTAGCTGATAATGTGGGAGCGTCGCACCCCTTTCACACAGGCATCGCAGGCCGCTTTCAACAAAGCGGCATCGTGGCCGGTTACAGCCCCTTCGGCCAATCGTTGAGTGGCCTGCTTTGCGGACAGCTCCCGAATCAATGCCCCGTCGGGCTCAAGCAGCCCCTGATCGTCAATAAACATGATGAGCTTTTCTGCCTGCAGCGCCGCCGCCACCTGGCTGCCGACATCTTCGTAAGACAGGTTGAAGGCGTCCCCGGTGGGGGAAAACCCCTGGGGTGGCAACAAAACGATGTGGCCCAGTTCCAGCAGCTTTTCTATCCCGGCCACATCCACCCGGCGAACACGACCGGTGTACCCAAAATCGATGCCGTCGAGAACGCCAACCGGGCGCGCCGCCACGAAATTGCCACCACTGACCCGGATACGGGCATTGTGCATGGGGGAATTCACCAGGCCCATGGACAGCTGACTTTCCAGATATGCCCGCAACCCGCCAATCGCTTGCAGCACCAGGGGCAGTTGTTGCTCCCGGGTGACCCGCAAGCCACGATGGAATGACGATTCCAAACCGGCTTCATCCAGTCTTTCCTGAATCTGCGGCCTTGCCCCGAACACCACCACCAGGCGCACACCAAGACTGCTCAGCAGTGCGATATCGTGGATAATATTGATGAAATTATCATGGGCAATCGCATCCCCACCGATGGTCAGCACCACCGTGCGCCCCCGGTGCGCGTTGATGTAGGGGGAGGAATGGCGGAATCCATGCAGCCAGTCGTTAGATTTCAATCGTCTCTCCTGATGGCCTGTACCCTACAGGCAAAACTGTTTGATCAACCCCTTGAGGATCGTCACGGTCGGGTCGAGCTGAGACAGTTCCAGGAACTCATCCGGCTGGTGCGCCTGATCAATCGACCCCGGCCCCATGACCAGTGTTTCCAATCCAAGTTTCTGCAGCCACGGCGCCTCGGTGGCAAACGCCACGGCATGGGCGGTATGACCGGTCAGCTTCTCACAGGCACTGACCAGCTGCGCATCCGCCGGGGTTTCAAACGGTGGCACGCCGTCGAACAACGGCTCAAACACCATGGACAGTTCACGGCGCTCGGCCACCGGCTGCAACTTGCCGAGGATGGCCTGGCGCAAGGATGCCATATCCATCCCCGGTAACGGCCGCAAATCGAAATGCAGCTCACAACTGGCACAGATCCGGTTGGGATTGTCACCGCCGTGAATACACCCCAGGTTCATGGTCGGCACTTCTACCCTGAAATTCGGGTTCCGGTATTGCTCCTGCCAGGCAGAGCGCAGGCCCAACAGCTCGCCCAGCGCTTCGTGCATACCTTCCAGGGCATTGCGGCCAAGGGCAGGATCAGACGAATGGCCTGACTGCCCCTCAAACACCAGCCGCTCCATCATAATGCCCTTGTGCATTCGCACCGGCTTCAGCCCGGTGGGCTCGCCGATCACCGCATACCGTGCCTGCGGTCGTCCCGCTTCCGCCAGCGCGCGGGCGCCATTCATCGAGCTTTCCTCGTCAGCCGTGGCAAGGATGATCAATGGCTGTTTCAGCTCCTGACCGGCAAACGCTCGGGCGGCCTCTATGGCGAGCGGGAAAAAACCTTTCATATCGCAGGTGCCCAATCCGTACCAGCGATCATCCCGTTCCGTCAGGGTGAACGGATCGCTCTGCCAGCGCTTATCATCAAAGGGCACAGTGTCTGTGTGCCCGGACAGCACCAGCCCACCCGGACCACTGCCAAGCGTGGCAATCATATTGAACTTGCCCGGCATGCCGGGCACTTCCATCAATTCCACTTTGAACCCCAGCGGCTCCAGCCATTCCGCCAGCGTCTGTACAACGGCTTCGTTGCTTTGGTCCCAGTCCGGTGTTGCGCTGCTGATGGATGGCAGGGCAATCAGCCGGGTCAGCATCTCGCGGATACCCGGAACCACATCGGCTTTGTTCGTGGACTCAGACATAAAAGAATTCCTGGCCCGATTTCGGGTCACTGGGTCTGGCCACGCCGCCAGACCTCAAACTTATCAATGGCCCGAATCATCATCGGATAGGCAATCTCGCCGCCGCCGACAATCCGGGCAACCTCCAGAGTCTGCTCGCCAACACTGGCCAGCCGCCCCTCCACGACATTGTCATTGGACAGGGTAATTCTCACGTTTCGCCCAACCCAACGTTCCGCTTCTGTCAGATCGGCAGGGTACCAGCCCGCCACCAAATCACCTTCGCCTTCCGGTATCACCGGTTGCAGCGCCTGCTCCGAGACAGCCGGCTCTGGCGGCTCGACCGCCCGCAGATAGACATCGGGCACTGACTGCCCATTGTAGTTGACCGCCAGCGTTCCGGCACCGTCCTGGTTCGCGCCCCGCACCGGAACACCGAAGACAGGCTGAGCTGGATCCAGGGTCAGGGTCAGCTCGCCGCCTTCGGTCAGCCATTGCCGGTACAACGCCAGCAATTGGCCACTGGCCTCAAAGCCCCGGGCACTCAGCCCCTGGCGAAAGGCATCCATGACTATACTGGTCCATTCATCCGTCGCCACTGAAGATTCGCGGGCGCAATAAGCGGCAACCCGGCGCATCAGACCACCGTCACGAACAGTCACTGTTATCGGTTCGCTCCCGGCCCGCACCATTCGGTCGGGGTTGAGGATATTCACTCGAGCCCCCGGCCACTGGATTTCCAGGCTGCCGGTACTCGCCGTTGTCAGCTCCAGGTACAGGTGACCTGGGTGCTGCCGGATCAGGGCCTCGCCAGAGATGCTGTTCACTCCCATGCGCACCAGGTCCCCGCTGCCCAGTTGCTGGCGGTGATCGGGCCCACAGACCGGGGCAAACAATGCGGGGTTGGTCTCGCCGGAAGCGGTGACCCAGTTGCGGAACATGGTTGCTTCCAGGACCAGGCGAAGGTTGTCCACCCGCAGGGACCAGGACGGCGGCAGGTTACCCGGGTCCACCAGCGCGGTCAGGAGATGCAACGGCGAGCCTGCGTCAAACGCCGCGCGGCCAATATCGACTGGCTGCGCCAGACGGAAATCCTGATAACTGGCACCCGTCAGCAACAGGCGCCCCTCAATTCCGGAGCTGATCGCGCCCCGTTTAATAACCCCGGCACTCTCAACCGCATCCCGGGCTTCAGCCAGACGCTGGTCTGCCAGCCACCAGACAGCCGCCTTGAACAGCAACCAGCCCAGCAGAACCACGACAACAACAAAGGTCAGCAGGCGTTTCATTCATCCATCCTCTTGTCCGGCCGGATATCCACCGACCGGACGGCACCACCAAATGTCAGCCCGGCGGGCTGTTTCAATTGCGGGAGATCAGCGTTCCCACACCTTCGTCCGTGAATATCTCAAGCAGGGTTGCGTGGGCAACCCGACCATCAATAATGTGTGACGTACGCACGCCATTCTCCACCGCATTCAGGGCGCAACGGATTTTCGGCAGCATGCCGCCATGGATGGTGCCATCCTCGATCAGATCGTTGACCTGCTGGGCAGTGAGCCCGGTAAGGACCTTGTCTTCCTTGCTTTTGAGACCAGACACATTGGTCAGCAGGATCAGCTTCTCGGCCTTCATGGCCTCTGCCACCTTGCCGGCCACCAGATCGGCGTTGATGTTGTAGGATGCGCCATCAGGCCCCACGCCGATCGGCGCGATCACCGGTATCACGTTACTGCGGGTCAGCATTTCGATAACCTCGACATTAACGCTGTCAACTTCTCCGACGTGGCCGATATCAATAATTTCCGGGCGTTCCAGCTCGGCGGAGCGATTGACCACTTCCAGTTTCCGCGCCCGGATCAGGTTGGCATCCTTGCCGGTCAGACCCACGGCGGTACCTCCATGGGCGTTGATCAGCGAGACGATTTCCTTGTTGACCTGGCCGCCCAGAACCATCTCGACAACGTCCATGGTTTCACTGTCGGTCACCCGCATGCCGTTGACGAAGCGGGACTGGATGTTCAGGCGCTCCAACAAACCGCCAATCTGCGGCCCACCACCGTGAACCACGATCGGATTGATACCCACCAGCTTCATCAGCACCACATCCCGGGCGAAGCTGCTCTTCAGATCCTCGTTCTCCATGGCGTTGCCGCCGTACTTGATCACCACGGTCTTACCGGTAAACCGCTGAATATAGGGCAAGCCCTTACTCAGAACGGATGCCACCTGCATTGCTGTTTCACGATCCAGAGCCATGCTTTTGCCTTAATAATCTGTCAATTAAAAGTCTGCGACGAGGTCGGGGGCCACTTTCTGTAGCTGGTCACGGAACACGCCTTTGATGCGTTCCAGCGCCTCGTCGGTTTCCGCCTCAAATCGAAGCACCAGAACCGGTGTCGTGTTGGAGGCACGGCACAGACCCCAGCCATCGGCGTAATCCACCCGGATACCGTCAATGGTACTGATGCTCCCATCACCGAAACTACCCTCGCTGGACAGACGCTCCACCAACTGGAATTTGCTGTCTTCGGTAACCTCGACATTCAGTTCCGGGGTGCTGATATCTTCCGGGAAGTCCTCGAACACCTCATCACTGTGGCGATCCTCAACGCCCAGGATCTCCAGCAGGCGCGCAGCCGAATAGAGCCCATCATCAAAGCCGTACCAACGTTCGCCAAAGAATATGTGCCCGCTCATTTCTCCGGCGAGCAGCGCTCCGGTTTCCTTCATCTTGGCCTTCATCAGGGAGTGGCCGGTTTTCCACATGATGGGGCGACCGCCCGCATCCGAGATCACCCCGGCCAAGCGCCGACTGCACTTTACATCGTACAACACATCGGCGCCGGGATTACGGGAAACCACATCCCTGGCAAACAGCATCAGCAGGCGATCCGGCCAGATAATCTTGCCGCTGTTGGTGACCACGCCAAGGCGATCCCCGTCGCCATCGAAGGCCAGGCCAATATCCGCACTCTCCGCCTTCACCCGCGCAATCAGATCCACCAGGTTGTCGGGCTTCCCCGGATCCGGGTGGTGGTTGGGGAAGTCACCATCCACGTCGCAATAGAGGGGGATCACCTCGCAGCCCAGCTCTTCCACCAGCATCGGCGCCAGTTCACCGGCTATGCCGTTGCCCGCGTCCAGCACCACCTTCAGGGGCGCCGCCACAGCGATATCCCCAACGATGCGATCCAGGTAAGCCCGACGCACGTCCTCCGATGATTGCGCACCCTGGCCGCTGTTCAGGTCTCCGGTCTGGATACGCTGAAGCAGCTTCTGGATACCATCGCCGGACAGGGTTTCACCGCCAAGCATGATCTTCAGGCCGTTGTAGTTAGCCGGGTTGTGGCTACCGGTCACCATGACGCCCGACCCGGTCTTCAGGTGATGGGTGGCGAAGTACAGAACCGGCGTTGGCACGGCGCCAACGTGTATCACGTCGCAGCCGGTGGCCATAATACCCCGGGCGAGAGCATCCGCCAGATCCGGGCTGGAATGCCGGCCATCATAGCCGATACAGAGAGTGTCGATGCCGCGCTCGGCCGCCTCGCTGCCGATGGCCCGGCCAATGACATTCACGATCTCCGGAGACAGTGTCTCGCCTACAATGCCGCGGATATCGTAAGCCCGGAAGATGCCCGCCGGCACATCCACCTGTGGCAACGCCACTTCCTCAACCGACGGAGCGTTTTCTGAGTCTGCCTCACTTTCATCCATCGCTCCGCCGCCAAAGCCCAGGACGTCCTCATCGCCATCCAGCATGTCGATATCCAGCATGTCCTTTTCCTGGAACAGCGGCTCCTCTGCAGCGGCCGCTTTACCTGCCGGAGCCTTCGGGCGCGCAGACTCGGCGGCCTTGAGAACGCGCCTGTCCACGACCTGGGACAGGCGGTGAAGGACCTCACCGGTGGACGCCACCAGATCCCATTTTAACGCCGGCAACTTCACCCGCTCGCCACCAAACACCTTGTGGGCCCACTGGGTCAGTACGGACACATCCTGGCGAATGCTGCGCTGGGCGCCGCCCAGTAAGACCCAAACCACAATCGCGGCCACCAAAGTCGGCGCCAGAATCAGAATGATGGCGAGAACCGTATTCAACACCGGCGTGGGCGTCGATGCCGGCTGATAACGGAGAGACCAGTCCGGAGCGGACAGCGCCCGCTCCTCTGCATCGCCATTGCCGGTGCCGTTACTGGCCACGACCCGGGCGGAACCATTGACACTCTGCACCAACGCCAGTTGACCGCCCAACTCACGGTTGTTCACCGCCAACAACGGCTGCAGGCTGGAGGCGTCAAAGACCACCAGCATGCTGCCCGCCATGGCGCGGCTGGCCGGATTGCGGACAGAGGCCGCCATCTGGAAATACCACTGACCATTCCGCGGGAAGGCGTTGGGGTGCAAAGAACGTCCGGATTCGGCCTGTCGTGCCAGGTCCAGGCCGGCAAACCCGAGGGTTTCATCGCCTCCGGCACTGCGGGGAATGTCACCATAGGGGAACAGGTGCACGGCCTGAACGCCGGGCAGAACATTACCAAGTTCCGCAGCCACGGATTCCAGGCCGGAGCCGGTCGCCAGGGCCTCACGGACATGACGCTGCGCCACAATGCCATCAACCGCCGACTGCAAAGTGGCCAGGTGCTGATTCAGGCGATTGGTCGCGGCATCAACTTCAAGATTTGCCTGCAGGTCGGCGCGACGGGATTCAGTCGGTTCAAACACCAGCAGGTAAACCAGGGCAACCGCCAGCATCCCGGCCAGCGCCACAACCGCTGCCTGGGTACCGGCCACGGCACTCAGGCGCTTCAGCCGGTGCCCCCTGGATCCCCCACGCTTCCGCTCCGGCTTGCCGTCCTGTGCCTCCGCAACGGTCTCGTCCGGCTGTTTCTTCTTACCCAGCTTCATAGTCCATCCTGTACCTATAGTTTTTTCGCCCGGGGCAATGAGTTACCCAAGTATAGACCTCCGGCAATGTCTCCGCGTTTACAGACTGTTATCGGCTCAGCGGGTACCGGTCGAACCAAAGCCACCGGCGCCACGAGCACTGGCATCGAACGATTCCACCACTTCAAAATCCGCCTGCACGACCGGCACCAGCACCAGCTGGGCCAGGCGTTCTCCCACATCAACGGTAAACTCGTCCTGCCCCCGGTTCCAGCAGGACACCATCAGCTCTCCCTGGTAGTCGGAGTCAATCAGCCCCACCAGGTTACCCAGCACAATGCCGTGCTTATGCCCCAGACCACTGCGGGGCAGGATCATTGCCGCCAGGGACGGGTCCGCTATATGAATGGACAACCCGGTCCGGATCAATTGGGTGTCTCCCGGCTTCAGTGTCAACGGCTCGTCCAGGCAAGCCCTCAGGTCAAGACCGGCCGATCCCGAGGTGGCGTATTCCGGGAATGCAATGGTATCGCCGATGCGAGGGTCCAGAATCCGGACCTGGAAAGTTTGTCGCGTCATGGAGTGTCCTGTGAGAAGTTCTGTCAATGGATCTGGTCGGCAATCAGCCCTACCAGCTGGCGGGCGATACCGGTTTTGCTTTCCGGCCCGATGGCCTGCTGACCGGCAGGCCAGAATACGGTCACGGCGTTGCTGTCGCTGTTAAACCCGAGCCCGGGCACTGACACATCGTTGGCCACGATCATGTCCAGTTTCTTGCGCTGCATTTTGTCCCTGGCATAACGCTCAACATCACTGGTTTCCGCCGCAAAGCCAACGGTGAACGGGGCATCGGCACGGGCCGCAATGGTAGCCAGGGTATCGGGATTGCGCACCAGCGCCAGAGACATGTCCTCGCGGGTTTTCTTGATCTTGTCACTGGCGCAGGTATCCGGCCGGTAATCCGCCACCGCGGCGGTGGCGATAAACACATCACAGCCTTCGTCCACCGCCTGTGCGGAGGCGGCCAGCATATCATCCGCCGTGATCACCGGGCGCACTTCCACACCTGCGGGTGCGGCGATGGATACCGGACCACTGACCAGCACCACCTGAGCACCGGCGTCCCTGGCTGCGGCGGCGAGGGCATAGCCCATTTTCCCGGAACTGTGGTTACTGATGTAGCGGATCGGATCGATGGGCTCTCGGGTCGGACCTGCGGTAATAACGACCCGTTTACCCGACAGTGGCCCGCTGCAGACCGCGGTAATGCGCTCAAATAAATCCAGGGGCTCCAGCATACGACCGGGCCCGGTATCCCCGCAGGCCTGAGATCCCTGGTCCGGCCCCCAGAGGGTGACTTGCGGATCCGATTCCAGCAAGCCAATGTTCCGTTGGGTCCGGTGATTATTCCACATAGCCTGATTCATCGCAGGCGCCACGACGATTGGCGCTTCGGTGGCGCAGCACAGCGTGGTCAGCAGGTCATCCGCCATACCCTGGGCCAGGCGGGCGATAAAGTCGGCGGTCGCCGGGGCAATGACCACCTGATCCGCCCATTTGGCCAGCTCAATGTGCCCCATCCCCTGCTCCGCCTCCGGGTCCAGCAGAGACGTACGCACTGGCTCGCCGCTGAGCGCCTGGAAGGTCATCGGCGTGACAAAAGCCTCTGCGCCCCGGGTCATCACCACACGCACCTGATGCCCTTCCTTTTTCAACAACCGCACCAGCTCTGCACTCTTGTAGGCGGCAATACCACCGGTGATCCCCAGCAGAATTCGTTTCGCGGCCATACTTGCTCCGTATCCGGCAAAAATAAAAGGCCTATAAGATAGCACGGCAGACGCCTCCCGGCAGCCTGCATCCCGTGCTAGACTTCCGGTCGGATTTCAGTGGCCTGCGCAGGGAGCGCCGCCACGGGTTTCAAGCCATCATTTATAAACAGCAAGGACGCAATCATGACAACTCACCCCTGGCCGGCGGACGAACGCCCGCGGGAACGACTGCTGGCCCATGGGCCCGACAGCCTCTCCGATGCCGAACTACTGGCCATATTTCTTCGCACCGGCACCGCCGGCATGCCGGTCATGGAATTGGCGCGGCACCTCATTGACACCTTTGGCGGTCTCCGCGGCCTGATGACAGCCTCCCGGCGCCAGTTTTGCGAGGTCAGGGGGCTGGGCACGGCCAAATACGCCCAGGTGCAGGCGGCCATGGAAATGGCGCAAAGAGTGATGGATGAACCTCTAAGGCAGGGAGACCCCCTGCGCTCTCCTGCGGACACCCGGCGGTTCCTGTGCAGTCGCCTGGGCACCTATCCCCATGAGGTGTTTGCCGGCCTGTTTCTGGACAACCGGCACCGAGTAATCCAATACCGGGAACTGTTTCGCGGCACCATTGACGGTGCCGCGGTTTATCCCAGGGAGGTAGTCCGGCAGGCTTTGGAGTATAATGCTGCGGCAGTCATTTTTGCTCACAATCATCCATCCGGTGTTGCCGAGCCCAGTCAGGCAGACATTGCCCTGACCGGACGCCTCAAAGAGGCCCTTGGCCTGGTGGATATCAGGGTTCTTGACCATATGGTTGTGGGCCACGGTGAGGTAATATCCCTGGCTGAACGGGGACTGATGTAAGCCAGCCCGGGCCAGATACAAAAAACTGGCCAAATTCCCAACAATTTTTTGCGTTGGGGGGCCAGTTCTGGTATAAAAGCGTCCCTTTCTGGCGGCGTCTGGCGAGCAGCTTGCTATTCGTGGCGCAAGCAGCGACAACCAGAAGCGCGATTAAACGAATTCGTATATTAAGACCATTGCTCAGGTCGGAGGCAAGTATGTCCAGAGTTTGTCAGGTTACCGGTAAGCGTCCGGTCACCGGTAACAACGTATCCCACGCGATGAACCACACTCGTCGTCGTTTTCTGCCGAATCTGCAGAACCACCGCTTCTGGGTTGAATCAGAGAAGCGTTTCGTGAAGCTGCGCGTTTCCACCAAGGGCATGCGCATCATCGACAAAAAAGGCATTGACGCTGTGCTGGCCGATCTTCGTGCCCGCGGCGAGAAATTTTAAGGAGCCGCATCATGCGCGAGAAAATCAAGCTGGTTTCATCAGCAGGTACTGGTCATTTCTATACGACCAACAAGAACAAGCGTAACACTCCGGAAAAGATCGCGATCAAGAAGTACGATCCGGTTGTCCGCAAGCACGTTGAGTACAAGGAAGCCAAGATCAAGTAATTGATCTGGTGACCGACAAAAAACCCGGCCACGCGCCGGGTTTTTTATTGCCTGAAGATTGCCTCAGAAGGTTTCCAGATAGCCTTTCGGCAACGCCACATCCATGGCAATTGGCAGGTGATCCGACATCGGATAGCTGACCACCTCGGAACGACGGATTTCCAGGCTGGGGCTCACCAGAATATGATCCAGAGCCTTTTCCGGTCGCCAGCTCGGGAAACTGTGGGCGGTATCCGGCAATGGAATCAGGTCAGTTTCTTTAAGCGGCGTCTGGGTCAGCAACTCCTCCGCATGATTATTCATATCCCCCATCAAGACCACATGCTGATAATCACCGATCAACTCCCGAATGTACCCTAACTGCCGCTGCTGACCCGCCCGGCTCAGCGACAGGTGCATCATTACCAGTACCAGCGGATCGTCTTCAGAGCCGTAGCGGGCAATAATGGCGCCGCGACCGGGAATCAGGCCAGGCAACTTGTGCTCCGTCACATCCAGCGGCCGGTACCGGCTGAGCAGGCCGTTACTATGCTGGGCTATCTGCCCCAGATTCCGGTTCAGCTGCTGATACCAATAGGGGATTCCTGCCGCTTCCGCCAGGTACTGGACCTGATTGATGTAGGCACTCCTCAGACTGCCTCCATCGCATTCCTGTAGCGCAATCACGTCGTAATTACGCAGCAGGCTGGCAATGCGGTCCAGGTTTTCGATACGGTTGCGATGAGGCAGGAAATGCTGCCAGCTGCGAGTGAGATAGTGCCGGTAAGAGGAGGTGTTGATCCCCACCTGGATATTGAAGGTCAGCAGCCGGATGTGCCGGTGTGGTTCAAACTCCGGCACGTGCTCACTGCCGGAACAACTGCCCCGGGGCTCCCCGCTTGACCGAAGCAGCCCGCCCAGCTGCCTGCGAAAATGTCTGTACATGCTACGAGCTCACCCGACTGTGGCACATTCTCCCAAAGCCCCGAGATAGGTTCTGCTTAGTCTGCGGAGCCGTCGCGCTCTTTTGCGATCAGGTAGTTCACAACCTCAAGAACCGCCTCATGACCACCGGCCATGGACGCGCTGACCGTATACTTGCCATTTACAAGCATAGTCGGTGTGCCGGTGATGCGTGCACCACGGATTTTCGACTGGGCTTTCTGCATTCTCGCATTCACCCCGAAGCTGTTGTAATTCTTGAGGAACTGCTCACCGTCCACGTCGTATCGGCTAACAAATTCCGCCAAAGCCTCACCAGAGTTCAGAGGGCGCCGCTCCCCTGCCAGCGCGTCGAACAGGGCATCATGCACTTTATCCAGCTCACCCATCGCTTCCAGAGCGTAAAAAGCCTTGGCATGGGGCACCCAGGATTTGCCCAGGGCAGCCGGAAGCTGAACATAGTCGACGTCATCCGGACGATTTTCCGCCCACCTTTCTACCAACGGCTTGAAGGCGTAGCAATGGGGACAGCCGTACCAGAACACTTCCGCCACTTCGATGCTCTCGCTACTGTCAGTACGGACCGGAGAACTCAGCTCCCGATAGTGGGTGCCCTCCTGCCACTCGACCGCGCTAACCTGGCCCGCAATGGCAAAGGCCGCAAGAAAGGTGACTGCAGTACTCAGACTTCTCAACATCGACTGTCTCCGGTTCTGTAGATTCATTCAGGAACTGATTATGACCCAGCGTGCGCGAAAAGTTCCACCGCCAGGGAATTAAAGACAGGAAAGGCACAAAAAACCCCGCACCAGGCGGGGTTTTTTGTGCCGGGAAGGCAGATCAGTTCAGGCCGGAAATATAGTTGGCCACGGCCTCGATCTCGGAATCGGTCAGCTTGGCGGCAACGTCCATCATGATGGACGCATTTGAAGTACCGTTACGCTCCCCATCCCGGTAGGCTTTCAGCTGCTTTTCAACGTAAGCCGCCGTCTGGCCGCCCAGGCGCGGAAAGCCCGCAGGCTCGTTGCCCTTGCCCTGGGGGTTGTGGCAACCGGAACAGGCCGGAACGCCAGACGCCAGGTTACCACCGCGATACAACGCCTGCCCCTGGTCAATGAGCTCCGGATCGGCCTGATTAACCACCATGTCCTGGGCGTTGAAGTAGGCGGCCAGATCCTGCAGATCCTCGTCGGACATATTGTCCAGCAGCCCGGTCATTTCTGCGATCTGACGATCGCCACTCTTGATGGCCGACAGCTGCTGGTACAGGTATTTTTCACCCAACCCGGACAGCTTCGGGTACACAGCCATCACCGGCTTGGCGCCACCTTCCCCGTGACAACCGGCACAGACGGCTGCGTTTTCCTTGCCTGCTTCAGGATCTCCAGCCCCGTGTGCCATCGCTGTGAGGCCAACACCGAGAACAACTCCTGCGATCAGTTTTTTCATGCTCGCTCCGCTTCTCTCATCCAAAGTATTCTTCGTTATGCAGCCGGCAGGCACTGGCCCAGACAGGCACAAAACCGGGGCTGTTCAGCAGCAACGCTCAGCGTGCTGCCCGGAATTGGTGTAGCATTATACATTAATCCCTGATAACTGAAATCCAATAGGAAACCCAACCACCGTGTCATCTGATCTGACTCAAAAATCGATCTCATTCAACAGCGCCCGATTCCTGATCAGCGCCTCGCGGCTGGAAGAGTGCCCACTGGACTCCGGTGCGGAGGTCGCGTTCGCGGGACGCTCCAACGCCGGCAAATCCAGCGCCATTAACTCCATCACCGCCAATGGCAAGCTGGCGCGCACCAGCAAGACACCCGGCCGCACCCGCCTGATCAACTTTTTCACGCTGAATCGCGAAAACTGCCGCCTGGTGGATCTGCCAGGTTATGGTTATGCCAAGGTCTCCCGGGACATGAAGGACGACTGGCAAAAACACCTCGGGCACTATCTTAATGATCGACGCTGCCTGCGGGGCCTGATCCTGGTCATGGACATTCGTCATCCGCTGACCGATTTCGACCAGATGATGGTGGAATGGTGTGAACATAACAACCTTCCACTGATGATTCTTGCCACCAAGGCGGACAAGCTGAAGTTCGGCCAGGCCAAGACGGCAATGCTGGACATCGCCCGCCGGCTGAAGACATTCCAGTGCGTGGAGCACCTGATTATGTTTTCGGCAACATCAAAGCGCGGAGTGGATGAGTGCCGCGACGCCCTGACGGCCTGGCTGGAAGCAGCCAGTGACGACCTCGCGGATGAAATCGAGAGCTGAACGACTCGCTGTCAGAGGGTCCCTCCCCGCTCGATCCGGTACCCCAGATCGATACGCCGGTCGCTGATTGCCGCGCCACCGAGGCGGGCAACCAGCTCTTCGGCCGCCCTCTGCCCGACCGCCTCCCGGGGAGTGATCACACTTGCCAGAGGCGGCTCCATGACGCGGCCAACATCATGACCATGGAACCCGGCAATAGCGATCTGGCCCGGCACGGCAATGCCACGCCGCTGGCATTCGAAGAACGCACCAATGGCAACGTCGTCGTTGGTGCAGAAGATGCCGTCGGTGTGCGGATTCTCCGCCAGTATCCGCGCCATCAGCGTAGCCCCGACACTGTATGATGACCGCTGCTCACTGCGCAGCGTTACCGGCATCAGCCCCTCTTCCTCCATCGCCCGATTGTATCCCTCCTGGCGCTGGAGAGTCCGGGCATCCAGCCGGACCGCCAGATAGACCACCCGCTTGCAGCCCAGCCGGATCATTTCCCGCACCATGTCATAGGCGGCAATGACGTTATCGAAGCCGACCGCCTGATGAAACGGTTCCGAATGGGTATCCATGATCTCGACCGTTGGCACCCCTGCGGTTTCCAGCATCCTCAGCGTGCGAGGGGTATGCTGGCTCTCCGAGAGAATCACGCCATCCACGTTGTAGGACAGCAACAAGGACAGGCTGCGCTCCTCGATCTCGGGGCTGTATCCGTAGTGGGCGAGCATCAGGTGATACCCTGCCGGCTCGGTGACCGATTCCACCCCCTTGATGACATCCGCAAAGACCTGGTTGGTCAGTGACGGCAACAGCACACCGATCGCATGGCTGGTGGACTTGGATAGCAGGTCCGGAGCGCGATTGGGGATATAGCCCAGCGCTTCGGCCTCGGCAAAGATACGCTCCCGCATGGGTTCGGAGACATTGTCTCCGCCCCGCAGGCACCGGCTGACGGTCATCTTGGTGGCTCCGACCCGGTCGGCGATATCCTGCAATGTGGGGCGCCTGTTCTTTACCATCTACCACTCCAACAACAGTGAAAGCTGCCTATCATACCTGTGATCAGACTCCGGAATCAGTTCCGGCACCCCCCGCCCCGCAGACCAAGCCTGGTGAGGCACTCGCTGATAACCCGCCCTGGCGTGCCAGAAACATCCACGGCAATGGCATCCTCGTCAGCAGCCGGCTCTTCCAGTAACCGAAACTGACTCTCCAGCATGGCGCGCCCATTGAAGTAATGATCCGTTCGCCGGGAATGCCGCGCCCAGATGGTTTCGAAGTCACCTCTGAGGTAGACGAAACGGGCCGACGGATTTCCGCCTCGCAAACGCTCACGGTAACCGCGCTTCAGCGCCGAACAGGCCAACACCAGGCCGCCCCCTTCCTGCCTGATCAGCGCCGCGAGGTCATCCAGCCAGCCCCGGCGATCCTCGTCGGTCAACGGGATGCCGGCGGCCATTTTTTCAACATTGGCGCGGCTGTGGTAATCGTCCGCATCGTAAAACGGAACCCCCAGTTCGCTGGCAAGCATGGCGCCGGTGAGACTCTTGCCGCATCCGGACACCCCCATGACAATGATTTTTGGTGCATTCATATCACTGCCACCATAGCGCCAGCTGGGGGAACGCAATCAGCAGGCCGAGGGCCACGACCTGAAGCGCGATGAACGGCAGCAGTGCACGGAATATCTCACCCAGGGAAATGTCCTTCGGCGTCACCGTCTTGAGATAGAAAGCCGCCGGGCCAAACGGAGGCGACAGGAAGGACACCTGCATGTTCATACAGAACACCACCCCGAACCAGATCGGACTGTACCCCAGCTCCGTCACGATGGGCACAAAGATCGGCATGGTCAGCAACGCAACGCCGACCCAGTCCAGAAACATGCCAAGAATGAGCAGAATCAACATCATGAACAGGATGGTGCCCAGGCCATGTCCGCCGCTGACGGCGAAGACCATGTCGCGGACGAAATCGATACCACCCATCAGGTTGTAGACGCCGACCAGCGCGGTTGCACCAATCCCGATCCAGATGATCATGCCGCACACCCGCAGTGTGCTGATGGTGGCCTTGCGCACCATGGCAAGGGACAGCTCACCGCGAATCCAGGTGCTGATGGCAATCCCCATGACACCCAGGGCCGACGCCTCTGTGACCGAGGCCACACCGCCATAGATACTGCCCAGCACCACCACGACCGAGAGAATCGGAAACAGCAACGCCTTGAAGAAATTCGGCGCCGGGGTCTCGGGCGCGTCCTGATCGGAAGGCAGCGGCGCCATCTCCGGCTTCAGCCAGACCCGAATCAGAACGTATCCCATGTACAACAGCGCCAGTAGCAGCGCAGGCGCGAACGCCCCCTTGAACAGATCACCAATGGAAACGTTGGCCGTCAGCCCGTAGATGATCAGCACAATACTGGGCGGCAGCATGGTGCCGAGCGCCCCACCGGCACAGGTGGTGCCAATGGCCAGCTTGCGGTCGTAACCCAGGCGCAGCATCTGCGGCAGCGCCAGAATGCCCAGTAGCACCGTCTCACCACCAATAACGCCCGACATGGAGGCCAGGATCACCGCCACCACCAGGGTCTGTATCGCGACACCGCCCCGCAGTTTGCGACCCAGGCGGGCCATGGCGTCGAACAGGTCGCGGGCGATGCCGGAATGATCCAGCAGTGACGCCATCAACACAAACATGGGCACCGCCAGGAATACATAGTTGCCGATAAAGCTGTATAGCCGGCTGCTGACGATGGGCAAGGCGTCCGGACCAAACCAGCCCAAGGCAAACACCAGGGCAACCAAACCGGTGGCGAATGCCAGTTGCATACCCGTAAGCAACAGGACTATCAGCATGACCAGCATCAACAGGCTGCCATAACCGATACCGAGGGAAGCCAGTTCAAACATCACGCACCTCCCTTGCCGCGCAGGTCACGCACCAGGTGCAACAGGAACTGCAAGGTCATGACGGCAACAGCGACCAGGATGATCACTTTCAGGAGCGCAGGGAATGGCGGGTTCCAGGCCGAGCCGGAAGTTTCGAGACGCCAGTCGCCCCATGGCGCCAGCACGGCCTCTGTGGCCATTGACCAGCTAGCGGATAGCAACAGCCCGCAAAAAACCAGCCCCAACAGATGATGAACCACCCGCAGCCAGCGCTGGGCACGGTGCGAAACCGCGTCATAGATCAGCACGATACGCACATGCCGATCAGTGGCCAGAGCATAGAGGCCACCAATAACAAAGAGTGTGGCGCCGGCAAAGGTCACCGTTTCGTGCACCCAGAGCGTCGGGGCATCAAACACATAACGGCGGATAATCTCGTAGAAAGACACCAGCACGATCGCCGCAAATACCAGACTCAACTTCTTGCCCAGCCAGACGATAGCCCTGTCCAGCCAGGTGAACCCAACGTCCTCATCCTTTTCA
This sequence comes from Marinobacter sp. DUT-3, assembly GCF_050379435.1. Taxonomy (NCBI): domain Bacteria; kingdom Pseudomonadati; phylum Pseudomonadota; class Gammaproteobacteria; order Pseudomonadales; family Marinobacteraceae; genus Marinobacter; species Marinobacter sp. DUT-3. The sequence continues at coordinate 57,094 of NZ_JBNRMG010000004.1, forward strand.
GGCAGGACAAAATCACGATCGGGATCCGGCCCCTGACCGCACGCGTCGTTTTCAACAGACATAACGAACTCCTCGCTCCGGGCCCGCCAGGGCGCCCGGAGGCTGATATCGAGGGAACCTGCTACTTAGAGGAGGCCCTGGGATTCCAGGTATTCAGTGACCGACTGGTACACTTTCCCGGCATTGGGGGACTGTTCGGCATAGGCCTTCCATTGGTCACGGGCGATGGTGCGGAACTTGCGACGCTCCTCCGCGGACCAGTCATGGATGGTAATGTCCGGATTGGCGCGGGCCTCATTGATGGCTTCACGATCGGCCATCGCCAGCTGGGTGCTGATGTCCTGGGCAAAGTCTCTGGCGGATACCGTCATGATGGTCTGGATATCCTCCGGCAGCTTTTCCCATTCCTTGAGCCCCATGGCGATTTCAAGCAGCGGCAGCGAGTGGAAACCGGGATTGACCGGGTGCGGCGCAATCTCGTTCAGGCCAGCCTCGTGGTTGGTGGAGAATACCGTGTAATCCGCTGCGTCAATCACGCCCTTGCTCAAGGCGGTATAGACTTCGGATCCGGGCAGGTTAACCGGAGACGCTCCGGCGGCGGCAAAGACGGATTGCACCAGCCCTTCCGGCGCACGCATTTTCAGTCCCTTGAGATCCTCCACGCCATCGAGGGGCTTTTTCGACACGAACGACTCAACGCCCGTGCCACCGCCGCCAACAAACTTCACTCCGTATGGCTTGTAGAGTTCGTTCATCAGCTCATAGCCGCCGCCATGGTTGATGTAATCGATCAACTGGTCAGGACTGGACCAGGCGCCCACAGTGTTGCCAATCAAACCGAACGCGGGATCCTTACCGGAGAAATAGCCTGTGACGGAAATATGACCGTCCAATACGCCCATCTTCATGGCGCCGAGGGTTTCCGTGTGACTGACAACGCTGCCCACCGGCAGCAGATCAATTTCGACGCGGCCACCGGTCATTGCTTCCACGCGGTCGGCCCAGTCCTGCTGAATCTTGAAGTTTTTGACGCCGGAGGGGTCCGAAGACTGGAACTTTAAGGTGAAATCGGCGGCAAAGGCATTGAATGCAAGCGTGGCTGTCAGAACACCAGCCGCGAGTCTTGTGGGGAACATACTGGGATCTCCTGATTGTTATTGTGCCGGCATATGTTACCGGTAACATCAGCGATGGTATTGGATTTGAAAAGCGCTGGCAAGGGGGCGGAGACAAAGGATTGCGACAGAAAAAACCGGCCTGCCATCAGACAGGCCGGTGAAACGTCAGGGTTTGCGACGTGCTAAAACCTGAGAACTCACTCAGGGTAACGCCAGGGATGTCCGGATCCCCAGCGTCAGTAGTAAGACACAGGCGTTACCCGAAAGTTCCGCAAATCGACTAAAAAATGATCAAGCCGTGCGGTAGCCCACACTGCCAACCGATGACTCACCATCACGGGCTTCCGGCAACTGCGGACGATAACGCTCCCGCAGCGCCATTACCCGGTCCCGGTAGGCGGGCGTGAGATAGGGAACCTCCAGCGTCAGCACCTGGTAAATGCCCTGTTTGAGCTCGGTCAGGGAGAGATTGGCAGACTCTTCACTGGCGTGGGCGGTTTTCAGGAACGCCATCCAGTTGGTAATCACCAGCCAGACGTTGAGTGACATGGCTGACCGCAACTCCTCCGACTGCGGCTCAATAATGCCGGCGTCCGCCATCTTCTCGAAAATCCGGCTGATGGCATCCAGGCAACGATTGGTGAATTCACGGTAGTCCCGCCGCAGTCGCTGATCACCATCCAGCAGATGCTCCAGGTCACGATGGAAGAACCGGTAGCTCCAAAGCCCGTCAAACACCGATTCAAGGTAGAACATCATGTCGTCCAGGGTCAGCGGTCGGTCTTCGGGAATATCCAGGTAATAATCCACCAGCTTTTCGTATTCCAGGAAGATCTCGTAAATGATGTCCGACTTGTTGCGGAAGTGGTAATAGAGGTTGCCCGGGGAGATGGCCAGGTGCGCGGCTATGTGATTGGTGGTGACGTTTCGTTCACCCCTCTCGTTGAACAGCTCCAGACTGGAGAGCAGGATCTTGTCTCTGGTTTTCATAGGTTCAGTTAGCTTTATTGTTGTGTGACCGGCGGATGGCCTGATCCGCCATTCGGCTTTCCTTGACTCCCTAGAGTATATACTCTAATAATACCCTCAAGCGCAAATTGAGCACTTTTTCGCCACCATACAACAACAGGGCATCCGGTATGCATCGGCAGCCCGAGGGGAGAAGACCATGGGAGCCAGCGTCGTCCAGCTTACCGAAAGCAAAAAGCAGATCCAGCATACGCATCGCGTCTTTGAGAACCAGAAGAAAGCATTCAGAAACAACCCGATGCCATCACCGACCGAACGCCAGGAAAACCTGAAACGGCTGAAGCGGGCGCTGTTGAGCAATCAGGACAAGCTGACCGACGCGATCGACCGGGATTTCAGCTGCCGCTCCAGAGACGAATCGCTGATTGCCGAAATCATGCCGTCCATCCAGGGCATCAACTACACCCTGAAGAACCTCGGCGGCTGGATGAAACCGTCCAAACGCCACGTATCCGTACTGTTCCAGCCCGCCAGCAACAAGGTGCATTACCAGCCCAAGGGTGTCGTCGGCGTTATTGTGCCCTGGAACTACCCGTTGTATCTGGCCGTTGGCCCCCTCGTTGCCTCGCTGGCAGCAGGTAACCGTACCATGATCAAGATGTCGGAGTTCACTCCGCACACATCGGCCCTGTTCAAGGAAATCATTGAATCTACGTTCCCCGAGGACCTGGTATCTGTGATCACCGGTGAAGCGGACGTTGCCGCGGATTTTTCCAGTCGTCCTTTTGATCACCTGCTGTTCACCGGCTCCACCTCGGTCGGCAAACTGGTGATGCGCGCGGCATCAGAGAACCTGACCCCGGTTACCCTGGAACTGGGCGGCAAATCCCCCGCCATTGTCTCCTCCGATGTTCCCCTGGAAGACGCCGCTCAGCGGATCGCGTTCGGCAAGGCATTCAACGCCGGTCAGACCTGCGTGGCGCCGGACTATGTACTCTGCCCGGCGGACCGCGTCCAGGCGTTTGTGGATGAGTTCCGCGCCCGTTTTGCCGACATGTACCCAAGCCTGCGGGACAACGACGACTACACCGCCATCATCAATGAACGGCAATACCAGCGGCTGCAGGATTACCTGGACGACGCGCGGGAGAAAGGCGCGGAGATTATTGAGCTGAACCCCGCACGGGAAAACCTCAAGGACGGCACCCGCAAGATGCCCCTGACACTGGTGCTGAAGACCACTCCGGAGATGAAGGTCATGCAGGACGAGATCTTCGGGCCGATCCTGCCCATCGTCAGTTACGGCGGCCTTGAGGAAGCGATCCACTACATCAACGATCGTCCGCGCCCGCTGGCGCTGTACTTCTTCGGCTACGACCGTTCCATGCAACAGCAGGTGGTGGACAACACCCTCTCCGGGGGCATGTGCATCAATGACGCCCTCATGCACGTGGCTCAGGATGACCTGCCTTTCGGCGGTATTGGCGATTCCGGCATGGGGCACTATCACGGCAAGGAAGGCTTCCTGACGCTGTCCCATCACCGGGCCATTTTCAGCAAGCAGAAATTCAACAGCGGCAAATACGTCTACGCGCCTCACGGCACCACCGCCCACAAAATGGTCTACAAGCTGTTCATTCGCTGATCCGGCGACCAGCCTGGCAAGCCCAAAGGCTGACAAGACAATGAGTGCCCGGGTATCCTATGGGCTTCTGAATCGAGGAGCAGCGCATGCCTAAAGTTATTTACCCGGGCACCTTTGACCCCATCACCAATGGCCACACCGATCTGATTGAACGGGCTGGTCGCATGTTCGACGAGATCGTCGTTGCGGTCGCCTACAATCCGAAGAAGCAGCCACTACTGAACCTCGAAGAGCGCTGCGAACTGGTCAGGAAAGCCACCGCCCATATTCCGAATGTGAGCGTCACCGGTTTCAGTAACCTGCTGGCGGATTTTGTCCGGGAACAGAACGCCACCGTGATCCTCAGGGGACTGCGCGCGGTGTCTGACTTCGAGTACGAATTCCAGCTGGCAGACATGAACCGTCGGCTGGCCCCGGAAGTGGAAAGCGTGTTCCTGACCCCCGCGAACCACCTGTCCTACATTTCGTCCACCCTGATCCGCGAGATTGCATCGCTCGGCGGAGATGTCTCGGAATTTGTTGATCCAGCCGTCGAGGCCGCGATGCAACGGAAGTTCAGTCAATCCTGAGGTAACGCCCGATGGCCCTGATGATTACCGACGCGTGCATCAACTGCGACGTTTGTGAGCCTGAATGCCCGAACGACGCCATCGCTCCAGGTGACGAGATCTACGTGATTGACCCGGACAAGTGCACCGAATGCGTTGGCCACTATGATGAGCCCCAGTGCCAACAGGTCTGCCCGGTGGATTGTATTCCGCTGGATCCGGAACGGCAGGAATCAGAAAGTCAGTTGATGGAAAAGTACCAGCGTCTGAGCGCAGGCTGAGCCCGGGGCTCATCACGGTGCGCCGGGGCGGCGCACCGTGATTCCATCTCAGAACAACGGCGGCAAGGGTATCGCCGTACCGTTCACATTCAGGGCCAGGTCTTTCAGCTCTGCAGACATCGCAAGCCGGTCGCCATTGCGCGTCATCATGCCCTCCTTGATCAGCGGGGCCAGCTGCATCATCAATTCAGGATGATTCTCCGCCAGCGCCACCGGCAGGCTCAGCTGCATTTGCCCTGTCAGCCGCTGCATCACCATCAGCATCTGTGAGCGCTCCTGATCCGACAGAGTCGGGTGCCTGACCATCAGCTCCCCGTTAACCTCGCCCTCCGGAGTCACCAGGCTGATGCTCGGAAAGCCGAAGCTGAAGCCCTCGGCTGCCAGATCCAGCAGAGCGCCACTGATACGACTCATGCTGGCCATTTGTTGCTCGAATGCAGCAGGCGACCCGGTCTGGTTATCCAGGGCTGCCACCTGAAGATCCGTCAGGGCGCCGGTCAGCTCACTCCAGCTGTCCACATCCAGGCCATCCATCACAAACTCCACCCGCTGAGGCCCGAAACTGTCACCCTCCGACGTGACTGAGTCCAGGGTTACCACGGTTTCGGAATTCACACTGCGGTCGTTGTCGACAGGCCAGGTCTTGCTGGCCATCCTGAAGTCGTCCATGCGCAGAGGCGCCTGGCCATCAGAAGCCAACTCAACGGACGCCAGGGTCGCCACCCCTTCGCCTGTCCATACCTCGCCACGCAGGTACTCCAGGGTCTGTTCAAGCCGGAATTCCCCCAGGGTGACCCGCAGGTCCCGGGTATCCAGCACCATTCCCGGCCACACCATCAAGATATCAGCCCCGGAACCGTCGCCACTGATCTCCGCCCGACCAAAACCTCCGGATACCTTCATTGATTCCCCGGTATCGTCGTTGGTGACCGAGATGGCGGGGACCGTCAGTTCAGCGATGGCCGTCCCCCACAGGCGGGTCTCCAGGGTCAGACGCGGCTTTTCATCCGGGAAAAGCTCGGCGGCCTCCTCCGGCAGGTCGGAAAGCGGGGAGAAATCCAGCAGGCTTCCGGTCACCCCGTGAGAAACCTTCGCCTTGTACTCAATCCGGTGAACGTCGTTGCTGGCGGGATCCTCGAATGTCAGCGTGCCCTCAAAGCGACCGCTGAGATATCCGCGTTCATAATCCCGGGTTTCAAGCCGGAAGAACGGCTGCGCTGCGTTAACCTCCGTGGTCACGTCCTGCCACTGTTTCTCGGTCAACCAGCCCACACCCCAGGGAGCCACTGCGCCAACGACCAGAACCACCCCACCTACAATCATCCATGTCTTTTTCAATGTTTTCTCCGTAACAAACTGCTGATTATTGTCCGGTCAGACGCTCCAGCAACACCAGCTGGGATGCCAGTCGGTCTTCCCCTTCCGCCGGTTGATTCTGTAGGTAACTGCCATCCGGCTGCAAGACCCAGGCCTGACAGTTATCCGCCAAATAGGTATCCAGATCCTCCCGCACCCGGGCAACCAGACTGGGATCTTCAATGGGAAACGCAGTCTCCACGCGGCTCAACAGGTTGCGCTCCATGCCATCAGCACTGGAACAATAGACATCCGGACGCCCATTATTGCCGAAGTAATAAACCCGGGTATGCTCCAGGAAACGGCCAATAATGGACCGTACCCGGATATTCTCGGACAGCCCGGGCACCTCCGGTCGCAGGCAGCAGATACCACGCAGGATCAGGTCAATCTTCACACCGGCCTGAGACGCCCGGTACAGCGCCTTGATCAACTGGGGTTCGGTCAGGGCGTTGAATTTCAGAATGATCCGCCCTTTCTGGCCATGGCCAGCCTCCCGGTCGATCAGGCTCAGCAACTGACTGTGCAGCGTAAACGGTGCATGGAACAGCTTCTTGATTTTCAGCGCCTTGCCCATGCCGGTAAGCTGCTGGAACAGCTTGTTAACATCATCACCGATGGATTCATCGCAGGTCATGAAGCTGTAATCGGTGTACAACCGGGCATTACCGGCGTGATAGTTGCCCGTCCCCAGATGCACATAGCGCCGTAACCGGCCCTCTTCCCGCCTCACGATCAGGATCATCTTGGCGTGGGTTTTATAGCCAACGACCCCATAGACCACAATCACCCCGGCTTCCTGCAGGCGACTGGCCAGTTCCAGGTTTTCCGCCTCGCTGAAGCGGGCCCGCAACTCAATCACCGCGGTGACCTCTTTTCCACGCCGGGCGGCATCCGCCAGCGCTTCCACGATTTCGGAGTCAGCCCCGGTGCGGTACAGGGTCTGACGAATCGCCAACACCTGGGGGTCCTTGGCCGCCTGCCGCAACAGGTCAATCACCGGGCTGAAATTATGATAGGGGTGCAACAACAGGATCGGACGCTTGCGAATGGCGTCGAACATGGATTCCTTGCTGCGAATCTGTCGTGGAATGGACGGCGAAAATCCGGAGTAGGTCAGATCCTGCCGATCCACGAGCCCCCCTACCGCCATCAGGCGAGTCAGGTTGACCGGACCATGAACCTGATAGAGGTCACGTTCGGTGAGCTTGAATTCCTGCAACAGAAAGTGAACCAGTTCCTCCGGGCAGTTGTCGGCCACCTCCAGGCGCACGCCGTCACCAAAGCGGCGACTGAGCAGCTCACCACGCAATGCCGAGGCGAGGTCTTCCAGATCGTCCTCCAGCTCCAGGTCGGCGTTGCGGGTCAGACGGAACTGATAGCAGCCCTTGACCTCCATACCGGGGAACAGCTCATCGGCGTGGGCGTGAATCATTGAAGACAGGAACACCAGGTTCTCGCCGCCATTGCACACCTCATCCGGCAGGCGCACTAGCCGGGGCAGGGATCGTGGCGCTGGCACGATCGCCATGCCGGTCTCGCGACCAAAGGCGTCTTTGCCGTCCAGTTCCACAATGAAGTTCAGGCTCTTGTTGACCAGTCGCGGAAAAGGATGGGAGGGGTCAAGGCCGATCGGGCTGACCACCGGCAGGATCTCCTCCTCAAAATAGCGGCGCACCCATTCCGCCTGGGCCGGTGTCCACTCCCGGCGCCGGACAAAATGGATATTCTCCTGCTCCATCTCCGGAATCAGCACGTTGTTGAGAATGTCGTACTGTTCACGAATATACTCATGGGCCACGCGGCTGATTTCAGACAGGGCCTGCTCGGGCATCATGCCATCGGAACCGATGGTTTCCCGGCCGTATTTCATCTGCTGGCGAAGGCCGGCAACCCGGATTTCAAAGAATTCGTCCATGTTGCTGCTGAAAATGCAGCAATAAATCAGGCGGTTGATCAGGGGATGAGTGGTGTCCAGGGCCTGTTTCAGCACCCGGTAATTGAACTGTAACTGGCTGAGCTCCCGGTTAAAGAAGTTCTCGCTGGCGCCCAGGTCAACCTCCTGACCGACACTCGGCACTTCAACGGGGGCGGGAACGCTCTGCTCTTCCACCTCGCTCTCCACCACATTCCGCTCTCTTACAGATTCACTACTCATGACTCACTCATTCCAGTTTTAGGGGTTCCGGCAAAGCGCCTGGTTTGCCGGAACCTGACATTATTCCGTTAGCCTTGTGTGCCGGAATGCCGTAAGAGGCGCGCAGCCCTGACCGCAAAATACGTCAGTATGGCATCGGCCCCGGCACGACGCATGGCCGTCAGGCTCTCCATCATCACCGCATCGCCGTCCAGCCAGCCATTTTCAGCAGCCGCCATATGCATGGCGTACTCGCCGCTGACCTGATACACAAACGTCGGCACCTGCAGTTCGTGTTTGACGCGATGAACAATATCCAGGTAAGGCATGCCCGGCTTGATCATCACCATATCCGCGCCTTCCGACAGATCCATAGAGACTTCCTGCAGTGCCTCATCGCTGTTGGCCGGATCCATCTGATAGGTGGCCTTGTCGCCCTTGCCAAGATTGGCCGCCGAACCGACTGCATCCCGGAATGGACCGTAATAGGCAGAGGCGTACTTGGCAGAATAGGCCAGAATGCGGGTTTTCACATATCCTGCAGACTCCAGGGCGTCCCGGATTGCACCCACGCGACCATCCATCATGTCCGATGGCGCCACAATATCCGCCCCCGCATCGGCGTGGGACAGCGCCTGATTGACCAGTGCTTCGATGGTCACGTCGTTGAGCACATAACCGTCATTATCAACAATACCGTCCTGCCCATGGGTGGTGAACGGGTCCAGCGCCACATCGGTGATAACCCCCAGTTCCGGGTGCGCCTTCTTCAACGCCCGGACCGCCCGCTGGGCAAGCCCGTCTGAATTCCATGCACCGGAACCTGAGGTGTTCTTGAGTTCAGTGGGTACTACCGGGAACAGCGCCACGGCGGGAATGCCGAGTTTAACCAGCTCGGCAGCCTGCTCCACCAGAAGATCAATACTCAGGCGTTCAACCCCAGGCATAGAAGGCACCGGCTCCCTCTGACCTTCGCCCTCCAGAATGAACACTGGATAGATCAGGTTATCAACACTGAGCTGATGTTCCCGCACCAAACGGCGGGAAAAATCATCAGCTCGATTACGACGCAGGCGAGTAGCAGGGAATACACGACTTGGTGAACGCACGAAGCACCTCCTGGGTGGCGAGTAGGACACAAACCTGAAACCGACCGGGCTATCCGGTCGATTCGGTTTCCTCATCATACACGCCCTCGCGGCCAGGGGGCAGGCTCCGGTCGGGCCCCATTTACCGCTTGCCGGGCAAACCTAACAACGTGGTGTGACAGTGGGGTTACCGTTGGGAATCCAGTGCCTGCGCCCGTTTTCGCTCCGGCCCGCTGAAGTACCGGCTGCGCAGATCCTCAATAGCAGCTTCCCGCTCAGGGCCGGCCAGCCCGGCACTATCCAGCTTGTGACGCTCCTGGCTATAGGCCTGCCAGCGCTGGTCCCAGTCCCTCTGACGCGCCTCCACTTCCGCCAGCCGTTGCGAGATTTCGGCGCCAAACGCGTCCTCACGCCAGGCCTTCAGGGCATCGGGATCCCCGGCGAGCTCCTGCCGCGCCTGCTCATACTCCGCGAAACGCCGGGTTTCCTCGCGGGCACGACGCAAAGGGGCGGGCAAGTCCTGTTCAGCCGCCGCGACGGCCCGTGACCGCTGCTCATCCGTCAGTGACTCGTCGCCATTAATGCGGCGCTGTTCCAGCTGGAAGCGGTCCACGGCCTCTTCATGGGCAAAGAACGCCTCGGCGGTGCCGGCATCCAGCCACGTCCTCCGCAGGGCATGGATCTCCCGCATGCGGCGCCTGGCGTCCAACAGACTGTCCGCTGCGTCCTGACCATAGGATGACTCCAGGTCTCCCAACGCCAGCTTGTAATCCATGTAGCTCCCCAGGATATTCAGGGCCTCGGAGTGAGCCGGCTCATCCAGTACGGACAACTCGCGTTCAATTCGTGCCACCAGTTGCCGCAGGGGCTCTTCCCCCAGAGCCGAAAGGTAGTACTCAAACAGCTGACGCAATGCCGATGTCGGAATCAGGTTACCGTTGCTGTCAACCTGGGCCCATCCTGCGGGGGACGATGTTCCGCTCAGCGATGCCGGCAAGGTATCGGGTAACACCACGGTGCTCCGCTGCCCCACCCAACGGGACGGTTGGCCGTTGTTGTCCGGAGCCGGTGCCAAATCCACAGGCGCGGAATCCGGTTGTTGGCTTTCCGACCGGCTCTGCCCGGAATCGATTCCTCCGTCGGGAAGTAGCAGCACAATGACGACCATGGCTGCTATGATCACCAGCAAAGCCGTTGCCAGCCACGAAAGGACTCTCATAATGTAACGGTTCTTGTTGGAATTATGGATCAGCCATTTACCCACACGGCTGATAACGATAGGGCCCAGAATAGACCAATGACTGAAGACACGCTGAGACAGCGTTCAAAAACAGGCCCACAGCCGGTGACTGCAGGCCTGTTGCATCAGAGGGATCGGTTATTGAAGCCGATATCCACCTTGCGGGAAGGATCGGAGCGGAACAATGTGTCCACTTCCTGGATTTGCCCGCCCTGGTTCAGAAATGCCTCAATATCCGCCTGTAACTGTGCACGCACCCGGGCCCGACCAGCGACGGAATGGTTGTCTTCACTGTCACGGTTCCAGCCTCCGGATTGCTCCAGGTTGCTTTCGTCGAATTCACTCATGGCCTCAATCCCCACCAACGAAAACAAAACGTCGAGCGCACCTGACCCGACTTGGGTGGGCCGCTCCGCCTCGGCAACATCCGCCCTGGCGGTATGCCTTGGCGTCTTTATAATCTGCTTTTTCGGACAACGCCATTTACAGGCAACGACTTTTTTGTAACTTTTTGTAAGCAATTTCAGGTGATTGATTTTAAAGAATAAAACAAAGATACAACCGACTCTTACTTGGTTGACACAAGAAATGAATAATGATTCACTACTTAAGAGGAGCCAGCATGGCCTACCGGGAAACGGAGAAGATGCGCAAACGTAAGGCGGAAGCTCGCCAGCGCATTGTCAGTTGCGCCTACCAATGCGTGGCGGAAAGCGGCTTTCGCAGCGCCAGAGTCACAACCATTGCCGCACTGGCAGAGGTGGCAACAGGAACAATCTACCGCCATTTCGAGTCGAAAGAAGATCTGTTTGCGGAAATTTTCCGGCTGGCAACCCAAAGGGAAGTCGACAAGGTCGCGGAAGCACTGTCCACCCACGGGGATGCCACCGTGCGACTTGAAGCGGCGCTGCGTCAGTTTGCCGAACGCGCCTTGCGAGGACCGGTCATGGCCTGGTCACTGATTGCCGAACCGGTCGACCCGAAAGTTGAAGAAGAGAGACTGGCCTACCGGCAGGCCTACGCCGAGCTGTTCGAAAAGGCCATCAGAGAAGGCATTGAAGAAGGATGCATTCCCGAGCAGGACGCACGCCAGAGCAGTACATGCCTGGTAGGCGCTATCGCCGAAAGCCTGGTAGGGCCCTTGTCCCCGACCAAGGCGGATAACCCGGCCGAACCAAGAAACGACAACAACGACCCACTGGTCAACGCCATCCTACGTTTTTGCATGCAGGGGCTGACCGGTACCAGGAGGTAACATGAACGCTCGTCAGCCTGCACCACCTATCACCGGCTCAACCGAGCCGGAAGATCGCTATCTGGCCGTGACCCATGACGTGGTCAATCAGCCCCCTGCCCTGGAAGACTACAACCTGTTCGACCAGGACACAGCGCTCAGGGAAGCGGTGGAACGCGAAGGTGGCAGCGCAGCCGCTGACGATCTCCAGGCCTTTGGCGCACTGGCCGGCAGTCGGGAAATCATTGAACTGGGCTTCCGCGCCAACGAAAACAAACCGGTATTCAACACCCATGACCGCTTTGGCCACCGCATTGATCAGGTTGACTTCCACCCGGCTTATCACCAGTTGATGTCCATTGCCATGGAGCACGGCCTGCACAGCAGCCCCTGGACCCATCCCGGCCAGGGCGCCCATGTTGCGCGGGCAGCCAAATACTATATGCACTCCCAGGTGGAAGCGGCACACTGCTGCCCCATCACCATGACCTTTGCGGCCATCCCCTCCATCCGCAAGCAGCCGGAACTGGCCGCCCTCTGGGAAGACCGGATCCTCGCCAACCAGTACGACCCCCGCAACCTGCCCGATGACCAGAAACAATCGGTGACCATCGGCATGGCGATGACCGAAAAACAGGGCGGCAGCGACGTCCGCGCCAACAGCACACGGGCCTACCCGGTGGGCACCGAAGGCCCGGGACAGGCCTACGAACTGGTCGGCCACAAATGGTTTGTCTCCGCCCCCATGTGCGACGCCTTCCTGGTACTCGCCCAGACAACCAATGGACTGTCCTGCTTCCTGATGCCACGCTGGCGCCCGGATGGCAGCAAGAACCCCTGGCAGATCCAGCGCCTCAAGAACAAGATGGGCAACGTCGCCAACGCCTCCAGCGAAGCGGAACTGCGCGGCGCCCTGGCCTGGATGGTCGGCGAAGAAGGCCGCGGCGTACCCACCATCATCGAAATGGTGGCCATGACCCGCTTCGACTGCATGATCGGCAGCTCCGCCGGCATGCGCCAGGCCGTGGCCCAGGCCACCCACCACTGCCGCCACCGCAGCGCCTTCGGCCAGCGCCTCAGCGAACAACCGCTGATGCAGAACGTGCTGGCAGACCTGGCACTGGAGAGCGAAGCGGCCATGGCTTACACCCTGCGCATCGCCCGTGCCCTGGACAACCAGCACCTGGAGCACGAACGCCTGCTGGCACGACTGGCTACACCGGTCGGCAAATACTGGATCTGCAAACGCACCCCGAATCACGCCTACGAAGCCATGGAATGCATCGGCGGCAGCGGCGTCATGGAAGACTGCATCATGCCCCGCCTGCTGCGGGAGTCACCGGTCAACGCCATCTGGGAAGGCAGCGGCAACGTCCAGTGCCTCGACACCCTGCGCGCCCTGCAAAAAGAACCGGAAACCCTCGACGCGTTCTTCCGCGAAGTCGCCGAAGCGAAAGGCACCGACGCCCGCTTTGATCGCTTCGTTGCTCAACTGCAAAACGACTTCAAAGACACCAGCGACATCCAGTACCGCGCCCGCAACCTGGTCGACCGCCTGGCCCTGGCCATGCAGGCCAGCCTGCTACTGCGCGGCTCCGACCCGGCGGTAGCCGACGCCTTCTGCGCCTCCCGCCTGCAATCCGGCGGCGGTCTCAACTACGGCAACTTACCATCCGGCACCGACGCAGCGGCCATTATCAAACGGGCAACACCTGTAGTAGGCTAAAGCTCTAATGTTCAGGACATCCAAAGCCTGACTGAACCCGACGCCACCCGAGAGGCTTGAGAACCGCCGGGGGTATGCTTTCCAAAACCCTGCGGAGCCATGGATGGCGGAGCGGAGCTTACAGGGATGTATTCACAGCGTGTTTTGGAAAGCGTACCCCCGGTGGTTCCTGCACCCAAAGTTTATGTCTGAAGCACTTAGAAAACTGCTTAACCAATCTGGCCCGACACCGGTGATCACCCCTCACGTGGGCGTACTCACCCTGCACTTCCAGCTCTATGGCTGCGAAGACCTCAAGGCCAAGCGCAAGGCATTCACCGCCCTGAAAGCCGTCTGGGGCCGCGAACCCGACCTGGCCGTCGCCGAAACCGCCGACCAGGACGCCCTGGACTGCGCCACCTGGACCATCGCCGCCCTGGGCAGCTCAACCCAGCAGATTACCCAGCGCCTCGACCAGGTGGAAAAAGCCATCCAGGAACGGATAGATGCTGCCATACTGGACGTACACCGGGAAATTCTCTGAAACACCCATTCAGGCCTGTGTGGCACAAGATTTCACCAGGCCGTATACTACGCTCCCTCTCAGAGTCAGGCAGAGACTCAGAGGCCAGAAGGGAAGCCAGAGTGCCCGGGCGATATCGGGCAAGACGAATTTCCAGTGTCGGAGTCAACAGTCCGACTGTATCCGCCAGGCATCCGGAACCGGCCGGCGGATGACCACCGATTGACAGTGTGTGGCGCGCGTATGACCGGAAAGAAAAAATCCGCCCAGGCCTCGGTTGAGGCAATGTACCGTGTATTCACAGTGCCCGAGGCACCGGAATCCACCCTGAGCCGGATCGACCAGAACATTTCCCGCAATCTCGCAGGCTTCCTGCAGGAACACATTGTGGCCGTGGAACGGGACCTGTCCGAAGTCGAGAAAAACTTCTCGGACTACGCCATCCCGGAAAAACCCGTGTTTGTCTCCGAACAGGCCCAGTTCCTGCTGGACAAGCTGGTGGCAAACTCCGTTCATACCGCCTCCCCCAGCTTTATCGGCCACATGACCTCGGCACTGCCCTACTTCATGCTGCCGCTGTCAAAGATCATGATTGCCCTGAACCAGAACCTGGTGAAGACCGAAACCTCCAAGGCGTTTACCCCCATGGAGCGGCAGGTGCTGGGTATGATTCATCGCCTGGTCTACGAGCAGGACGGCGCCTTCTACCGCAAGTGGATGCACGATCCCCGCTTTGCCCTCGGCGCCATGTGTTCCGGCGGCACCGTCGCCAACCTGACGGCCCTCTGGGTCGCCCGCAACCGCGCGTTCCCGGCCGAAGGCAGTTTCCGCGGCATCCATCAGGAGGGCCTGTTCCGCGCCCTGCGCTACTACGGCTATGAAGGCGCGGCCATACTGGTGTCCCGTCGTGGCCATTACTCGCTGCGCAAAGCCGCCGACGTGCTCGGCCTGGGCCGGGACTTCCTGATCCCGGTGGACACCGACGACGACAACCGCATCCAGACCGACGCCCTGCGGGACAAATGCCTGGAACTGCAGAAACAGAAAATCAAGATCATGGCAATCTGCGGCATTGCCGGCACCACCGAAACCGGCAACGTCGACCCGTTGGACGCCATGGCCGACATCGCCCGGGAATTCGGCGCCCATTTCCACGTGGACGCAGCCTGGGGCGGCCCAACACTGTTCTCGCGCACCTACCGTTCCCTGCTGCGCGGCATTGAACAGGCCGACTCCGTCACCTTCGATGCCCACAAACAGCTCTACGTCCCCATGGGCGTAGGCCTGGTGGTATTCCGCGACCCGAGCCTGGCCAGCGCCGTGGAACATCACGCCCAGTACATCATCCGTAAAGGCTCACGGGACCTGGGCAGTACCACGCTGGAAGGGTCACGCCCGGGCATGTCCATGCTGATCCACTCCGGCCTGAAAATCCTCGCGCGGGAGGGCTACGAGATCCTGATCGACCAGGGCATCGACAAGGCACAGACCTTTGCCGACCTGATCAACGCCCAGCCGGATTTCGAGCTGATCACCAAACCGGAACTGAACATCCTGACCTATCGCTACTGCCCGAAGGAAGTGCAGCAGGCACTGGCGCTGGCGGATGAACTGCAGGCGGAAAAACTGAACGCCTGCCTGAACCGCATCACCAAGTTCGTCCAGAAAACCCAGCGGGAACGGGGCAAGGCGTTTGTCTCCCGGACCCGGCTGGAGCCGGCCCGTTACTACCATTTCCCCTGTATCGTATTCCGGGTGGTACTGGCCAACCCGTTAACCACACGGGAGATCCTGGAAGATATTCTGGCGGAGCAGCGGGAGTTGTCTGCAGAGGAAGGTATTGAGGACGAGATATCAATTCTGCATCAGATGGCCAATGCGGTACTGAAACAGCATCAACCGGATGCGCGGCAGGCCTGATATTGCACCCAGACTTGCTGTGAGCGGTGCGGGGGCGGCTTCAAAAACCCTGCGGAGCCATGGATGGCGGAGCGGAGCGTACAGGGACGTATTCACAGCGTGTTTTTGAAGCCGCCCCCGCACCGCTCACTCCCCCCAAGGCAAGATCAATACAGCGCCTCTTCGTCATCCAGCACTTCGTGCAGGATATCCAGGAACATGTGATCCGCCTCACTCCAGTTCTCAGGGATGCGGATCGTAGTGTTGGCGCTGATTTCCCTGGCAATCACCTCATTGGCCTTCGGCTCATTTCGGTGTTTGCGGGCGATTTCCACGGACTTGACCGCAATGGTCGGATCGCTCAGTACCTTCTTGATGAACACTCGCAGCTCATCGATCATGCGGGCCTGACGGCTTTCGGCAGACGAACTCATCATTTACTCCCGGATAGTTTGACGTTCAGGGGACAGCCCTCAACCTACAATAAACAGTATGGCCAATTCGGCGGACTGCAACCAGCCCGTAAAGATTCTGCCCGCTTCACCAGCGAAGCGGGCAGAGGCAGGCATTACATCAGCAGGCCGCGCAGAGTGAAGAACAACATGGCGGCCATCAGCGCGGAGGCCGGCACGGTGATGATCCACGCCGCCACGATGCGGGTCAGGTGGGAGCGCTTGACCATTTCCTCGCGGTAGATTTTCTTCAGGCGCTTGCGCTCACCCTTGGACAGCGGCACCTGCTTTTTCTTCTTGGCCTCTTTGAGCAGATTCTCCATCTCCTCGACCGAGGCATTGCGGAAGTCTTCCAGGAACGGGCGCAGGCTCTCCCGCTCGGCTTCGTCATGGTGTTCCATGATCTTGTGAAGCTGGGTCGCGTAGTTGGACTTGAGGTATTCCCGCAGGAAGCCCACACCGAACACGCCACCAATCGCGATGTGGGTGGAGCTGACCGGCAGGCCCAGCTGGGAGGCAATGATAACGGTCAGGGCGGCGGACAGGGCAATACAGAAAGCCCGGGTCTTGTCGAGCTCGGTAATTTCACTGCCGACGGTCTTGATCAGGCGCGGGCCAAACAGCATCAGGCCCACTGAAAGCCCCAACGCACCCACCAGCATGACCCACAACGGAATGGCGGCGGCGGTGACCACAGCACCCGCGGACAGGGCATCATTGATGGCGGCCAGGGGGCCAATCGCGTTGGCCACGTCGTTAGCGCCGTGGGCGAAGCTCAGCAGAGCGGCTGCGAAAATCAGCGGCCAGGTAAACAGGGTGTTCACGCCAGCGGCGCTGTTTTCCATGGTGGCCGCGCGACGGCCAACCGCGATCCGCATAATCACGAAGACCATTGCAGCCACCGCCAGGCCAACCAGTGAGGCGCCCAGGAAATCCACCTGGATGATTTTTTTGACGCCCTTGACCATCAGGTAGGTGCCAAACGCCCAGGCCATAATGGCCACCAGCCACGGCACGAACGTCCGCGCCGCCGGAATCAGGTTCTCGCGATAGAGCACGGTCTTTTTGATGGCAAACAGGAACAGCGCCGCCAGCACACCGCCCATGACCGGAGAAATCACCCAACTGGCAACAATCTTCGCCATCACCGACCAGTCAGCGATACCCCAGCCGCCGGCGGCAATCCCCGCGCCCAGCACGCCGCCTACAATCGAGTGGGTGGTGGATACCGGCGCACCCATCCAGGTTGCCAGATTCAGCCACAGAGCCCCCGCCAGCAGGGCAGCGGTCATCAACCAAACGAAAGCGTTGACGTCTCCCAGGCGGTCAGCAGCGATAATCCCGCCCTTGATGGTGGACACCACGTCACCACCGGCGATGATGGCGCCGCCGGCTTCGAATATGGCGGCAATCAATACTGCTCCACCCAGGGAGAGCGCACCCGAACCAACCGCCGGGCCCACGTTGTTGGCGACATCGTTGGCGCCAATATTGATGGCCATGTAGCCACCGATAACGGCGGCTGCCATCAACAGCATATTGTTGGGCATGCCACTGCTCAGCTGACCAACGACCAACCAGATGCCAAGCAGGAAAAATAAACTGAAGCCGATGCGATATCGTTCGGTGGTAGGACTGGTGAGAAGGGTATCAAGAAATCCGCTTTTCGGGGCCATAACAAATCAGGTCTCGTGGATGCTGAATGAGTTGCAACGTGTCGCGCCATCCCGGCCAGTCAGATTACGCCGTCCCTGGGGGTAGTCTACACTGCGTCGCAACTATAAATTTTTTGCCATGAAATTGAAACAAAAGGCGACAATGCCAGGCATTGTGAAATATCGGGGGAAATGGTGCCAATTCCCGTCAGGTTCACTCATAATCGTTGCTAAAAAGCATCAAAATACAAAAACAGCAATCTAGGCCTGAATGAAAGACTCGACCGCTTCCAGCCACCAGGGCGTCGGAGAAACCGAGGATATCCGGATATCCCGGATTCTGACCTGGCTTTCTCTCATGGCCATCCTGTTCCTTACAGGCATCGGCGCCAAAGCCTGGTTCGCCAGCCACTACGATCACGCCATGGTCTTGTGGGCTTTTGCCGTTCCCCTTGCGGCAAACATGCTGTGGTTCGCCCATACAGGCAACCGGACGATACAAAAGACCGGGTTGATTGCCACCGTCGGCGTGCTGTTTGCCTACCTCATTGCCTCCGGCGGAGAAAACAATACCGGTCCGTTATGGTTCTATGTCTTTCCACCCCTGCTGTTCTACCTGACCAATCTGAAAACAGGTACGGCCATTCTGTTATTCTGCTATCTGGTTGCCATTCTGGTCTTTCGGTTCCCGGAGCTACCCATGGTCAGCGCCGAATACTCCACGGACTTCAAGATCCGCTTCTTTGCCACCCTGACCTTCGAGTCCATCTTCTGTTTCGTGCTTGAATCCAGCCGACTGAAAGTGAGAAATGAGCTGTTGACGCTGGCCCGGGTCCATGAACACGCCGCCCGCACCGATGAACTGACCAGTCTCGCCAACCGTCGGGAGATGCAGCATCGGTTGGCCGCCGAGTTTTCCCGCTACCAACGATCGGGGCATCATTTCTCGATTGCGCTGATCGATCTGGACCTGTTCAAGGGCATTAACGACCAATATGGCCACCACGCCGGGGACGAGACACTGAAAACCTTCTCCGATCTTACCCGCCGGATTATCCGCCAGTCTGACGTTGCTGCCCGCTGGGGCGGCGAGGAATTCCTGTTGTTACTACCGGACACCTCCCTGCTGCAGGCCCTTGCACTGGCCGAACGTCTTCGCTCTGAGGTGGAAAACTCCCACTTTACATTCCACGGGCAACGACTGCCCGTCTCCATCAGTGCCGGGGTCTGTTCCATCGCCAAGGCCGGCTCGGTTGATGAGCTGCTGAAACAGGCGGATATTCACCTTTACAGCGCAAAAGAAGCTGGCCGCAATCAGATTGCCCCCCGGGTACGACCCCGTCAGGACGAAGGCGACAACCGTCCTGCCACCTGACCTTGAGACTACGCCGGCCAGTCGCTATGATCATCCGCCAACGTGACCGGCGGCCATTCAGGGCCGCTGCAGACAGAAACAGGTTCAACCATGGCAGCAATACGAATTCTCGTGGGCAGCGTGTACGGCGGTGCCCTGTTGACGGCAAGGGCCATCAGAAAGGGGCTGGAATCCGAGGGCCACTCGGTGACCGTGCTGGAGAATCCGGCTCTCGATGACATTACCAGCAACGACGATGCCCTGCTGGTGTGCACCTCCACCACCGGCCAGGGTGAAGTCCCCCCCAACCTTCTGCCTTTTTACCTGTCCCTGCGGGAACAGTTGCCACAACAGCCGGGCCGCCCGTTCGGCGTCATCGTGCTGGGCGACAGCTCCTACGGCGACACTTTCTGTGGCGCTGGCGATTTGCTGGAGGAAGCCCTGTATGAAACCGCCGCCCGCAAAGTCGGTGAGACCTTGAGAATCGATGCACTGGAAACCACGGACCCGGAAATGGAAGCCCTGCCCTGGACTCGGAACTGGATCACTACCCTGTAATCCTGTGGCCTGAACTACAGCTGACCGGAAATATCCCGCATGCGGTCTTGAGCGGTAACCGGGCTGAGGCCATACTGCAGGAAACAAACATAACAAGCTTGGTATTTTGTGCGCCATATTGCTCTGATTTTCGCCCTGATCGGCGGCTTTATCCTCATGGCCCCCGGCGCTCACGCGGAACCGTCGGCATCGTCCCGACTGCCACAACCGTCGATTGCCTTCCTGAAGGCCCCGCCAGCAAACATAGATGCCGTGCCTGGACTGCTGGACCGGCCGGACTGGCAGCCGCTGGCGGAAGAGACGCCGAATTTCGGGTACGTGACTGACAATTACTGGTATCGGATGCCGCTGGAGAGCAGCCCTGGCAATCAGGTGCTGGAAATCAGCTATCCGCAACTGGACTATGTCAGGTTTTATCTGCTGGCGGACGGAGAGATAGTCCAGACCGTGGTCACCGGAGACCACCTGCCGTTCTCGGAAAGACCGCTCTATCACCCCAGCTTCCTGATTCCCTACACCGTCGAGCCCAACGTCGAGTACGAAATCCTGCTCTCGGTGAAAACCAGTGGTGCGCACCAGGTACCGATCCGGCTCTGGCAACAGAACGCCCTGTTCGATGCCCTGACCACTGAGGACCGGCTACACAGCCTCTATTACGGCATCCTGATCACCACCATATTCTTTAACCTGTTTATCTTCCTGGCACTGCGCGAAGCCACTTACCTGTACTACGTGCTGTCGACATTCAGCTACCTGTTCCTGATGGCCACCCTGCGGGGGGTGACGTTCCAGGTCTTCTGGCCAGACAACCCGTGGCTGCAGAATCAGGTTATGCTGATGGTGGTGCCGTTCGCGGTGCTGTTTGCACTACTGTTTGCGCGCTCGTTCCTTCGCCTGTGGGAAGCCGCCCCAAGAACCGACCTGCTGCTCCAGTTTCTCAGCGGGGTCAGCCTGCTGGCGATCCTTGGCACCTTCGTGCTGGAGTTCAACACATCCATCAAGTCCTCGGTGGCCCTGGCTCTGTCAGCGTTCCTGGTGCTGATCATCATTGGCCCACTGCAGTGGATAAGGCGCAACCCGCAGGCGGGTTTTTACACCATTGCCTGGGGACTGCTGATCATTGGCACCATGCTGACCGCATCCAACAAATACGGATTATTGCCAACGAACTGGCTGACCACCTACGGCATGCAGGTAGGCTCGGCCTTGGAAGCCATTCTGCTGACCATCGCCCTGGCGAAACGCCTATACAACGAACGTGAAGACAGGCTCCACGCCCGGGAGGCGGAACTGAGAGCCATGGCCGCACGACGCTCAGCGGAACTGCGGATGATGGATCAGGCACTCCACAACCCGCTGACCGGATTGCCCAATCGCACCTGCTTTGAAATGATGATTAACGACCTCATTGCCCGGGTACCGGATCGGAGATACGCCATTGCGGTGATCCACCTGAACAACCTCCAGTCCATCACCAAGACCCTGGGCCACCGCAATACCGATCGCCTCATTGAACTGGCCGCGACCCGGTATCACAGTGTTGTACGAGAGATTCCGGGAATACTGGCGATCGAGGAAACAGACCAGCGCTCGGTTTATCTGGCCTCCCTGGAGCCCGCCACCTTCGGCTTTGTGGTGGATGCCGACCAGATCAGCGCCGCTCCCCGCGCCATTGTTATCGGCCTTGAGGAACTGCGGGAGCCGATCGATTACCTTGGCATGCAGCTTCCGCTGGATCCGCAGATCGGCACGGCGATCTTCCCCGATCATGCCCAGGACACCAATTCCCTGATTCGTCGGGCCCACATTGCCCAGGACTCGGACGAGGCCCGCGATCGCGGGCTCGCTTACTATCAGCCGACAAGGGATTCCTACAGCGCAGACCGGCTGACACTGGTATCGGAACTCAGACAGGCCCTGCAGAACGAAGAACTGGCCCTGCACCTGCAGCCCAAGCTGTCCCTGGCGTCTCATACTGTCGTGGGACTGGAAGCACTGATTCGCTGGCCACGACGCAAATCGCCCATTCCCGCGGACGAAATCGTTGCCATCGCGGAGCAAACCGGCCTGATCAGACCCCTCACCCGGTGGGTACTGGAGCAGTCGCTGGAGCTGCGTGCCCGGCTTCTGGATCGGGGCTGGCCACTGAGTGTTTCGGTCAACATTTCCCCCAACAACCTGAGGGAGCCGGACTTCCCGGACTTCGTACAGCGGCTGATGAACAACCACCATCGCCATCGGGGCGCCATCACCCTGGAAGTAACCGAAACATCCATGATGCAGGACCCCGCCAATTCCCTGAAGGCCCTGAATTCCCTACACTCGGCGGGCATCCCGGTGTCCATTGACGATTTTGGCTCAGGGTATTCGTCGCTTTCCTACATCAAGCAACTGCCGGCCAGCGAGATCAAGATCGACCGCTCCCTGATCACCGATATCACCACCCAGCCGGGAGACCGGGTTATCGTGCAGACCACCATCGACATGTGTCATTCCCTGGGCTACACAGTGGTGGCCGAGGGCGTGGAGGATGAGGAAACCGCAGACCTGCTGAAGACTATGGGCTGTGACATGATTCAGGGCTACTGGCTGACACCGCCCCTGCCCATTGATGAAATGCTGGTGTGGCTGTCGAGCCACACCATGTCCGCCATCAGCCGCAAACTTGGCTGACGGTGCCCGGAGTATCCGGGTACCGGAAATGCTAGCGGCGGGAGCGCCTGCGGATCAGGGCTTCCTGAGTGGTGGAAGCCACCAGCCCGCCCCGCTGATTGAAGAAGTTACCACGGTTGAAGCCACGGCCAGCGGAAGCGCTCGGGCTGTCCTTGTCATACAACAGCCACTCATCCATGCGGAAATCCCGGTGGAACCAGATGGCGTGGTCCAGGCTTGCCACCTGCATATTCTTACTCATGAACGTCACGCCGTGGGGGTTCAGAGAGGTCCCCAGGAACGAGAAATCCGAGGCATAGGTCAGCAAGCAACGGTGCAGTACCGGATCATCCGGCAGGTGGCCCTGGGTTTTGAACCAGCTTTGCTTATGGGGCGGGCGTGTTTCCGGCTTGAACGGGTTAACCGGATCCACCGGGCGGATTTCAATCGGCCGATCACGGGTCAGGCTATCCCTTAGCCGCTCAGGAACGTGGGGCGCCAGCATTTCCCCGTATTCCTGCTCCGACTTCAGGGATTCCGGATCCGGCGCTTCGGGCATATCCAACTGATGCTCGAAGCCTTCCTCCGCGACCTGGAACGATACCGAACCGGTCAGGATTTCCTTACCATCCTGACGGGCAATCACCCGTCGTACCGAAAAGCTGCCGCCGTCCCGTACCCGCTGAACCTCATAGTCGATCGGCATGCTGTGGTTACCGGGACGCAGGAAGTAGGCATGAAGAGAATGGGGGAGCCGGCCCTCGACCGTGCGACTGGCTGCCATCAACCCCTGACCCAGCACCTGGCCACCAAATACGTTGGGGAAACCAAGGTCTTCACTGTCGCCCTGAAAATGGTCATCCCCGATTGGTGAAAGATCCAGAAGATCCACCAGCTTTCTGGTTACTTCAAGCATGCCTACTCCTGTTGATTCGTTAGCTCACGAATGGATTTCTACCCCAAGCGAGCCAAATTCGCAACAGGCTTAACCGTGAATCGGCGGCACTTCCTTGGACAGTGCCTGCTTCTCCACCGCGTAACTACCGGTGACGGCGAAGCCCAGTACGGTTCCATCCGCTGACTTGAACAGGGCCTTCACGCTGGTGCCGTCCTGCTCAACCTCCCATTCACCCTCCGCATTCGATGGCGGCGGGCAGACGGACGTGGGGCAACACGGTGTCTTGATCAGCACGGGCATAGTGCCGTAGGCCACTTCGGTTCGCTCACTGGTCAAGGTCTTTGCCAGCGCCCGGGCACAAGCCATCAGCGGCAGAACGTAGAGCAATACATGGCCGTCTACTTCCGCGCAGTCTCCCAGGGCGTAGACATCCGGAGCTGACGTCTCCAGCGCACGGTTCACCATGATCCCGCGGTTGATTTCGATGCCGGCAGCCTGTGCCAGATCGGTCCGCGGGCGCAGGCCAACCGCCGAAATCACCAGATCCGCCATCAGGGTCTCGCCATTGGCCAGGGTCAGTTTCACGCCATCGCCGTCACGGTCGATGCGGTCAACAACGGTTTCCAAGTGGAAACGTACACCGTGACTGGCCAGCTCCTCCCTCACCGCTTCAGCGGCCGGCTGTGGCAGCAACCCCGGCATAAGCGTATCGGAAGGCGCAATGACATCCACTTCGTAGTCGCCGTTACGCAGATCGTTGGCAAATTCACTGCCAATCAGGCCCGCGCCCATGATAGCGACGCGCTTCTTACCCGCCAGCGCTTTGCGGAAAGCACGGTAATCCATCAGGTCGTTGATGGAATACACACGATCCTGGCCGTCACCGTCAATGGACAGGCGGATCACATCCGCGCCCCAGGCCAGCACCAGTTTGCTGTACCGGATACGCTCATCGCCGATCACCAGTTCATGGGCTTCGGTATCGATACCGGTGACCGTGGTGTAGGTTCGCAGGTCAAGATTGAGCTGTTCAATCATCGCCTCGGACGTTGCCTGGGCCAGCTCGTCGGCTTCCTTACCCTTGGTGAATCCGGTAGACAGCATCGGCTTGGAATAACTGAAGCCGTCGTCGGCCGTTACCATGACAATGGGGATTTCCTTGTCCTGCTTGCGGATTTCCCTGGCCAGTGAGTAACCCGACAGACCGGTACCCACGATAACGATAGGGGCTTCTGTAGTCATTCCTGTTCTCCGTCTCTATTGAACCTGTAATGAGTGCTGGCGTTAACCAATCTCGATCATTTCAAAATCTTCCTTACCAACACCGCAATCCGGGCATACCCAGTCTTCCGGCACATCTTCCCACTTGGTGCCCGGCTCGATACCGTCTTCCGGCCAGCCCTCGGCTTCGTCATAGATCAGGCCACACACCACACACTGCCACTTTTTCATAATCTCTCTCCGCAATTTTTGTCAGGGCGCAATGATAATTGTCAGACAATCATGCGCGCAAGTTTTGTAGCAACTGCCCATTACTCATATCGGGCCACCATCATACCCACCCCTCCACAATTGACCAATGCCACTCAGGACAGTGACCTAGCGGTTTTTCTGCCAATAGCAACAAATACCCATGGCACTGCAACCCGGTTGCCCCTCCCTTTGGCCCGACTCCTCCGGTATAATCGCCCGTTTTACGACAGGATCCGACCGCTATGACCGATACCGTCGCCGAAATGAAACAGGTAATGGACGAAGCCGATTGCCTGGTCAGTGAACAGCAGGTACAGGTTGCCATTCGCTCTCTTGCAGGCGACATCACCAACCGTCTGGAAGACAGTAACCCGCTGCTGCTCTGCGTGATGAACGGCGGGCTTATACTGACCGGACAGCTGCTGCCGCTGCTGAAATTTCCGATCCAGGCGGAATACCTCCATGCCACCCGCTACCGGCAGGAAACCACCGGCGGTATCCTGGAATGGAAATTACGCCCGGAAGCGGACATGCAGGACCGCACCATCCTGATCGTTGACGATATCCTTGATGAGGGCACCACCCTGTGCGCCATCGCCGATTACTGCCTGGCCCATGGTGCGAAGGAAGTACTGACCGCCGTACTGGTGGACAAGCAGCACGACCGCAAGGCCCGCCCCGACCTGAAAGCCGATTTCACCGGCCTGGAAGTGGAAGACCGATTCCTGTTCGGCTTTGGCATGGACTACAAAGGCTACTGGCGCAACGCTCCCGGAATTTATGCCGTTAAAGGGCTTTAACCTCCTGGCAGGCGACCACACCGGACCGGCCCGGGCAGACGCCCTGGCCATCCCCCCCACCGACTGGTACCGATCCCTGGCCGCTGCCGGCCTCCGCAACCCCACGGTACACGGTCCGGTGCGTTACTGGCTCCAGGTGGAAGGATCACTGACGCGGGAACTGCAGTTACGCTGCACCCGCTCATTCCACGTGGACGTCACCCATGAGGGCTTTGCCCTGCCAACACGGGAAGAAGCCGGCACCCTGAACATCCCGGAACGCCAGCTTGCCTGGATTCGTGAAGTCCACCTGTGCGGCGACGGCGAGCCCTGGGTACTGGCCCGCACCATCATTCCCCTGCCCACCCTGCAGGGTGCGGGACGACGTCTTCGCCACCTGGGCCGCAAACCCCTTGGCGCCTGGCTGTTCAGCAACCCCCACTGGCAGCGGGGCCCGTTCGAAACCGGCATCTGCCACACCAACCATCCGGCACAGCCCCCGGTTGCACGACGCTCCCGTTTCTACAGCGGCGACAAAGCCCTGCTGGTGGGTGAGTACTTCCTGCCACGGTTCTGCCACTAAACCCGGCCTTTAACCACCCGCTACCCACTGGCTATAATTCACGCCTGAATCCAAGCCAGACACACCAACCCGGACCACACCCTATGCTGCTGAATGCCATGCCCGACCACATCCAGAGCCGCCTGGCGGATTACGCCAGACTGCTGCGCCTGGACCGCCCCATCGGCAGCCTGCTCCTGCTCTGGCCCACCTATTGGGCGCTGTGGCTGGCCGCCGAGGGCGCGCCCGACATCGGCAACCTCATCATCTTTACCCTGGGCGTGTTCCTGATGCGCGCCGCCGGCTGCGCCATCAACGACTTCGCCGACCGCAAGGTCGACCGCCACGTCAAACGCACCAAAGACCGCCCCCTGACCTCCGGCCGCATCGACGCCTGGGAAGCCGTCGCCCTGTTCCTCGGAATCTGCCTGCTGGCTTTCCTCATGGTCGTGCTGTTCACCAACCCGCTGACGCTGTACCTCTCCTTCGGCGGCGTCATACTGGCCTTCATCTACCCCTTCATGAAGCGCTACACCCACCTGCCCCAACTGTTCCTGGGCGCCGCCTTCTCCTGGGCCATCCCCATGGCCTGGGCAGCACAGGCCAACGAACTCACCCAACTGACCTGGCTGTTGTTCACCGCCAACGTCCTCTGGACCGTGGCCTACGACACCCTCTACGCCATGGTCGACCGTGACGACGACCTGAAAATCGGCATCAAATCCACCGCCATCCTCTTCGGCGACGCCGACCGCGCCATCATCGGCTTCCTCCAGGCCCTGGTGGTGATCATTCTGGTGATGGTGGGGCAACAGGTGGAACTGGGCGTTATCTATTACCTCGGCGTACTGGCCATGGCCTGCCTGTTCGGCTATCAACAATACCTGGCCCGATTCCGCGAGCGGGAGGGATGTTTCAAGGCCTTCCTGAACAACAACTGGGCTGGGTTTGCGGTGTTTACCGGGCTGGTCATCGACCTTCTAATAAAATAACCTCGCGGAAGTAACTCCGCCGCTTGCGCATGGCTACGAGACACCTCTTCCCAGACCGTGCATTGCCAGGGATGGCAATGCCGAGCCCCCAGGGATGGGTTTACGGCGTGTCTGGGATGAGGTGTCTCGTAGCCATGCTAACTCCGGTTCAAAAGCAGTTTGTGTCATATACTTGTAACACTGGGGCGTTGTAATGAAGCAGCAACAATACTAAGTCTGATACAGGTTAATGCTCATGACTGGAAAAACTGTCCTGATCGTCGATGACGAAGCCCCGATCCGCGAAATGATCGCCGTGGCCCTCGAAATGGCTGACTACGACTATCTGGAGGCATCGGACGCCCTCGAAGCGCATGCCCTGATCGTCGACAAACAACCCGACCTCGTCCTGCTCGACTGGATGCTCCCCGGCACCAGCGGCGTGGAACTGGCCCGACGCCTCAAGAGAGAAGAAGCCACCGCCGATATACCCATCATCATGCTGACCGCTAAAGTCGAGGAAGATAACAAAATCCAGGGCCTGGAAGTCGGCGCCGACGACTACATCACCAAACCTTTTTCACCAAGGGAACTGGTCGCGCGCCTCAAGGCCGTACTGCGCCGCGCCACGCCCCCCGGCGTCGACACCCCGATCGAAGTCGAAGGCCTGACCCTCGACCCCATCGGCCACCGTGTCTCCACCGAAGACGGCGCCCTCAACATGGGGCCCACGGAATACCGATTGCTGCAATTCTTCATGACCCACCAGGAACGGGTATATACTCGCTCACAGTTACTGGATCAGGTCTGGGGAGGCAACGTCTATGTGGAAGAACGCACGGTCGACGTTCACATTCGCCGCTTACGCAAGGCCCTGGGCGACCAGTATGACCACTTGATCCAAACCGTCCGTGGTGCTGGCTACCGTTTTTCGACCCGAGCGGCATAATTGGCCGGCACCCGCGCCATACCAATCGTAAGGCTGTTGCATGCAACACAACTGGTCACGATATTTACGACTGATTATCGGCTTCCTGGTCATCTGCACCGCCGCTGGCGCTTTTTTCGGCTACCCGATCTACGGCCTGACCATCGGTCTGATTGCCTACCTCTGGTGGACGCTGATCCAGGCCAAACGCCTTTACCACTGGCTCGGCCATCCCAGTGCCACCAGCGAGGCGCCTCAAAGCGTGGGGTTGTGGGGCGATATCTTTGATGGTCTCCACAAACTGCACCAGAACCACCTCCGCCTCCAGGACCGACTGAGGGCGCAGATCAACCGGGTACAGGAATCCACCAATGCCATGCGTGATGGCGTCATCATGACCGACGCCAGTGGCGCGATGGAATGGTGGAACGGCTCCGCGGAATACCTGCTGGGGTTTCGCCGCAACACGGACCGGGGCCAGTACATCCATAACCTGATACGCACACCGGCATTCAAGGCTTACTTTGATGCCCGGGACTATCGGGATTCTCTGGAGATCCATTCACCGGCCAAACCGCACATCCGCCTGCAGATCCAGATCAGTCTGTTTGGGGACGATGATCGCCTGATCGTCGCCAAGGACGTCACCCGGCTCTACCAGTTGGAACAAATGCGCCGCGACTTCGTGGGCAACGTGTCCCACGAGATGCGCACGCCCCTGACGGTGATCAGCGGCTATCTCGAAACCCTGGTGGACAATGCCGATAGTCTTCCCCCCAAATGGCGGCGCGCTATCAACACCATGGCACAACAGTCCTCGCGGATGGAGGCGCTGATTACCGACCTGATCCTGCTGTCAAAGATTGAGACCGGGGAGCAAACCGTCAACGACACCGTGACCGACGTCGAAGCCCTGCTCAGACAGATCTGTCACGACGCCAGTGCCCTCAGTGGAGACAAACAGCATGAATTCAGCGTCAACATCACCGATCACCGACTGCTGAAAGGGGATGAAAGCCAGTTACGCAGCGCGTTCTCCAATCTGGTGTTCAATGCGGTGAAGTACACACCGGCAAAAGGCCATATCACCATTAACTGGAGCGCAAACCGCGAAGGCGCCCATTTGTCGGTCCGGGATACCGGCATCGGCATCGATCCGGTGCACATACCACGTCTGACCGAGCGCTTTTATCGCGCCGACCCCAGCCGCCACAAGGAAACCGGCGGCACCGGCCTGGGCCTGGCCATCGTCAAACATGTTCTGCTGAACCACGATGGCAACCTGGAAATCCGCAGCCGGATTGGTGATGGCAGCGAGTTCATCTGCCACTTTCCGAGGGAGAGACTGGTCGAGCGGGCGCCGGAAAAGATCTCCTGATCAGCGACTGCCGGCACGAAAGCGGGCAATAAAGCGGGACAGGTCTTCCATTTTCTTCGGGTCTTCATCGACAAAACGGATGGTGACACTGACAAAGTCGGTGTCCTGCCGCTTGTCGACCGCCTGTAACTGGTGAATATAGCCGTTCAGCCTGGCCATCTGCCCTTCGGCAATCTCGATGTCCACGACCGCCTGATCGAGAATACCGGGAAAATCCTGATCACGCCGGGCGATCACCCGGACCTCCGTCAGGGTGATGTCCTTGACCACGGATTTGAGGGTACTGTCAGCGAACCGGATCGACGCCACGCTCATTGCTCCCCGGGCCACGGGTGATTTTTCACTGGTCCCCGCACCCGACTTCAGCAGCGGCGATGCCGTCGGGCGGTTCTCACCCACAGCAGGCGCAGGCTCGGGCTTCCGCTTCTGGGTCAACAGGTCGGCGGATTCCTTGAAAGCATCCGCCGGGCCACCCATGGATTTGCCGCCACGATCCATCGCGTTTTTCAGTGTTGGTCCCATCACCTTGATGATCTTCTTGCTGAGGCCATCCGGACTGAAGGGCTTGCCGAGGTACTCGGACACTCCCTCCCTGACGGCCTCAACCACGTGGTCCTTGTCACCACGACTGGTGATCATGATAAAGGGAACCTTTTCATACTGGGGTTGCTGCCGCATCCACTGCAGCAGCTCCAGGCCGGACATTTCCGGCATTTCCCAGTCACAAAGGATCAGATCAAACACCGTGCGGGACATCAGCGACTGGGCCCGTCGACCGTTCTGGGCATCGGTGGTTTCAATGACAGGAAAACGCTGGCGCACCGTTCGCTTCACCAGATCCCGGACAAAGCTGGCGTCATCAACCACCAGCGCTTTCAGCGTTGCCATGTTTTTCGACCTTCTCACCGCCAACTGGATAAATATACGCAACAAACTATAGAACAAAGCCGGCGGCCAGGGACCCCATGGCTACAAAAACACCACAATTCATATCAACAGTGGAACCGCCGGGTTAAAGAATTGTCACCCAGAGAGGCCCAAACCGGTATTTCCGTTCGTAGAAAAAAGGCTAACATGGGGCAGCCGATGCGAGTTGGACACCTCATCATTCGTTTATCACACCGAGGTTTTGCGTGCTTAAGAGACAATCAGGGACTACCCCAGGCAAAAGGATTCTCCGTTACCTCTCAGTGACTGGCATTCTTGCCGTTTTTTCACTACCGGCATCTTCAGATACCAGCTCCAGTGACAGCTTTCAGGAATGCGTCGCCGGACTGAAGACCCATGCCATCGAAGCGGGAGTGGCGGAGGCCACGGCCAGCGATGTGCTGTCACAGGTGGAGCACCTGGATCGCGTCATCGAACTGGATCGCCGGCAACCGGAGTTCACCACTACCTTTGCCGATTACCTGAACCGACGGGTCAACGACGACCGGATCAGCAACGGGCGCTCGCTGTTACTGGAACACCGGGAACTGCTGGCCAATGTCACCCGGGAAACCGGGGTGCCCGCGCCGTATCTGCTGGCTTTCTGGGGTCTGGAGACCAACTTTGGCACCTACTTCGGCAAAATGTCCGTGCCCAGCTCCCTGGCGACCCTGGCCTGCGATCCCAGGCGCAGCAGCTTCTTCACCGAACAGTTAACGGCCGCATTACAGATTATTGACGAAGGCGCCATTCCCGCTGAGCAAATGGAAGGCTCCTGGGCCGGCGCCATGGGCCACGTCCAGTTCATGCCCACCGTGTTCCTGAAACACGCCGTGGACGCCGATGGCGATGGCAAGCGCGACCTCTGGAACAGTCTGCCAGACGCGATGATGTCCGCTGGCAAATTCCTCGCAGACCTGGGCTGGGACAGCGACTACCGCTGGGGTCGGGAGGTACTGCTGCCGGAAGACTTCGATTATGAACTGGCCGATGGGCGCCGCCTCACTCTGGACGAATGGAACAAACTGGGAGTGACCGACGCGTTTGGCGACCCGCTGTCGAACGAACCGATCAAAGCCGCGCTGGTGGTGCCATCCGGCCACCGGGGCCCGGCCTTTCTGGCGTACCGGAACTTCAACGTGATCATGGGCTGGAACCGCTCGGAATTCTACGCCATTGCGGTCGGCCACCTGGCGGACCGGATTGCCGGTGCCGGCGCACTGCGGAACCCGCCACCGGAGGATCAGCCAAACCTGTCCCGGGACGATATCCTGGCCCTGCAACAGGCCCTCAACGACAACGGTTTCGACAGTGGCGAACCTGACGGCATCATGGGCCCGGCCACACGCTCGGCCATCCGTAGTTTCCAGGCAAGGCATGACATGGTCGCTGATGGTTACCCGGGAGAAACGGTCTTTTCCAGGCTCGACCTTGATCTCTGATGAAGCATAGCTGAGCCCATGGATTCGATAACACAAGCAGCCCTGGGCGCCACCATCGCCGGCGCCGTGGCAGGCAAGACACTCGGACGCTCCGCACTCCTGGCCGGGGCGGTCCTTGGCACCCTTCCGGATCTGGACGTGGTCATAGATTACGGGACCGCGGTGGCCAATTTCACCCAGCACCGCGGATTCACCCACTCACTGTTCATACTGGCGCTTCTGTCTCTGCCGCTGGCCTGGGCACTGTGGCGCTGGAAACCGGTAATCAGCTACCAGCGCTGGCTGGCGCTCACCGGGCTGATACTGCTGACCCACCCCCTACTGGATGCCTTTACTACCTATGGCACCCAGCTGTTCTGGCCACTGGGGCCGCCCATCGCCCTGAACAGCATTTTTATTATTGACCCGCTGTATACCGTGCCACTGCTGGCGGCCATTGCCTGCTTCCTGGTGAGACCGGAAAAAACCGGAAGCCTGATGGCCGGCCTGGGCGTTTCCACGCTTTACCTGGTGTGGACCCTGGTCGCGCAACAGGTCATATCCAACCGGGTTGAACCTGCGCTCGCCGATGCGGGACTCGCGGATGCACCGCGCATGGTCCAGCCAATGCCGTTCAACACCATTCTGTGGCGTGTCACCGTCGTCAGTGACGATCGCCGGGTAGAGATGGTGACCGGCTTCCTCGATGGGGACACGCCACTGACGCTGGAGTCGTTCCCCCGGGATCCGGCCCTGGCGGAGCAGGCAAGCACTCTGAAGGAGGGTCAGCGCCTGGCGTGGTTCACCGATGGGTTCCTTCATTATGAACAGGTTGATGACTTGCTGCTGGCCACCGATGTGCGGCTGGGTGTGCCCGGCGCGCATCCGTTTACCTTTGTGCTGGCAAGGTATAATGGCGATGCTCTGGAACCTGCCCCCAGTTATCGCCAGGACCGCCCAGCCCTGCGCCGCGAGTTGCTGGGCGCGCTCTGGGCCAGGCTGACCGGCGCGGCACCGGTCCTGTGCCTGGCGAGCCTGGAATTGCCACCGCCGGGGGAAGGCTGCTCGTAATCATGCGACTGGACCAGTTCATTGCCACCACAACTCCGTTGTCCCGCAAGGAAGCCAAGCGGGCCATCGGGCAGGGGCGCGTGATTGTGGACGGTCGGGCGTGTCGTCAGGTAGCCACCCACATCAGCACCGATGCCAGGGTATCTCTGGATGATCATCCGCTGGCCTTGCCCGGAGACCGCTACCTGATGCTCAACAAGCCGCAAGGCGTAGTGAGCGCAACCACCGACAGCGACCACCCCACGGCTCTGGACCTGCTGCCTTCGGGGCTTCGGCCTGACCTTCACATCGCCGGTCGCCTGGATGCCGACACCACCGGGTTGTTATTACTGACATCGGACGGTCAGTGGTCGCACCGCGTGACTTCCCCCCGGGTAAAATGCCCCAAGACCTACCGCGTCACTCTCTGCGATCCGATTACTGAAGTCGCTCTTCAACAGCTGCGGGACGGCATCGAACTGAGGAACGATCCCAAACCCACCAAGCCGGCCGACGTGCTTTGGCTCAGTGAGCAAGAGATTGAACTCACCATCGCGGAGGGTCGTTACCATCAGGTCAAACGGATGCTGGCCGCCACCGGCAACCGCGTCTCGGCGTTGCACCGGCTACGCATAGGCGCCATTGAGCTGGACAGCCGTCTTGCGCCGGGCGAGTTCAGGGAACTGACCGAAGCGGAAATCAACGCCATCCCCTGACAAACCCTCAGATTCGTTCGAAGCGCTGGGCTTTCAGGTTCTTGCGAACCGCCCCGGCCTCAAATACCTCGCCGTTCATGGCAATGTAGACACCCGCGGGCAACAGCTGGACCGCCGCCCAGGCAAAGCCAAGGTTGAACACAGCATCGCTGCGCCGCATTCTCGCCGGCTGCATCGCCCCGAGCAGAACGATGGTTTTGTCACCGACCGTCTCCAGCGCCTGCGCGGTTTCCGCCATGGTGTCGGTGCCGTGGGTTATCAGGATCTGACCGGACTCCGACGACGCCACCGCCTGCCGGATCTGCTCTCGGTCCTCATCGTTGATTTCCAGACTGTCCTTTCGCATCAAGCCGGTGATCTTATACCCGTCGTGAATATTGGATTCACTCAGCAGCTCCGGCAACAGGGAGTCGCCGACTTCGAACTCGCTGTTGGCATCGAAATAAACTTTGTCGATGGTGCCACCGGTCGTCATTATCTCGATCATCGGTTTGTTTCCCGCCTGCCTTTATCAGTTGACGTCGGCTGTCGAATGCTCACCGACCGCCGTGTTATTCGCCGCTGCGGCGTAGGCAGCGTTCTTTTCCCGTTCATAGGCCTTCGCCGCCGCGGCCACCTTGCCGACCGCGCCAGTGTCCAGCCAGCGGCGGATACGACCGGCATCCCCCATGGGCGAACGAGTCCCCAGCGAATCAAGCAGCACGGTCACCACCTGCTCACCATTCATATTGGACACCATGACCAGACAGCGTCCAGCCTCTGACAGATAACCGGTTTTGCTAAGCGACACGCCCCAGCTATCCCGGTGAACCAGAACGTTGGTGTTACCAAACGACAGGCTGTAACGGGGCTGGCGGAAATGACCAGTGAAGTAGCGTGTGGTGGAATAGTCCCCGATCTGCGGGTGCCTGGCCGCCGCATTCGCCAGCCTGACCAGATCCGAGGCGGTGGAGGTGTTTTCCAGGGACAACCCCGTTGGGTCCACAAACTGTGTGCGGGTCATGCCCAGCTCCCGGGCCTTCTCATTCATCGCCCGGACAAAACCGTCGTATCCGCCGGGATGATGACGCGCCAGGGTGTAGGCGGCGAAGTTTTCCGATGACATCAGGGCAATCCGCAGCATGTCCGAACGGCGCATTTCCGAGCCCACGCGAATTCGGGTGTAGGCGTTGGCCGCTGCAGGCACATGGCGTTCCCGGAATTCCAGCCACTCATTAAGAGGTTCCCCCGAGTCCAGCACGACCAGTGCGGTCATCAGTTTGGTGACCGATGCGATGGGCACAACCCTGTTCGCGTGCTTGTCGAACAGCAGCCCGTTATCGCCCGCGTGTGCCACGGCAGCATTGACGGACGCCAGTTGAACGGGCTCCCCATCACGGTTATGGGCGTGGGCCTGGGATACTGCGATACCGCACATCAGAAGCATCATGCCGGACAGGACAATTCGGAGCATCAATCTACCTCGGGGACATCTCGTTAACGGTGGCAAAGGTGCCGCCTACTATACCAGCGAATCCCGGCGATGGACTGCCCCCTGAAGGAATCGGGCATTAACACTCTTTCAGAAATGCACGGTCCGCGAATATCGTGCCCGCGATCACACTTTTCACTCATCCGTTTTAAACGGCAAATGCAAAACACTATAAAATGCCGTAAAATTACTTGGAATTCATAATGTTACACAATATTTATATTTGTAATCACTGTGTAACGGCCAACTCTGGCATATCGGACAGACCACAGGACCATTTCCCTGAATGGACTCATCGGCAAACCAGCAAACTCACCCGGGCATCCTCCTTGCCAATACCTGGCGAAAAATCCCGGGTCTGATCCGGCGCTGGTTACCCCTTAGCCTCC
The DNA here is from genome assembly GCF_050379435.1 of Marinobacter sp. DUT-3. Taxonomy (NCBI): domain Bacteria; kingdom Pseudomonadati; phylum Pseudomonadota; class Gammaproteobacteria; order Pseudomonadales; family Marinobacteraceae; genus Marinobacter; species Marinobacter sp. DUT-3. The sequence goes on from NZ_JBNRMG010000004.1 coordinate 92,471, forward strand.
TTGTTTTCGGCCTGTCTTACGGACTGCTCGCTGTATCATTCCTCGCTTCAGAGCGTGATATCACGCCAGGATACGAGCTGGCGGAACTGGGCACAGAAGATCACGCCGACCACGTGGGAATGGCATTCACACTACACCCGCTGGAAGACATACTGACCGCGCCGGCTTCGTCTGCCCCGTCCTGGACCGCCACGTCAGAGAACCACACCGGCATTGGCTACCTGAACCAGCCGGCCACCTTCCGTTTCACTCTGGACAATCCGGATTCGCAACCCAGGCGCAAGCTACTGGTGGTTGCCGCCCCCTCCCTTGATCACATTACGCCGGCGATGATCACCCCGGCCGGACGAGTTGAACGGCTACCACACATGGGCGATGTCCACCCGTTCCACAACCGCCTCTTTGACCTGCCACAATGGATCTGGCCCGTCACCCTCGAACCGGGCACAACCACATTCCTGTTTGAGGTTGAAAACTCCGGCCCGACCCTGCTGCCGCTCTCCATTCACGAGCCGGAGACCATTCTCGGTGACACCGCCTTCACCCTGGCATGGAAGGCCTTCATCGGCGGATTGCTCGCTTTCGCCCTGCTATTCAACATCAGTATTGTCATCATGCTGCGACGCCCGGGCCTGGCATGGCTGAGTGTGCTGATGGTGGGGGTCATGCACAGCCAACTGGTTATGGACGGATTCGGGCTCTGGTTCCTGTGGCCTGAATGGCCACAGTTAAATGCCTTGCTCAGCGTGTCGCTGCCCTTGTGCCTGATCGCACTGTGCCAGTTCACGCCTCACTTCCTGTCCATCCCCCGCGCGATTGCCGGCATTCTCAATGCCATCAGTCTGATCGCCCTCGCCCTGGCCGTTGTCACCCCGCTGGGCCTGACGTTCCCCGGGCAGGGTTCCCTGCTGGTACTGGCAACGGCTACAGGCGTATTCATCCTTGCGGTGGTGGTGCAACAGCTTCGCCGACATGTCTACGCCCGCTATTACGGCCTGTCGATCCTGGCCATTTTCAGTGGCGCGATTGTGTCGTCGCTGCGCACGATCGGATGGCTCCCGGTTAACAGCTTCACAGATTCTGCCTTTTTCCTCGGTGCCGCCCTCGCGTCACTGATCCTGACCAGCGGTGTGGGTCGGCTACTGCTGGAGGAGCGTAAAAAACGGCTAAGCGCCGATGTGCGGGCGAGACAGGAGGGGCAACTGAGGGCAAGAATCGAAAAGGATTACGACCGGCTGCTGAAAACCCACCGGGTCACCGGTAAACCCAACCGGGCAATCCTGGAAGAATCCCTGGAAACGCTCAACAGCAAAAAGATTCCTTATACCCTCTGCCTGGTCCGCCTACACCGGTTTAACGAAATTGAGCAGACTCTGGGTTATCGCACCGCCGAGGAACTGCTGAAAACCTACCTGCGACGCATGAGCCGTTTCCTTGAGCGTACCTTCGACGTCCGATTGATAAGAATCAACGGCCACGCCCTCGCCAGCATCGACACCCTCAATCACGCCTTTGCTTTCCACCGGCATGGTGACAGCGGCGATGAACAGTACTTCATGGCAGAGTTGGAGACCTGGCTCGACACCCATTTCCGCGAGGGGCGCTTTGCCTTCTCCTGGAGCCCATCGGTGGGTATTGCCCACGCGCCCGAACACGGCCCCGATGCACCGGGCATTCTTTCATCGGCTGGCTTTGCTTCCCTCAAGGCCGATCAGACCCTGTGCGAATATGATCCGTCCATTGCCGAGTGGCAGTACCGGCAGCAAATCCTGATGCTGGACGTCGAGGAAGCCCTGACCAACGACAGCATGTGGCTGGAATACCAGCCCAAGGTGGGCATTCGTGATGCCCGGGTCAGTTCGGTGGAAGCGCTGATCCGCTGGCAGCATCCCGAATTTGGCAGGGTTCCGCCGGACCACTGGATCCCCCTCGCCGAACAGGTGGGCGTGATTCATCCGGTCACGCTGTGGGTGATTAACCAGGCCTGCGATGACTACGAACACCTGACCTCGAAATTCGGGAGGAATATCTCGGTAGCGGTGAACATATCCGCCAAGGATCTGGCCCACCCGAGGTTTGACCAGGAAGTACTGGAGATCATCACACGCCATAACATGCGCCCCCGGGATCTCATTCTGGAAATCACCGAAACCGCGATGATGGCGGACCCCAAAGCGGCACGGGCGATGATTCACATCCTGAGCCAACAGGGCTTCCGTATTGCCCTGGATGACTTCGGCACCGGCCACTCATCCCTGGGCACCCTGGCGAGTTTCGACCTGGACGAGCTCAAGATCGACCGTAGCTTTCTTGAGGATATCCTCGACCACCCGGCCCGCCAGCGCATCTTCCGCGCAGCGTTGGAGCTGGGTGAAGCGCTGGATCTGGACGTGGTCGTGGAAGGCGTGGAAGACGAAGCCGTTGCCGTCTGGCTCCAGCAATTCCCCGGCCTCCATGGCCAGGGATATTACTGGGCCCGGCCGGAGCGGGTTACGGCAAATCGGTAACCGCGCCGAGTGATGCGGAACTGACAGTGCGGGCATACTTCGCCAGCACGCCCCGGGTAAAGCGGGGTTGCGGTGCTTTCCAGGCCTTGCGCCGTTTCTCGAGCTCCGCCTCCGATATATCCAGCTCAATGCGATTGGTGACCGCATCGATGGTAATGGTGTCACCATCTTCCACCAGGGCAATAGGACCGCCCTCGGCCGCTTCCGGGGTAATATGACCGACCACAAAGCCGTGGCTGCCACCTGAGAACCGGCCATCGGTAATCAACGCCACATCGCTGCCCAGGCCCTTGCCCATGATCGCCGAGGTGGGACTGAGCATCTCGCGCATTCCGGGGCCACCTTTCGGGCCTTCGTAACGAATCACCAGCACATCACCGGCCACCACCGTGCCATCCAGGATCCGCTCCTGGGCCTCTTCCTCGGAATGGAACACTCGCGCCCGACCGGTAAAGTGGGTGCCTTCCTTGCCGGTAATCTTGGCTACCGCACCGGTGGGCGCCAGGTTGCCGAACAGAATCCGCAGGTGGCTGTCGGCCTTGATGGGATTGTCGAAGGCATGAATGATGTCCTGCCCTTCCGGATACGGCGCCACGTCCGCCAGGTTGTCCGCCAGGGTCTGGCCGGTCACCGTCAGGCAGTCACCGTGCAGCAGCCCGCGATCCAGCAGCATTTTCATCAGCGGCTGGATACCGCCGATGGCCACCAGCTCGGACATCATGTAATGCCCGCTGGGGCGCAGGTCCGCCAGTACCGGCACCTTTTTGCCAATCTCGACGAAATCGTCCAGCGACAGCTCAACTCCCACGGTGCTGGCCATGGCCAGCAGGTGCAGGACCGCATTGGTGGAGCCACCCAGGGCGATCACCACGGTGATGGCGTTCTCGAACGCCTCCCGGGTCATGACGTCCGAGGGTTTGATGTCCTTTTCCAGCAGATTCAGCACCGCCGCCCCGGCGGCCCGGCAGTCCTCCGCCTTGGAGTCGGACACCGCGTTCTGCGCCGAACTGCCCGGCAGGCTCATGCCCATGGCTTCGATGGCCGACGCCATGGTGTTGGCGGTGTACATGCCACCACAGGAGCCAGGGCCGGGAATCGCGGTTTCCTCGATCTGCTTCACCTCGATCAGGTCCAGATCGCCACGGTCGTGGGCGCCCACCGCCTCGAACACCGAGATAATGTCGGTGTGGTTCTCCCCGGGCATGATGGTGCCGCCATAAACAAAGACCGACGGGCGGTTCAGCCGCGCCAGGCCCATGATGCAACCCGGCATGTTCTTGTCACAGCCACCAATCGCCACCAGACCATCAAAGCCCTCACAACCGGCGGTGGTTTCGATGGAATCGGCGATGACTTCCCGCGATACCAGCGAGTACTTCATGCCCTCGGTGCCATTGGCGATACCGTCGGACACGGTGATGGTGTTGAAGATCAGGGCCTTGCCACCGGCATCGTCAGCACCGGCCGCCGACTCTTCCGCCAGGCGGTTGATGTGCATATTGCAGGGGGTCAGATTGCTCCAGGTCGACGCAATGCCCACCTGGGGTTTGCGGAAATCTTCATCGTTAAAGCCCACCGCCCGCAGCATGGCGCGGCTGGCGGACTTGCCGATGCCATCCACCACCGGGGCGGAATGTCGACGGCGTTTGTCCTCGGTCATCGGTGTCTCCTTACTGAGCGGGTACAGGTTCGCTTCAGATTGTCAGAAAAACCGGCTCACAACAACGCCATCAGGCGCGGATCAGGGCATAGTCCTTCAGATCCAGCGACGCCATCTGCCGCGCATACTGGGTGGCAAACCCCGGGTACATGGTGGCATTGAAGCCATCCTCGGTGAGATACCAGCTCTTGCAGCCGGAATTCCAGTTGGTCTTCGCCAGACGCTTCTGGATCTCCCGGTTATGGCGGGCCTGGATATGGGCCTTCACATCCAGCGCCTTGATCTCCAGGGAGCGCAGCACCCGCACCGCTTTCAGGATGTACTCGATCTGGGATTCCATATACACCAGCGCCGAATTGTGACCGGGGCCGGAGTTGGGGCCAAAGGTCATGTGCAGGTTGGGGTAACCGGACACATTGATACTCTTGTAGGCTTGGGCCCCGCGTCGCCATTCCTTGCCCAGTTCACGACTGCCGACGCCCCTGACCGGGAACGGCGTACCGGCATTACACACATCAAAACCGGTGGCGAACACAATGCAATCGAACTGATGCTCAATGCCCTCGGCGGTGCGAATACCGTTCTCACTGATCTTCGCGATCGGCCAGGTAATCAGCTCGCAGTTGTCCTGCTGCAGCGCCGGGTAATAGTCACTGGACATCAACACCCGCTTGCAGCCAATGCGGAAATCCGGCTTCAGCTGACGACGCATCCAGGGATCCTTCACCTGACTGTTCAGGTGCGCCTCGGCCACCTTCTCCACCACCCGCGTCAGCGGCGAATTCCACACAATACCCAACGCCACCGACTCATGGCCCAGATACAGCGCCTTGCGCACCGCCTTCTGACTGGCTGGCACCTTGCGGAACAGCGCCCGGTTCCAGCCCGGCGTGGCAAAATCCGGTTTCGGCAACACCCAGCCCGGCGTGCGCTGGAACACCTTGAGCTTCGACGCCTGCTTCACCAACTCCGGAATAATCTGCACCGCACTGGCCCCGGTGCCAATCACCGCCACCCGCTTACCGGTGAAATCGTAATCATGATCCCAACGGGCACTGTGCACCGTGTGGCCCTTGAACGAATCAATACCTTCAATCTTTGGCAGCCCCGGATTCGACAACGGCCCCTGCGCCATCACCACCGAACGCGCCCGGAAAGTATCCCCCGCCGCCGTCGACGCCGTCCAGACACCTTCTTTCTCGCTGTACTCCAGCCCGGTGACATCCTGGTTGAATCTCACCATCCGCCGCAGATTGAACGAATCCGCCAGATAATGAACATACTTCAGAATCTCCCCACTGCCGGAAAAACTCCGCGACCAGTCCGGATTCGGCGCAAACGAAAATGAATACAGATTCGACGGAATATCACAGGCCGCCCCCGGATAAGTATTGTCCCGCCAGGTACCGCCAATCTCACCGGCCCGTTCCAGAATCACCACATCCCGGATACCGTCCTGCTGCAACCGCAACGCCGTACCAAGACCACCAAAACCCGCGCCGACAATCAGCACCTCGTGAACATGCACGTCCTGTTTAACCGGTTCGGCGACCACCTTGCGGCTCGCTTTCTTCTTACGTAGAGCGGTCTTGGATTTCTCAACAACAGTCGTCATAAAAACTCTCTCAGTTCCTAACAGCGGTTAACTCCCAATGCCGGCAGGCGAGGAGCGGGGGGCTCTTTTCTGCAGGGACAAAGGTGTCTGAGCGCAGCGAGTTCTTTTCCCGAAAGAAAAGAGCCCCCCGCTCCTTGCCCTCCCCCAAAGGCAATAAGTCAGGCGGTTGTGCGCCAGGTCAGACCCTTGACCCAGGTAGGCACCGGCCCCACCACCCGACTGGGGATATAACTGGTCAACTTCACCAACGCATCCACCGGCACGTGATAAGGATGCGACCGATTCACCACCATCTTCCCGTGCTGACTGATAATCTGGAACCACGGATTACGGCGCCCTTCCGCCGTACGCCCGCCAATCCGCTCATACTTGTTCATCGCGTCATACAGGCGCTCTTCCTTCAGCCCCATGGCCACAATATTGTCCCGCATCTTGTTCAGCAGCGGCGCATAGGCCAGCACACCAAGAATCAGCTTGGGATTGGCCACCGTACCAATCGCCTTCACCGCCAGCTGGTGCATCCGGCCCTGACCCAGCATCTCCATGACGTGGAAATCCACCCCCAGATGGCGCGCCTCATCGGCGTTGATCTTCTCGAACACCTCGTGGCACAGGGGATCGTCCACCTCCTCCAGCAGGAACTTCAACAAGGCGCCGTCCAGGGCGATCTCCAGCATCGGAATCACCGAACCCAACACCTCCAGCGGCATGTCATCGCTGTAGCGGTCCAGCCATTCAATGGTCAGCCGCAGATTGATATTCGGCTCCGGCAGCTCATCCCCGTCCAGCATGCCCCAGCGGCGCATCAGCGCCATCTCGGCGTTGGCGTGGCGTTGCTCCTCAGCGTGGAAGTAGGTGTAGATTTCACGCAGCGTGTCGGTGGGGGCTTTCTTGGCCATCGCCGCAAACCCCCGGGCGCCCACGTGCTCGATCCACATCAGATCCGCCATGAACGCCTTCAGCTTGGGCCACTGCTCCGGGCTGATCTTGTCTGCGCCCGGCGCCTCCCAGTCGATGTCCGCCAGCGCCCACTGGCTGTCCTTGATTCTGACAAGCATCTTGTCGAGATCGATATTCGCCATAACCTCGCTCCCCTCCCGGATGGAGTCATTCAGTGCAGCCGGCTAACGCCAAAACGGTTGATCAGCCCGGTACCCAGAGCGTAGGTGCGCGGAATCAGACGCTTGGCCCGCCAGATCATGCGGGCATCGAACTGCGGCATAACATAGAGATCGCCCCGGTCCAGAGCGTTCAAGGCATCGTTCACCACCCGCTCCGGCGGCATGCCGAATCGGTCCATCAGGCGATCAAACAGTTTCGAAGATTCACCGATAATGCGGCCGTTGGCCTTGATGTTGGTTTTTACCAGAGTGGGACACAGCGCCGTTACCGAGATACCGGAGCCGGCCAGCTCCGCCGCCATGGTCTCAGTCAGCGCCAGCGCACCGGCCTTGGTGACGTTGTAGGCGCCCATCAGCGGGGCTGCGGAAAAGCTCGCGGTGGAGGCAACATTGATAATGCCTCCGTAACCCAGCTGTTTCAGCTTCGGGGTAAACACATGGCAGCCGTGAATGACGCCCCACAGGTTGATCCCCAGCGTCCATTTCCAGTCCGTCATGGTCGCCTCGCCCACGGATTTACCGCCAACACCGACACCGGCATTGTTGATGACGAGACTGACCGGCCCGGGCAGAACCCGCTCGGCCTCCTCAGCCAGTGCTTCGACCTGGTTGAGCTTGCTGACGTCGCATTTGAACGCCCAGGCCTGGCCGCCCTGCTCTTCCACCAGCGCCACGGTTTCCTTCGCGGTTGCCAGGTTGATGTCCGAGCACAGAACAGAGCCGCCCCGGCGGGCAATTTCCAGCGCGAAGGCACGGCCAATACCACTACCGGCCCCGGTTACGACCGCAGCGGCGCCGCGGCTGGGTTTATTGGGCAAACGACTTCCGAACATGGAATACCTACACTTAAATTATCAGTGAATGATTCACCCACGATAAAGCGAACGCTTGTTCGGATTCAATTCGGAAAAATTATGGCCAGAAAACCTGTTCAACAACGCGCCAAAGCCACCGTGGACGCCATTGTCGAAGCCGGATTCATTGCCATGGCAGACCGTGGTCCGGCCGCCACAACTACCCGGCAAATTGCTGATATTGCAGGGGTTGGCGTGGGTTCCCTGTACGAATACTTCGAGAACAAGGAAGAGATCTTCCAGGTCATGAGCGAGCGTTTCGTGGCTGACACCATCGCCATGATCCAACCACTGATCCCGACCATTGTTCGGAAACCGATAAAGGAAGCGGTACTGGACCTGCTCGGACACTTCAGGGATTTTCTCCAGGCCGACAATGAGCGCTATCTGAAATGCGCCCGCTACGCCATGGCACTGGATTTCGAACAACACGTGGAACCACTGCAGAAAACCCTGTCGGAACTGGTCACCCAGTACCTGATGCATCACCCGGAAACCCTGAAGATCCGCAACATACCGACCATGAGCTACATCATGATCAATGGCGGTATCTATTCCGTGGTGCGGCACCTGTGTGATCCCGCACCGCCCATCACCTTTGACGAGCTTGCCGAGGGGCTGGCGGATATGGTTGGCCATTACACCGAGCGTGAGATGGCACTGGTTGCACCATAATGGTGCCAAATCGGTAACCGATATCGAAAATTACGATTTGCCTTGACCTATATCAGGCCCTACCATCGTGCACCCTTTTGGTGCCTAAAAGGATGGGCAACAGGTCATGGGACAGAGAAACGAACGACTGCGCTGGCAACTGGTGTCCGGGTTGCTGACCGCCCTGCATCTGGAGCGGCTCGCTGAGCGTTACAGCCGAAAGTCGGTGATGGCAGGCTTCAGCCTGATCAATGGCGGGCTCAGCATCGCCCTGGTGTCGTTCGTTGCACTGGTCACCCAGGAGGCTTTTATCTTTCCGTCACTGGGCGCCACTGCCTTTATTCTTTTCCACGTACCACTGGCAGAACCGGCCTCGCCCCGCAATACTCTGTGCGGTCACTTTGTCGGAGCCGCTATGGGGCTGCTGAGCCTGTATGTGTTTGGCCTGCAGAACCAGCCTTCAGCCTTCCTCAGTGGGGTGGACCTGGCCCGGGTTGGCGCTGCGGCACTTTCACTGGGACTGACCGGCTGCCTGATGGTGCTGTTCCGCATTGCCCATCCGCCAGCGGGCGCGACGGCGCTGATTGTATCCCTCGGGCTCATGCCCGATCCGGCACAACTGCCGGTTCTCATGGCAGGTGTCAGTCTGTTGCTGGTACATGCCTTCGTGATGAACCGGCTGTCCGGCATTCCCTATCCGCTGTGGTCAGTACGGAAAAGCATCCCGGACGCGGGAGCCGCATCGAGGACCTGAGAGCCGCCGGATACCTTCGGCAATTCAGCTTCCGATAATGACACTACCGCTGCCGATGGTAACGCCGCCACAGGAAACCGCGCTGCCGGTAATGGCTGCAGGAATACCGTTGATCAGCACCGTACCGGAGCCGGCCGCAATCGCGCGCGGGTGAGGCGGGTGTTTGGGTTTGGAGTGCATGGCGAGGGGGTCGCCCAACCGTGCGACCGGTTTGCCATCAACCAGCACGTCGGGGGAGCCTGCAATGACAGGAGTGGGCGGAAAGCCCTGATGGTCCGTTCCGATATCGCCCAGCAATACAATCGCTTTACTCATTCCCTGAATTCCTTCTCTTCCGTGACAATCTGATTTCCAGAAGCCCTATCTTAAAGGCAATACGCTTACATGCCAAACGACCCGGTCTCACCCCCTGCCGGATAGCATGCCAAATGACCTGCATCAAAGGCGGGCCAGGGTGGCTCGTCTACAATTCTGTCATACGTTTATGCCATTGGAGGCCCACCATGTCACCATCCAGCCATTCGGAGTCCGCCGCTCCGACCTCCGGTTGCCCGGATTATGATCTCTGGAACCAGGGTTACGGTGTCATACAGCATTCCCCCGCCACCTGCGCCAGGGCCAGAGCCATGGCTGAAGAACTGGTGACCGAGGGACGACAGCCGGACACCGCCGCAGTGTTCCGCAAGTTGTGCGCACTGGATCGCCTTACCAGCGCGGGCTTATGGCTGGTCGCTCACATGACCTACACCAGGCGGGTGGACATCAGTGGTCAGCCATTGATGGCAGAAGATTTCAAAAGCCATCCCGAGGGCCACACCGGCGGCGCCCTGAACATGGTACCCGCCTACGCCGCCTATCTGGCACTGAACAACCTGACCGGGCAAACCCGCAGCTGGCTCATGGGCCAGGGGCATTGCGTTGCTGCTATCGATGCCCTTAACGTACTGACCGGTAACCTGCATCCGGAACAGCAGGCCCGGTACCTCGGCCCCGAGGGGCTGTCGAGACTGGCATCGGATTTTTACAGCTACTGCCAACGACCGGATGGCGGCATGGAAGCGCCACTGGGCAGCCACGTGAACCCTCATACAGCCGGTGGCATCATCGAGGGCGGCTACCTGGGATTTGCCGAACTTCAATATGCTCACATGCCACTACCCGGTGAATCCCTGGTGGCCTTCCTGTCCGACGGTGCCGCCGAGGAGCAACGGGGCAGCGACTGGATACCCCGATGGTGGCGGGCTGAAGACTGCGGCATGGTGATGCCCATCATGATTGCCAACGGTCGGAGGATCGAACAACGAACGGAACTGGGCACACAGGCGGGCCTGGAGCGATTTGAAGAGCACCTGTCAGGCCGGGGCTTCGCACCTGTGCGTTTTGACGGCCGCGACCCCGCAGCCTTTGTCTGTGTGCTATACGAGATGGAAAAAACACTGGCGGAAAACGGCAGGCAGGCCGCCCGCGGCGAACAACCCTATCCGGTCCAGGTTCCCTACGGCATTGCCGAGACCACCAAGGGCTTCGGCTTCTACGGCGCCGGTCGCAACGCGGCTCACAATTTGCCATTGCCCGGCAGTCCGCGAGTGGATGCCAGGGCCAGGAAACTTTTCCAGACCCACGCCGACCAGCTTTGGGTGGCGCCGGATGAGCTGGCCGGGAGTGTGCGCCAGCTTAATCAGCATCACGATCAGCAACGCCCGCTGGAACGGGATCACGCCCTGGCGATGCGCAATCCGTCGGAACCGGTCATTCCGGAGATCCCCCGGGTCAGCGGCCATTGCTCTCCGATGCAGGCCGTCGACGATTTCTTTACCGCGCTGGTGACCGCCAACCCCGACCTGCGGGCACGGGTAGGCAATCCGGATGAACTCGCCAGCAATCGGCTCAACGGCGTTCTGGCTCAACTGAAACACCGGGTGAATGATCCCGAGTGCGATCAGGAATCGGTGCAGGGCAGGATAATCACCGCGCTCAATGAAGAGGCGGTGGTATCTGCCTGTCTCGCCAACAAGGCGGGGCTGAATCTGGTGGCCAGCTATGAAGCCTTCTGCGTGAAAATGCTGGGCGCCATTCGCCAGGAACTGATCTTTGCCCGTCACCAGAAGGAAGTGGGCCGTCCCGCCCGCTGGCTGGGCTTTCCGATCATTGCCACATCCCATACCTGGGAGAACGGCAAGAACGAGCAGTCCCATCAGGACACAACTTTCTGTGAAGCTCTGCTGGCAGAAATGAACGACGTGTCGCGGGTGGTTTTTCCCGCCGACTACAACAGCGCACTGGCGGCTTTGCCCGGTATTTATCAGGGCCGGGGGACCCTGACCTGCATGGTAGTGCCGAAGCGGGAGCGACCGTGCCTGTTTAACGAGAAAGAAGCACAGGCACTGGCCCACAACGGCGCGTTAGTGGTGGACGAGGACACTTCCAGTGGAGACCCATTGCTGCTGATTGCCAACGGCGCCTACCAGCTATCAGAATTGATGCGCGCCTGCGACCGGCTGAGGGAGACTGGCACACCCTTTCGGCTGATCTATCTACAGGAGCCGGCCCGTTTCCGCCAGCCACGGGACACTTGCGAAGCAACGGTCTGCCTTTCCGAGTTTGAACGGGAGCGACTGTTTCCCGCCCGGCTTCACCGTCGGGTAGCATTGACCCACATGCGCCCGGAGGTGTTCCGCGGGCACCTGCATCGACTGTTTCCCGAACCACGGCAATCCCGGGTGCTGGGTTACATCAACCGAGGTGGCACTCTGAACGAGGCCGGCATGCTGTTTGCCAATCGTTGTTCCTGGGCCCACGCCCTGACAGCGTGCGCCAATGTCATGGAACGCCCTCCGGGTGAGTGGCTTTCCAGCACCGAACTCGCTGCCGTGGAGGGCCAGGGAAATCCCTCTGTGATTACCGGTAACCGGACGTAGGCAAGGCGCCAGGTTCTGGCGAAGGGTCAGCCCTCAACTGGTGAAAACAGGACCAAACCCCATATTCCAGATCAGAACCGATCCGACACGGGTAGACACCAGGATAACCAGTGCCACCGTCAGCAGCGCACCGCCGTACATGACAGCACGCTCTTTCTCGATTCCCATCACGATGGGTAGCCCGTCATACATCAACCAGGCGCCGTAACAGGCAGCCACGAGAAATACGATGGCGTTAAACCAGGGCACCGGATACAACAGGGCAAAACCGGCCAGGAACAGCGGGGTGCACGAATAGGATACCAGGGCTATACCATTTGAGGGCACATGCTCTTCCACGGCCCCGTAGGTCCTGGCCATCCAGTTAACGGCGTAACCCAGTGCAAACACACCTACCAGCATGGCGAGGTACGTCAGGACACTGAGCTGCAGGGCGCTGATTTCCGTCAGTTTGATCAGACGATCGTCACCCACGGTCCAGCCAAAATAGGCTGTTGATATGTAGGCGCATATGGGCGCAATCGCCGCCAGAACCAGCACATAGGCGACGTACAGACGGCGGGGTGGCGCGTGTTCTTTCCGGATGGAATTCCACTCGTCATCGGGGTGGGTAAAAAGACCAAACGCGTGTGACAGGAGCATTGCCGCCCTCCATTATTGTTATCGACTGCTATCTATTACGCTTCACCTTAAAAGCTAGATCAGAACGGCAAAAAACTCCAGTTAATTCAGCTATTACGGGGATCGGTTTCAGCGACCCAGGGCCGCTCCTTCTGGCGATCCCGGAAAGACAACAGACTCTCGACCCCCTCGAAACTCACCAGGTCGCGGAAATCCAGCCAGTCCACAAGGCAATACAGACACATTGCCGGGTAATTCCACTCTTCGAACTGACCATCATCAACCATCGCCGCCAGCGTTCTCAGCGTGGTCATGATGCGCTCTCGCTGCAGGTTGAAGAACATCACATCCGCCTGAGTGTCCAGGCCAGAGCGCTCCGAGAGCAGCAGCGTGACCGCTGAATCGTTGGCAGCGTCGACCAAGGTGAGCTGGTTCTGCTGGTTCCAGGTCAGCGGATCCCGGCCCTGCTTGGCACTCAGATAACGGGCAATAATGCGGGAATCGTAAATCTCCTGGTCACCGTCCACCAGCATCGGAATCTTCAACGCCGGATTGTTGCGGCGAAGTTCGTCACGCCCTTCACCATAAATGTCGAGGTTGACGAAGTCATGGGGCTCTTCATCCAGCAATATACGAATACGGCGAACGTAAGGTGATGTCGTGGAACCAATCAGTTTCATGTGCTCTCCAGTCGTCAGCGGGTTAAGTCCCGAACAGCGAAGCGGGGTCCGTGAAGGCATGCCCGGTTGCCTCGGCTACCTCTCTGTAGGTTATCCGTCCCTGATAGACATTCAGGCCGTGCAGCAGGTGAACGTCCTCCCTCATCGCCTGCTCCGGGCCCTTGTTGGCCAGTGCCACAATAAAAGGCAGCGTGACATTGTTCAACGCCAGCGTTGAGGTGCGGGCCACGGCGCCGGGCATGTTGGCCACGCAGTAATGTACCACGCCATCAACCTGGTAGGTGGGCGCATCGTGTGTGGTCGGCCTGGAGGTCTCGGTGCAGCCGCCCTGATCAATGGCCACATCGACAATCACGCTGCCTTCCGGCATGCGGGACACCATGTCACGGGTCACCAGTTTCGGCGCCGACGCGCCGGGAATCAGCACCCCGCCAATGACAAGATCTGATTCGATAACCGCCTGCTCCAGGGTCTCGGCGGTGGAAAACAGGGTGCTGATCCGGTTCCCATACAAGTGATCCAGTTCCCGCAGTACGTCCATATTTCTGTCCAGCACAGTCACCTGCGCACCCAGCCCAACCGCCATGGCCACCGCATTCTGACCCACCGTACCTCCGCCAATAACCGTGACCCGGGCCGGGGCCACTCCGGGCACACCGCCAAGTAGCACCCCTCGCCCACCCATGTATTTCTCCAGGCAGTGAGCCCCGGCCTGAATCGACATCCTCCCCGCGACTTCCGACATCGGCGCCAGCAATGGCAGCCGCCCATGGCTGTCGGTTACGGTCTCGTAGGCGATGCAGGTGGCCCCGGAGCGCACCAGATCGTCTGTCTGCGACTGGTCGGGCGCCAGGTGAAGGTAGGTGAACAGGGTATGATTCGCCGTCAGCAAGGTGCGTTCGTCAGCCTGAGGCTCTTTGACTTTGACAATCAGACCGGCACTGGCAAACACCGCAGGACCATCGTCGAGGATCTGAGCGCCTGCGTCACGGTAGAGCTGGTCAGAAAACCCGATGGCGGCACCCGCTCCGGTTTCCACAAACACCTCATGATTATGGGAGGCCAATTCCCGCACGGCCGCCGGAGTCATACCCACGCGGTATTCGTGATTCTTTACTTCCCTGGGGACGCCTATCTTCATTACCAGTACCTCTCAGGTCCGTGACTGACGGTGTTTCCAGAAGCAAAGTGTAGTAAAAAGGTGAGATACCGGAAGAAACATCAAGCCAGCAAGGAGCAGGAACGACCATGAAGATGATCACAACCACCCTATCCGCCGTCACGATCGCAATGTCACTGGCCAGCACACAGGTAATCGCCGACATGCAGACCGAAACCGTCGAATATTCCGTTAACGGGGACACCTTCACCGGCTATCTCGCCTGGGACGATGACGTCGATGGCAAACGCCCGGGGGTACTCGTCGTCCATGAATGGTGGGGGCACAACGAATTTGCCCGCGACCAGGCGGAAAAGCTGGCCAAAGCCGGCTACACTGCCTTCGCGCTGGACATGTACGGTTCTGGCAAGGTCGCCGACCATCCTGACGACGCCAAACAGTTCATGCAGGAAGCCACCAGTGACATCGACAACATCAAATCCCGCTTCGTGGCAGCAATGGAATTGCTGCAGGAGCACGACAGCGTCGATGGCGACCGCATTGCCGCCCAGGGGTACTGTTTCGGTGGCGCCGTGGTACTGAACATGGCGAGGCTGGGTGTCGATCTGGATGGCGTGGTGAGCTATCACGGCGCTCTAGGCAGCCCCATCAAGGCCGAGGCCGGCAAGGTCAGCGCCCGCGTGCAGGTCTATACCGGCGGAGCCGACCAGATGGTGCCGTCTGATCAGGTTGCCGGTCTGGTCACGGAAATGCAGGATGCGGAAGTGGACCTGACCCTGGTGTCATTCCCGGGCGTTCTGCACTCTTTCACCAACCCGGAGGCCGACAGGATTGGCAAGGAATTCGGCATGCCTGTCGGCTATGACAAAGCCGCAGCTGACCGTTCCTGGGACGGCACACTGCGTTTCTACAACGAGATTTTTGCGGAATAAGCGGACACGAGAAGAATCGCGTTACAGGGCACCAGCAATGGTGCCCTTCACTTCCGCCATCAACTCGTCTACCGACTTGTCACTGGTAGTAACCGGCGGATGGATAACGATTTCAATAATACCAGGACTGAAAGCCGCAGTACCCTTGGGCAGGCGATCGTGAGAGCCCCGGATGGTCACCGGAAGTATCGGCAACTTCCCGTCCCTGGCAATCACAAAACCGCCTTTCTTGAACGGCAGCAAGTGGCCATCCAGGGAACGCGTGCCTTCCGGGAACAGCAGTATTCCGGTGCCATCCGGCAACTGGGCAACACCGCGCTTGATACTCTCCAGGGCAGCGCTGCCTTTTGAGCGGTCGATAAACAGGTTTCTCGAGGTTTCCAGCGCCAGCCCGAACAGAGGCACCTTTCTCAATTCCTTCTTGATGACCCAGCGATATTGCAGTCCCAACGCCAAGACCAGTGCCGGCGGATCAAAGTAGGACGCGTGGTTGCTGAGAATCACGTAGCGTTGCCCCGGCACGATGTTCTCCCTGCCGGTCACCACCAGGCGGATACCGGTTACCTTGAGGATGGTCCACGCAAAGACCTGGGTACCATGGAAGGCGGCATCACCACGCTTGCCCACCAAGGCAGCAATGACGATCGGGAAGAACAGCAGAAGGGTCAGCAGGGCAGCCCAGAACAGAATCCAGATTGCTTTGACGAATTGCAGCATAGAAGGGGTTCCTGAACATCTCAACAACGCCAGTCAATAACGGGCAACAGGGGCGTAAAGATTACACAGGGAACCTGGAATCACAAATTTCAGGAGGGGCCAAAGGCATAAAAAAAGGCAGCCGAAGCTGCCTTTTTTGGCGGTTATTGCTTAATCCGGGAGGGATTACAGAGCAACAACGTTCTCCGCCTGAGGACCTTTCTGGCCCTGGGTAACGGTGAACTCAACCTGCTGGCCTTCTGCCAGAGTTTTGAAACCGCTGCCCTGAATAGCGCTGTAGTGAACAAAAACGTCCGGGCCGCCTTCACGAGTGATAAAGCCAAAGCCTTTTGCTTCGTTGAAGAACTTAACAGTACCGGTAGTAGTAGACATACTTAAACTTCCTGAAATCAATCATATTATCTGCTGCCAGACACCTTCGTGGTGCAGGGTCAGCGTTTGACGGAAATACAGAACTCGCGGAATCAAAAACAGGACGGTCACTACTAACTGCGGAGGTACGTCTTATTCATGAAATGCTTTGCTGAATCTTTC
Source organism: Marinobacter sp. DUT-3 (assembly GCF_050379435.1). Classification (NCBI taxonomy): domain Bacteria; kingdom Pseudomonadati; phylum Pseudomonadota; class Gammaproteobacteria; order Pseudomonadales; family Marinobacteraceae; genus Marinobacter; species Marinobacter sp. DUT-3. The sequence continues at coordinate 109,158 of NZ_JBNRMG010000004.1, forward strand.
CTACGCAAAATACTCTACTCCTGATTCAGGGGATTGCCAAGAGTATTTTTAATAATTTCTGTAGGTATAGATACCCATCACCCGCGAAGCAGGCCAAACGTATAAATTCCCAGCGCTGTCATGAGGATGGAGCCGACCACATGAGCCAATACACCGGCAATGGCCATACTCCACTTGCCCTCCTGGATGGCGGCGAACATCTCCAGCGAGAAAGTGGAAAAGGTGGTTAACGCACCGCACAGACCAGTGATGGCAAACAGTCGCCATTCCGGGGCCAGGGAACTGCCATGCATGAAAAAGCCGATTAACAGCCCCACCAGCCACCCGCCTGTAAGGTTCGCAGCCAGCGTGCCCAGCGGGATGACGTGGTAACTGGCGTTCAGCCACAAACCCAGCGCCCAACGAAGGTTGGCGCCGATCACGGCGCCAACACTCACGGCAACAAAGGACAGCCACATATCAGATCACTGCCCGGTTATGCAGGATTATGATCAATCACCGTGTCCTTGTTACGGGCAAACTCATCAAACGGGAAGTCGTCCACGGTGAGCATTTCCAGCACCACCGTCTCGTACTGCCGCATGAAGTCTGCCTCTTCCTTGGTGTATACACCGGCTTCCAGGGCCGCTTCGAAGCGCTCTTCAGGATGCAGCGCGGTCATTGGCAATTCGCCCTTGGCGTAGGCCTTGGTAACCTTGCGATAGAGCTGCTCGGCCTTGTCGTAATCCTGCAGAAGACCGTTGTAGCGGGCCACCGGATTTTCCACCTTGCCTTCGCCGTCGGTGGTCCAGGCACTGGCAATCAGCTTGCTGCGGATCGGGGTGTCGGTGGAGATCGCACGGGCCAGGCTGCGTGCCAGGTCATCATGGGGCGCGTCCCAGCGGCGACCGAGAGGCATGGTCACAGCGCGCAGAGCCATCGCCACCGGACGGTTGGGCAGATTCTGGAGGAATTCATCCAGTGCGTTTTCCGTGCGGTGGAGCAACAGAGCCAGGCTGTACTCCATCACTTCCTTCTCACCTTCCACCGGCTGGGTTTCGTGCCAGTTCTTCAGCACCATGGACGCCAGATACAGGTTGGACAGCATGTCACCCAGCCGCGCGGAGATCAGTTCACGCATTTTCAGTTCGCTACCCAGGGTGGTCATGGCGGCATCACCGCACAGGCCAAAGGCGGCACTGAAGCGGGCAACGGCCTGGGCGTACTTGCGGCTGGCGCTGTCGAACGGTACGTCCGCACGGCCTATTCCCAGGGCCTGGGTGAAGGCACGGGCAGCGTTGCCAAAGATCAGACCAGCGTGGCCGAAGAAGGCATCATCGAAGGCGTCGATGTCGTCATTGTCCTTGGCGGCCAGTTCCTTGAGCACGTAGGGATGGCAGCGGATAGCGCCCTGACCAAAGATCATCAGGCTGCGAGTCATGATGTTGGCGCCTTCCACGGTGATGGACACCGCGGCACCACTGAAGCCGATACCGAGGTAGTTACGGGGTCCGAGAGTGACCGTCTTGCCGCCGTGAACATCCATGGCATCGGTCAGCACACTGCGCTGGAACTCGGTCAGGTGGTATTTGAGGATCGCCGACGGCACGGCCGGCTTCTCGCCCTTGTCGATCATGTTGGCGGTGTGGTTTACCGCTGCCTGGGAAATGTAGGTCTTGGCGGCAATCCGCGCCAGGGGCTCCTGCACCCCTTCCATATCCGCGACCGGAGTATTGAACTGACGACGAATCCGGGTGAAGCCACCGGCAGTGCCCACAGCATAAGCCGCAGCACCGGCCGCCCCGGATGGCAGGGTGATACAGCGACCCACGGACAGGCATTCAACCAGCATACGCCAGCCCTGACCGGCCATTTCCTGACCACCGATAATGTAATCCAGCGGAATGAAGACATCTTTGCCCTTGATCGGGCCATTCAGGAACGGATGACCAATCGGGCAATGACGGCGACCGATTTCCATCCCCTTGGTGTCTCTGGGAATCAACGCACAAGTGATGCCGTAGTCTTCCGTATCGCCCAGCAATCCGTCCGGGTCGAACATGCGGAACGCCAAGCCGACCACGGTGGCGATCGGTGCCAGGGTAATCCAGCGTTTCTCGAAGTTGAGCCGGATGCCCAGTACTTCCTTACCGTCAACCTCCTGCTTGCAGACAATGCCGGTGTCCGGCAGGGAGGTGGCGTCCGAACCGGCGCGGGGACCGGTCAGACCGAAACAGGGGATCTCACGCCCGTCCGCCAGGCGCGGCAGGTAGTGGTTCTTCTGCTCTTCGGTACCATACTTGACCAGCAACTCGCCCGGGCCGAGGGAATTCGGCACGCCTACGGACACCATCAGCATCTCGTTGGCCGCCAGCTTCTGCAGCACCGCGGTTTGAGCCTTGGCCGAGAAATGCAGGCCGCCGTATTCCTTCGGGATAATCATGCCGAAGAATTTCTCTCTCTTCAGGAAGTCCCACAGTTCTTTCGGCAGATCGGCACGCTCGACCGCCAGGTCCCAGGCGTTACACATGGAGATGGCCTGGTTGCACTGGTTATCCACAAATGCCTGTTCTTCATCGCTCAGGCCGGTGTTGCGATTGATCAGCAGGTTGTGCCAATCCGGCTGGCCGGTGAACAGTTCACCATCCCAGCCCACAGTGCCCGCTTCCAGGGCGACCTTCTCCGTCTCGGAAACCTTGGGCGCCACCTTCTTGAACATGGCGAAAATGCGCGGTGTCAGCCAGCTCTGGCGGAATCCCGGCAGTCCGGCTGCAGCGGTTACGCCGGCACCGATAAACAGAATCAGCGCGAGTGTTCCGGAAGCAAATATCAGGGACAACAGCCCCACCACCACCATCACACCAATGGCCGGCTTGGCGCCGGACTCCCGGCGCGCCACGGTCAACAGACCGGCCACCGCGATCACGAACAGAATGAAAGTCATCATAAGGTCTCTCTGTCATTCATGGATTGAATATCGAAGACTACATTTCGTTACGTTCAAGGTAACCGATCAGATGATTCCTGGCCAGTAATCACATCATGATCAGGCAGTTACAATCACCCGAATGCCTTCCAGGGACAGGCTGGCCTGCGTGAGCGCCGATTTTGCCGCCTCGAACTGGTCCTGGAAAAATCCGATCTCTTCGTCCCGGATGGCCGGGTTCACTTTCTTCAGCGCCTCAAGACGACGGATTTCCGGCTCAAACACCTGGTTTAACTGTTCCAGTGCCTTTTCACGCATCGGTTCCAGATGAGGGGCCGCCAGCCCCTCGGCGTGATCAACCATGGTTTCCACCTGTGGCCGGATCTGCGGCACGATCGCCTGCGCAGTGCGCCGACGGATATTGGAGCAGAGATCGTTCAGGCGGTCATGGGGCAAGGCGGCGGACAGATCGCGACCATTGACATCCACCAGCAAACGCAGCGGCGACACCGGCAGATAGCGTGACAACTGCAATGATTCGGGTGCCGGGCAGTGCACCGTGAACAAAGCTTCCAGCAATAAAGTACCTGCAGGCAGAGCCTTGACCGACAGACTGGCGAGCGCGGCCTTGCCGAGGCCGGAACTGGTCACCGAGTCCATCACGCCGGTCACCAGCGGGTGCTCCCAGCTCATGAACGCCATGTCTTCGCGCTCCAGCGCCTGCTGCCGGCTCCAGGTGACGGTCAGACCATCTTCCGGCAACTCGGACACATGCCCGGCGTGATAGTGCTCGCCAGGCTTGAGCACATCGGCGTGCTCGGAATGATCTTCGATATCCACGCCGAGGATATCGAACGCGTCGACCATATAATCCCGCACCTCAGCGGAGCCCTCTTCCTCTTCGATCTGCCCAATCAGGTCATTCGCCACGTCGCGGCGACAGGAATTCATTTCGATCAGTGCATCGCGCCCATTCTGTAGCAGCGTACGCAGGCGTTCGGCCTCCGCGCTGGAATCCGCCAGCACGGTGTCCAGTTCTGAAAATTCGCCATCCACCACGCGCTGCCATTCGGCCTGGACCTTGTCCTGCACTGCAACGCCAACGGAACAGCTCTCACCAAAGGCATTGAGCCCCTCATGGAACCAGCGGAACTGGGCTTCCTGAACCGTGCCTTCCAGGTATGGAATATGAATATCGATGGTGTCGGACTGGCCAATGCGATCGAGACGGCCGATACGCTGCTCCAGCAAGTCCGGGTTGGCTGGCAGGTCAAACAGCACCAGGTGGTGGGCGAACTGGAAGTTGCGCCCCTCGCTGCCAATCTCGGAACAGATCAGCGCCTGGGCACCCTGTTCGGTGTCGGAGAAATAGGCCGCCGCCCGGTCCCGCTCGATCAGACTCAGGTGCTCGTGGAACGCCGCACTGCGGATACCGGCCCGCAGCTGCAGATAATGCTCCAGCGCCATGGCAGTGCTGGCGTGGGCACAGATAACCACCACCTTGGCCGGCTTCAGGCTGGTCAGGGTTTTCTCGAGCCAGGCCACGCGGGGGTCGTCCGCCAGCCACTGCTCTTCGTCCAGTGCACGTTCCGGCGCCAGATTTTCGAGGCCAAACCGGTGGGGCTGATAGCTGTCGGGACACGGCAGGGGGACCGGCAGGACACGACGTTCCGGGAAGCCCTGAATCGCAGCCCGGGTGTTACGGAACAGCACGCGCCCGGTACCGTGGCGATCCAGCAGGGCATCGATGATGGCCTGTTGCGGCTCGGGGGACTCTTCCAGCACAGCCAGCTCGTCACCCAGCCAGTTCTCCAGGGCCGCCCGGTCTTCCGGCGTCAGGCTGTCACCGTTGTCCTGCAGGCGGCGCACCACCTCATTGATGGCTTCGTACTGCTGCTCTTCCTCACGGAAGGCCTCAAGATCGTGGAAACGGGCAGGGTCCAGTAGCCTCAGGCGGGCAAAGTGGCTGGCCACGCCTACCTGTTCCGGCGTTGCGGTCAGCAACAACAAGCCCCGGCTCGCCGCCGACAGGTCTTCCACCAACTGGTATTCCGGGCTTACCTGCTCCGGACTCCAGGCCAGATGATGGGCCTCGTCCACCACCATCAGGTCCCAGCCGGCCGCCACGGCGTCCTTCTGGGCCTGCGGGCTGGACTTCAGGAAGTCGAGGCTGCACAGAACCAGTTGATCGCTTTCAAACGGATTGACCGAGAACGCATCTCCGAACACCTTGTTGACCAAGGCGTCGACGTCGTCCTCACTGTCGGACAGCGCATCGTAACGTCCCTGATCGATAATGGAGAAGCGCAGGTTGAAACGCCGCAGCATTTCCACCAGCCACTGGTGAATCAGCGAATCCGGCACCACGATCAACGCCCGTTTCGCGCGACCGGTGTGCAGCTGATAGTGAAGGATCAGGCCCGCTTCAATGGTTTTGCCGAGGCCCACTTCGTCGGCCAGCAACACCCTTGGCGCATGGCGGCTGGCCACTTCGTGGGCAATGTAGATCTGGTGAGGCAGGTGCTGGGTACGGGCACCGATCAGGCCCTGGGCGGAGGATGCCCGCAAACGCTCCTGGTGCTGCAGGGTCGCAACGCGAAGTCGGAAGGCGCCGTTGCGGTCAAACTGGCCGGCAAACAGGCGCTGATGGGGCGCAGAGAAATTCACCGAACTGCTCAACTTGACTTCGGAGATCTGCTGGATGTCTTCGCCATCATCGGCGTGGTACATCAGCACGCCACCCAACTCTTCCACCGCACGCACGGTATAGCGATCGCCATCGAAGGTCTCGATCTCTTCACCGATCTGGTAAATGATGCGGGACAGGGGGGCGTTATCAATAGCGTAGGTGCGCTCTTCGTCGGCTGCCGGGAACCCGAGGGTGACCCGACGTCCCGAGATGTCGGTGACAATTCCAAGCCCGAGACCGGTGTCGCTGTGGCTGACCCAGCGCTGGCCGATGACAAAATCCGATGCGTCCAAGAAACCTCCGTCGCGTTTCAATTCAGGGTGTCTGTTAAGTCGTTGTTTCCGTCAGTGTCATTAATTCAGCTGTTTGTAGTCTGCGCCGCTCTCACGCACCCAGTAAGCCGCCGCGCCACACACCGCCGCCGGTACCACCACCAGGTTCAACACCGGCACCATGGCGGCCAGCGCCACCGGCAGACCAAAACCGAAGGCAGACAGCCGGGTATCTCCCAATAGCTTGCGCAATGCGGGGAAACTGACCTTATGATTGTCCGCCGGGTAATCCACGTACTGCAGCGACATCATCCAGCAGTTAAAGAGGAACCACAGCACGGCAGCCACCAGGTTAACCACCGGAATCAGCCCAATGATCAACAGGCCGATGGCCCGCGGCAGGTAATAGAGAATTTTCTGCACTTCACGCCACAGGGCGCGGGGAATGTCCCGGATGATCTCGCCCCAGCCATCGTCGGTGCTGACCTCCTGGCCGGTAAGGTGCTTCTCGGTCAGCTCCGCCAGGTAGCCATAGAAGGGCGACCCGATCAGGTTCGCCAGAATGACAAACCCGTAGGCCAGCATCAGCAGAATCACCACGCCGTACAGAATCCAGAACAACCAGTCCAGGCTCTGCAGCCAGGCCCAGTCAGGCAACCAGCCCATGGCGGCAGCGATCATGGCGGCGAACAGTTCAGCGAGAAAATAGAACAGCAAACCGAACAGCAGGATGTTGATAATCAGGGGAATAACCACGAACAAGCGCAGGCCAGGCTGGCGAATCAACCTGAAACCTTCACCGAGGTAGCCCAGGCCACGAAAAAAGTTTCCCTTCAACATAGGTGGCATTACCTCCGCTTCAATGACAGTGACGGGGCGCAAAGCATACCATGTTGCCACACTCACCACAGCCCGATGAGATCCCGGATTCACGGATGTGAGAATTTCTCCAGTTCTCTTGTGCGATATTTCCTACAAGCTCGTAAGCCCTTGCGGAAACATTGCGTAGGCACTCCGATCACATAAAACCGCAGCTCAACTAACTTACTGTTTTACCTAAACTAACCAAAGGCGTCATACAAATGACGGCGTAAGGACCTGCGTATGTCACACGTTTGTCAGACCAGGGTTGCTATAGTGGATTCGTCAGGGATGACAGGGAAACGGAAGACGCACAGGACGCACCCCGGCAACTGGATGCAGGGAGAGGCAGGGATACATGGACGCCTCGCTTAAGGGAAATCTTTCTGGATAGCTGGCTCGGACGCTGGCACCACGGAGTGGCTCAAGGATAACGCAACAAGGCTGTTGCAAATTTCGCAAGGACGCGACGACCTGTTCCGAAAAGGGCAGCCTGAGGGTTGCCCTTTCTTTTTCTATGCTCCCGGTAACCCTTCCACCAGATAAATCCTGACCTGATTGAATTCTTCGAACTCGTTGAGGTCCGGCCAGGTCCTGCCTTCAATCACCGTTTGACGCTGGTACCGCTCGTCACCCAGATTCCTGACCCGGGAATCCGCAAGCAGCACCTGGGGGGCGACGCTATGAAATGCCTGTAGCAACGGCTTGTTCTCCGGATCATAGAGCACATCCGCCGCCGTCACCACGTCGATACCTTCCGGCTTGGCATGCCAGTCTTCACACAGAGTCACCGCAACGTTGTTTAGCCGCGCATTGGCAGTAGCGGCGTCGAGCGCAGCCGGATCAATATCACAGACGATGGCTTCAGCTGCACCCGCCATCGCTGCGGCAATCGCCACCACACCGGAGCCGGAACCGAAGTCCAGCACCCGCTTGCCTGCCACCCGTTGTGGGTTCGCCAGGATCCAGGCCGCCAACACCTGCCCGCTTGCCCAGCAAAAGGACCAGTAGGCGGGTTCCGCCACCACAGCCTGCGCTTCCTCATGACTCAGCGGCCCTTCCAGTACCGTGGGGTCAAACAGATAGAGGGCAATTTGCGGACACCCGGCCGGTCGGGTAACCGCAACCCGCCCACGGCTGAGGGTCTTCTGCAGGTGGTGGTTGAGTACGTCCTCGTTCATCTCGGCTCCGGATCACTGGTTATGAAAGCGCTGCATTGTAGCTTGTGCCAGCGGACAGCCATACCTGCAGGCGAGCAAAAAACCACCGTCTCCGTTATACTGCAGCGACATTTTTCCTACGACCCAAACCACTGAAATGGCCTCCAGACCCGATACCGACGATTACCTCTCCCTGTTTCTGAATGACACGCCGATGATGGACGTCCGCGCCCCGACGGAGTTCAACAGGGGCAGCTTCCCGTGCGCGGAGAATGCCCCGCTGATGAATGACGAGGAACGTCACCGGGTCGGCATCTGCTATAAGGAAAAGGGCCAGGACAAGGCCATTGAACTCGGCCACCAACTGGTTTCCGGTGACATCAAGGGCCAGCGCATTGAGGCCTGGAAGCGCTTCATTGCCAATCATCCCGACGGCTACCTGTTCTGTTTCAGGGGCGGGCTGAGGTCGCGGTTAACGCAACAGTGGATCCGCGATTCAGGCATCGATTACCCGCTGATCAAGGGCGGTTACAAGGCGCTTCGACGTTTCCTGATCGACAGCCTGGAATCCGTGGCAGCGTCTTCCGGGTTCATCATCCTGAGCGGCCGTACTGGCACCGGGAAAACCCGGGTGCTGCAACAGCTGCCCAACCCGGTGGATCTGGAAGGACTGGCCAATCATCGGGGTTCCAGTTTCGGCCGGAAGGTAACGCCCCAACCTTCGCAAATCGATTTCGAGAACCGTCTGGCGGTGGCCATGCTCAAAGCCAAACATCGTATCGGTGGCCCGATTTACCTGGAGGATGAAAGTCGGCTTGTGGGACGCTGTGCGCTGCCGGACAGCCTGAAGGAGCAAATGTCCGAAGCTCCCCTGATGGTGCTGGAGCAGCCAATGTCGGAGCGAGTTGCTATTATCCGCGAAGATTATGTCGAAAACATGCTTGCCGACTATACTGCCCGGGACGGCTCCGAGGCCGGCTGGCTGAACTTCCATGACTACCTGCTCAGCGCACTGGACCGGATCCGCAAGCGACTGGGCGGAGAAAGGCACAAACACCTTCGGGAGTTGATGACCGAAGCTCTGGATCAACAGCGGGACCAGGGCGATCCGGGCGGTCACAATCGATGGATCCAGACACTGCTGGAAGACTATTACGACCCGATGTACGACTATCAACTGAATCAGAAGAAGGGGCGAATTGTGGTCCAGGGCCCTCCGGCTACCATCATTGACTGGGCCAATCGCTAAACAGTTTCGTAGGAAAACCTGAATATTCACCTGAAAACTAACGAAGAACAAGGAGTCGCCTGATGGAAGATCTGTTTGGTGCAGACGGAAAAGCCTCTGAGATTGTCGATCAGGGTATCACCCTGATCATGAGCTACGCGCCTAAAGTCGTTCTTGCGATTATCACCCTGATTGTCGGCCTCTGGCTGATCAAGCGATTTGTTGCCGTCCTCGATGCCAAGTTGAGCCAGAAAGACCCGACACTGAACAAGTTCCTGTGCGGCCTGATCGGTACAATCCTCAAGATCCTGCTGCTGATTTCCGTCGCCTCCATGGTCGGCATTGCCACCACCTCATTCATTGCCGTCCTCGGTGCTGCCGGCCTGGCCATCGGCCTGGCCCTGCAAGGCAGCCTGGGCAACTTTGCCGGTGGGGTGCTGATCCTGATCTTCAAGCCATTCAAGGTGGGTGACACCATCGAGGCCCAGGGCTTCCTCGGTGCGGTCGACGAGATCAGCATCCTGTATACCATCGTCAACACCTTCGACAACCGCCGCGTCGTCATCCCCAACGGCAGCCTGTCCAATGCAACCCTGGTGAATGTCAGCATTTATGACAAGCGCCGCTGCGACATGACGTTCGGCATTGGCTATGACGATGACATCGACAAGGCCAAGGCCATCTGCCAGCGCCTGTTCGAGGAAGACGATCGCTCGCTGATGGATCCGCCGCCAAGAATCTGCGTGGGCGGGCTTGGTGACAACTCCGTCGACATCATGTTCCGAGCCTGGGTAGCCACTGACAATCTCTGGCCGTACTACTGGGATATGCAGGAAAAGGTGAAGAAAGCGTTCGATGAAGAAGGCATCACTATTCCATTCCCACAGCGCGATGTACACGTTTACACCCACTCAGGGGAATCGGGACAGGTGTCTCAATAATACATCCGGTTACTCGCATTCTGCTCAGCCTCAACTAAGCTGACGATAATGGCGCTGGTTCTCCACCAGGGGAGCCAGCGACAGGCCACCGGGGTCAGGCATAGAACAACCACCGGCCCCAGTTCGCTGTCATTGCTGGTAGGAGGTTGTCACTATGCCGGTACAGCAATTGAAGGATTTCCTCGATCAGGCCAACGTGGAATACATGTGCCTGTCCCACCCTCCAGCGTTCACCGCCCAGGAACTGGCCCACCACGTAAAAATTGCTGGTGACCGGGTTGTCAAAACCGTCATCATAGAGCTCGATGGAAAAATGGCCATGCTGGTCATGCCCGCCACCTGGCGTATTCGCTGGGACCGCCTCTCCGGCATCCTTGATACCGATTTTGTCGACCTTGCCGACGAGCAGGAATTCCAGGACCGCTTTCCCGAGTGCGAAGTCGGCGCCATGCCTCCCTTCGGCAATCTGTTCGAAATGTCAGTCTATTGCGCCGAAGCCCTGACGGAACAGCAGGAACTGGCGTTTGCCGCAGGCACGCATACCGAATCGGTACACATGAAAACCACCGATTTTCTGGAACTGGTACAGCCGATGGTGCTCAACCAGGGGTTCACCAAGCCGGGTGCCCAGAAACCAGCCTGGCTGGCAAAAGGCCGTCGTCGCCCGGAACATCTATCCAGATCTCGGGTACCAAGGGCCGCCGGCTACTGACCGACGGTGCCGGACAGTGTCGGGTCGCTTGTCTGAAATCTTCCATCGCGTAAACTGGAAGCCTCAGACAGGAACCCGTTATGACTCAAGCTTTTGACATAGTTGTTGCCGGTGCCGGCATGGTGGGTGCAGCCCTGGCCACGGGCCTGGGCCAGAGCGGTTTCCGCGTGGCTCTGGTCGACAAAGCCGGCGCTCCATCCTTCGACACCAGCTCGCCTCCCGACATTCGTGTTTCCGCCCTCAGCGCCGGGAGTGAACGCTACCTGCAGCAACTCGGCGCCTGGCCACGGATGTTGGCCATGCGAACCACGGTCTACCGCCGTCTTGCGGTCTGGGACCAGACGCAACACCCCCTCAGCAGCCTCATCCCCCGCAAACTGGGCGAGGTCGTCTTTGACGCTGCCAGCCTCTCGGCCACCCATCTGGGCCACATTGTTGAGAATCGGATCACCCAGCAGGCGCTGTGGCAATGTGCCGAAGAGCAGCCCTCCGTGACCGTTCTCTCCGGCAACGGCGTGACCGCCGTGGATAACGGCAACGACCGGGCAACCGTGACCCTGGAAGATGGTAGCGAACTGACCTGTGAACTGGTGATTGGCGCCGACGGTGCCCTGTCACGGATACGGGACATGGCGGGTATCGGCGTCACCCGTGACCAGTATGCCCAGCAGGCCATGGTCGTCTCGGTGCGTTACCTGGGGCCGGTGGAAGACATCACCTGGCAAGCCTTCCACCCGTCCGGCCCCCGGGCCTTCCTGCCGCTGCACAGCGCGGGCGATCAGCACCCAGGAGAAAGCTGGGCATCACTGGTTTGGTACGACGCTCCCGGGGAACTCGCCCGACTGAAGTCGCTGGACACCGAATCACTGATGGAGGAGATCCAGAAGGGCTTCCCCACTGACCTGCCACCACTGACACACGTCGATGCCCGGGCCAGCTTCCCCATCGCCCGGCAACACGCGAAACAGTACAGCAATGGGCGAGTAGTTCTGGTCGGCGACGCCGCCCATACCATCAACCCATTGGCTGGACAGGGCGTCAACCTCGGCTTCCAGGACGCCGCCTGTCTGCAATCCCTGATTCGCGAGGCCCGACGGGCCGGCTGCGATCTCGCTGACCCACAGTGGCTTGCACGCTACGAGCAGCAACGACGCCCCGCCAACCGCCGTATGATGCTGGCGATGGACGCCTTCTACCACCTGTTCAGCAACCGTATCCCGCCGGTTCACCTGTTACGCAACCTCGGTCTGGGGGCGGCCCGCGCCCTGCCCTTCGCCCGCAACCAGGTTGCCCGCTACGCCATGGGGATCGACGAAGAGCTGCCGGCGGTTCTCAAACAGATCACTGCCCGTTTACCGGGGCTGAATCAGTTCTGAAACCGGTATAAAAAACCAAGGAGCCCTACATGTCAGAAACGATTTTCACCAAGATCATCAACCGGGAAATTCCGGCAGACATTCTCTACGAGGACGACATCAGCCTGGCGTTCAGCGACATCAATCCACAGGCGCCGGTGCATTTTCTGGTGATCCCGAAAAAGCCCATCGCCACCATCAATGACATCACCGAAGCCGACCGCGAGCTGGTCGGACATCTGTATCTGGTAGCAGCGCAGGTTGCCCGGGAAAAGGGGGTAGCAGACGATGGCTATCGGGTGGTGATGAACTGCGGCGAAAACTCCGGGCAGACAGTGTTCCACATCCACCTGCATGTACTGGCCGGCAAGCCACTGGGTTGGCCTCCGTATACTGACAAGATGAAGCAGGCCTGAGGCTTTGGGAGTAGGCAAGCGGGCCGGTAATGCTGTTTGGGACACGCTCAAGGCATCCATGCGCGCTTAGCTTTGGCCATCCATGGCCAAAGATAGTCCCAAACAGCATTACCGGCCCACTTGCTCGTACCTTGGTGCCAATGCTTCGAAAAGACTTGAGCGCACTTCGGTGATAGTAAATCCGGGCTTCTCCCAGCCCCGGTTGGCCGGTGTGTGGTTCGGCTTTCCGGGACTATCTTTCGCCATGGATGGCGAAAGCTAAGCGCCCACGGACGGCTTGAGCGTGTCCCGGAAAGCCGAACCACACACCGGCCCTCCCGCCAAGCCTTATAAAGCCCGGCCCAAAAGAACCAAGTCAGCGACCGACGACCTTCTCGGCCTCTTCCACCGGCGTATGGCGAACATCCTCGCCCTTGACCATGAAAATCACATTCTCGGCAATATTGCAGGCGTGATCACCCACCCGCTCCAGGGCACGAAGCACCCACATCACCGACATGCAGCGTGAGATGTTGCGCGTGTCTTCCATCATGAACGTCAGCAACGTTCGCGTGGCTGCCTGGTACTCCTCATCAACCCGCTTGTCCTCTTTCATGATCCGCAGCGCCTGCTGTGAATCCAGGCGGGCGAAGGCATCAAGGGCATCGTGCAGCATAGCCAGTACGTGGTTGCCAATGTGACGGACTTCCACGTAGCCGCGGGGAGCCTGGCCTTCTTCATTAAGCTTGATAGCGAACTTGGCGATCTTCTTCGCTTCATCCCCTACCCGCTCAAGGTCCGCGACCATTTTGATCACCGAAATCACCAGGCGCAGATCCCGCGCGGTGGGCTGACGGCGGGCGATGATCAAAGTCGCCTCTTCATCGATGTCGATCTCCATCTGGTCGACCTTCTTGTCGCCGGCGCGCACTTCATCCGCCAGGTGGCCATCGTTATCCACCAAGGCCTGGATGGCGCGTTCCACCTGGGATTCGACCATACCGCCCATTTTCAGGAACTCGGTCTTGAGCTCCAGCAGTTCATCGTTGAACTTGTGCGATATGTGATCGCCGTATACGTCGTCCTTTTTATTTGGCATAGCTCTGTTCTCCAATGTTCAACAATGACCGGATTAGCCGAAACGGCCAGTGATGTAGGATTCGGTCAGTTCATGCTCGGGTGCGGTAAAGACCTTGGAGGTTTCGTTGACTTCCACCAGATGCCCCAGATGGAAATACGCGGTGCGGTGAGACACCCTGGCCGCCTGCTGCATGGAGTGGGTCACGATCACGATGGTGTAGCTTTCCGACATTTCGGAGATCAGTTCTTCCACCCGAGCGGTTGCGATGGGGTCCAGCGCTGAACACGGTTCGTCCATCAGGATCACTTCCGGGCTGACGGCGATGGCGCGGGCGATACACAGGCGCTGCTGCTGACCACCGGACATACCGGTTGCCGTGGCGTCCAGGCGGTCTTTCACCTCGCTCCAGAGGCCGGCCTTGCGCAAGCTGTTTTCAACGATCTCATCCAGTTCCGATTTGCGGTTGGCGAGGCCGTGAATGCGCGGGCCATAAGCCACGTTGTCGTAGATCGACTTGGGAAACGGGTTCGGCTTCTGGAACACCATGCCCACGCGGGCACGCAACTCCACCACGTCTTTCCTGGAGTGGTAGATATCCTCGTCATCCAGCATCAGCTGCCCTTTGACCTTACAGATATCAATGCTGTCGTTCATGCGGTTCAGGCAGCGCAGGAACGTGGACTTGCCGCAGCCGGACGGGCCGATGAAAGAGATCACCTCGTTACGGGCGATGTCCAGGCTGATGTCCTTGATGGCGCGATCCTCACCGTAGAACACCTCGACGTTGCGAAGCTTGAACTTGGGATCGTCAGCGTAGGGAACGCCGACGGTTTTGCCTTCTTCAACCGCAATGTCTTCCCGCTTTGTGGCGGTGGTGGGCTCCTGAGGGACCTTCACGCTGTCATCCGATGTTTCAGCTACGCTGGTAATCGATTCGTTCATATTCATAGCTTTCTCCTTTACCACCGGCGCTCAAGACGCTTACGGAGCCAGATGGCCAATGCATTCATACTGATCATAAAAGCAAGCAGCACCATGATGCCGGCAGAAGCCAGCTCGACAAAGCCTTGCTCGGAGCTGCTTGCCCAAAGGTAAATCTGTACCGGCAGTACCGTTGCGGAACTGAAGAAACCGTCAGGCACTTCGACAATGAAGGCCACCATGCCAATCAACAGCAGCGGCGCGGTTTCACCCAGTGCCTGCGCCATACCGATGATGGAGCCGGTCAGCATGCCGGGCATGGCCAGCGGCACCACATGATGAAGCACCACCTGCATTTTCGACGCGCCAATACCTTCGGCCGCTTCCCGGATCGACGGCGGCACGCTCTTGATGGCCGCACGACTGGAAATGATGATGGTTGGCAGGGTCATCAGTGCCAACACCAGACCACCCACCACCGGCACCGAACGTGGCATGCCGAACAGCCCGATAAACACCGCCAGGCCCAACAGACCAAAGATGATTGAGGGCACCGCCGCCAGGTTGTTGATGTTGACCTCGATGAAGTCAGTGATCCTGTTCTGGGGTGCGAACTCTTCCAGGTAGATGGCTGCCGCAATCCCCATCGGAAACGAGATCGCCAGGGTAACCAGCATCGTCAGCAACGATCCTACGATGGCGCCCAGAATGCCGGCGTTGCCGGGCTCCCGCGAGTCACCCCGGCTGAACAGTACATCATTGAAACCGGTATCAATAACGCCCTTCTCCAGCAGTTCATCAACCCATCCCTGCTGTCGCTCCGACAGGCGGATACTGTAGCTGGGATTGTCAGCATGCTTCACATACACCGACACCGTGTCGTGCGCGAGGAACTCCATGGTTTGCGTGGTATTCAGCAAATCCGGATTGTTCTCGAGGAAATCGCGAATATCGCTGGCTGCGTAGCTGCCAACCATCCGGCCCAGTTCGCGCCTCGCCGACGCACCTTCGGCATTCGGAAAATGCTCTTGCAGCGCCGCAATAATCGGCGCAGCGAAATCCGCCATGGAGATCTGATCTTCATCAGTCGGATCATCCAGGTACATGGCTTCGGAATCCAGCGTCACATCGAGGGTAATCGTTGTCTTCACAAACCCGGTGTGGCCCTTGCCGATGATGTCGGCAAACAGGATGAACAGAGACGCCAGCGCGATGGAAATGGCCAGAATGCCGTACAGACGGAAACGGCGCTCCTTACGGTACCGGCGCGCCAGTGACTGACGGACTAACTCCGCTTGAGAACGTTGATCAGTCATACTGTTCCCTATATTTGCGTACAATCTTGAGTGCAACCACGTTGAGCGCCAGCGTCACAATGAACAGCATCATGCCCAGGGCAAATGCCGACAGGGTCTTGGCACTGTCGAACTCCTGGTCACCTACCAGCAACGTGGCAATCTGAACGGTCACCGTGGTTACCGAATCCAGTGGGTTGGCGGTCAGGTTGGCGGCCAGGCCTGCCGCCATCACCACGATCATGGTTTCACCAATGGCCCGCGATGCCGCCAGCAGGATGCCGCCGATGATGCCCGGCAACGCCGCCGGGAAAATCACGTTCTTCATGGTTTCTGACTGGGTCGCGCCCAGGGCCAGGGAACCGTCCCGCAGAGTCTGGGGGACCGCGTTGATAACGTCGTCCGACAGGGATGAGACAAAAGGAATGATCATGATGCCCATCACCAGCCCCGCCGCAAGAGCGCTCTGGGAGGACGCCTCCAGCCCGACCAGCTCCGCCAGATCACGAATGAACGGCGCGACCGTCAGTGCCGCGAAAAAGCCATAAACAACCGTAGGCACGCCAGCCAGCATTTCCAGCAGCGGCTTGACCGTGGAGCGAATGCGCTTGCTGGCGTATTCCGACAGGTAAATGGCCGACAGCAAACCGATCGGCACCGCGACAAAAAGAGCGATTGCTGAAATCAACAGCGTGCCGGTGAACAGCGGGATCATGCCGAAGGCGCCATCGGAGCCGACCTGATCCGCACGCAACGCGGTTTGCGGGCTCCATGAGGTACCAAACAGGAATTCGGTGATCGGTACCTTGCCGAAAAATCGCACAGTTTCGAAAATCACCGAGAATACGATGCCAACGGTGGTCAGCACGGCAACCGCCGCACACACAAAGAAGATCCGGCGGAGGGTTTTTTCCACGCTTTCGCGGGCATTGATATGGGGCGCCACGCGGGTCCACGCGAAAGCGGCGCCCAGCACCGCGATCAGCACCACCAGAATCGCCTTGAACAGCCTGCTCTGATCCCGGAGTGTTTCCAGCAGCCCCGCAGCACCAGCGATGTGTTCCGGCACGAAATCCGGATTCAGTTTACCTGCAGCCACGTTACCGATCTGGGAAATCACCAGGCTGGCCTGCCCCGGTGATTTGGGCCACACATCCTGTGGCAATGACGCGATGACAATGCCCTGAATGACTTTGCCCTCAAAGCCGGTCCAGATTGCCAGAACAACAAGGGCGGGAATCGCGCACCAGAGGGCGGCCCGCGCCGCGTAATAGAAAGGAAGCGCCTTGAGGTTCCGGATTCCGCCAAGCGGCGCCGCTACCGCCCTGGAACGCATGAATGCGAGTCCATAGGCAGCAACCGCGAGAACCAGAACAAGGGGCAAAAGGTTAGCCGTCTGCATAACAGTCTCTGTCGTGTTGGCGTATTAGTTAGCTAAGGCGTCTATTTTGCCAGCAAGCTGGCCAGAAATATTCATCTGAACGTAATAAAGGAACGCGGACCTGCAGGCCCGCGTTCCTTTTTGTCATCCCTGACGTGTCTCTGCCGAACCTTACAGCTCGTTACCGGTCATCGGCTTCAGTGCCTTGACCGCCTTGGCAGTCTTCATGCGCTGATCACGCGGGTTCGGGATAAGGCCCACATCAACCAGGTAACCGTTGTCGCCCCAGGTACTTTCGCTGGTGAACTCAGCTACGTATTCCTGGATACCCGGAACCACGCCAACGTGCGCCTTCTTGATGTAGAAGAACAGTGAACGGGCGACCGGATACTCTTCAGCCGCGATGGACTCAGGCGTCGGCTCAACACCGTTAATGGTGGACGCCTGAATCTGACCTTCGTTTTCCATCAGGAAGCTGTAGCCGAAGATGCCAAGGGTTTCCGGATCCTGGGCCAGACGCTGAACGATCAGGTTGTCGTTCTCGCCTGCTTCAACGAACGGACCGTCTTCACGCATGCTGTGGCAGACGGACTTCATCTGGCTCTTCTCCATCTTCTTGATGAAGTCGTATTGCTTACAGCCACCTTCCATTGCGATCTCAACAAAGGCGTCACGGGTACCGGAAGTCGGAGGGGGGCCCATCACGCTGATGTCCATATCCGGCAGGCTGGAGTCGATTTCGCTCCACTTCTGGTACGGGTTGGCGACCAGCTCGTCACCACCGTCAGGGTTCGGAACATCCTTGGCCAGGGCCAGGAACACCTGCTCCAGGCTCAGGTCCAGCTTCTCGGCATCATTGGAATTGGCAATAACAATACCGTCAGCGCCGATACGTACTTCGGTGATTTCCTTAACGCCGTTGGCCTGGCAGTTATCAAACTCGCTCTTCTTCATGCGGCGGGAAGCGTTGGTGATGTCCGGGTGCTGGGTGCCTACACCTTCACAGAACAGCTTCAGGCCGCCGCCGGAACCGGTGGATTCCAGCTTCGGAGTCGGAAAGTCAGTGTTACGACCAAAACGCTCGGCAACCACGGTGGCAAACGGGTAAACCGTTGAAGAACCCACGATGTTGATGGTATCGCGAGCCATGGCCGGAGTGGATACGGCGGCAATGCTGCCTGCCAGTGCCACAGTTGTAAGGGCGGTTTTCAGTTTAATCACGCTGAGTCTCCATTTTTCATTTGGACTTTATAGTCGGATTTGCTTTACCGATGAGTGAAGACTAACGGGGCTCTGTGACAACTTTGTTACAGCTACTGAAATATAGATCACGGCGCTCAATTTTTCTTGCAGACTGCCCGCAGGCCGTTAACATGCGTGTAAAACAATACTCAGCAATATATAAGGCAGGCTCCATGACAGCGCTCGATGATGACAAACCCACGCCGAAAGGCGAGCTGATTCTCCAGATTGTTCCGTTACCCTCGGACACCAATGCCAACGGCGATGTCTTTGCCGGCTGGCTGGTCAAGCAAATGGACATTGCCGCGGCCACTATCGCCGGGCGGATCTCCCAGGGCCGCAACGCCACTGTCGCAATGGACCGGATGGAGTTTCTTTCCCCGCTGAGAGTTGGCTCCCAGGTCGGTTGCTACTGCGAACTGGTCGACATTGGCCGCAGCTCCATGAAAATTGAGGTCGAAGTCTGGACACTGGATCGCACGGCCAAACATCCCCGCAAGGTTACCGAAGGGCGATTCGTGTATGTTGCGATTGATGAGCAGGGCCGTATTCGTGAAGTGCCCGACCAGAACGGTTGAACAGCCGGTACTGTGCCAACGGTTATCGCAGGCGCTATTGCCTCGATAGCCCGTGATTTATCACTACCCCACAATCACCGGTCGCTTCTCTGGCAACAACAGTGAGAGCAACGCCGCCGTCGCCACCAGCCCGGTGGATATCCACAGGCAAACTTCCAGCCCATAGGCCTGGTACACCCAGCCCGACAGGATGGTGCCAAGAAGCCGGCCGGCGGCGTTGGACATGTAATAGAAGCCCACATCGAGGGATACGCCATCGCCCCGCGCATAGCTGACGATCAGATAGCTGTGCAGGGAGGAGTTGATGGCAAACAGTACGCCAAACAGCAGCAGGCCTCCGATCACCACCACCTGTGGTGACCAGTCCGCCATCAGGCCAACGGCAATCGCCGCAGGGATCAGCGCCAGGGCTGTAGCCCAGAGCACCGCCGGTTGCTTGCCCTCCTGATTACCGGTAATACGCGGTGCAATGGTCTGGATGAAGCCATAACCGATGACCCAGGTGGCCATGAAGCCGCCCACCTTCCAGAAATCCCAGCCGAACACCGTATGCAAGTAGACCGGCAGCGCCACCACGAACCACACATCCCGGGCACCGAACAGGAACATACGCGCCGCTGAGAGCACGTTAATGGCCCGGCTCTTCGACAGGATCTCACTGAACTTCGGTTTCGCCTTGCTCTTGCCCAACTCCTGTTTGAGCAGAAACAGGCTCGCCAGCCAAACCAGGCCCAGAGCCACAGCCATGAGGATCACCGCGCCCGTGAAGCCGGCTGTCATCAGCAATACGCCACCCAGGAAGAAACCCACACCCTTGAGGGTGTTCTTGGAACCGGTGAGGATGGCGACCCATTTGTACAAGGTGCCCTGCTGCTCATCCGGCACCAGCAGCTTGATGCCACTCTTGGCGGACATCTTGTTCAGATCCTTGGCAACACCGGACATGGCCTGCGCCGCCATGACCCAGGGCACAGTGAGCATGGCCGTCGGTACCGCCAGCATGGCCAGTGCCACAATCTGCAGGAACAGCCCGATATTCATGGTGCGGTTCAGGCCCATGCGGGCGCCCAGATAGCCGCCCACCAGGTTGGTCACCACCCCGAAGAACTCGTAGAAGATGAACAACAGGGCGATCTCCAGCGGCGAATAGCCCAACTGGTGGAAATGCAGCACCACCAGCATCCGCAGGGCGCCATCCGTCAGGGTAAAGGCCCAGTAGTTGCCGGTGATGACCAGGTACTGTCGGATGGCGGCGCTCATGTCAGGCAGAACCTACCTTGCGCGCCAGTTCGGCGGTGCGGTTAGCGTAGCCCCACTCGTTGTCGTACCAGGCGTAGATTTTCACCTGGGTGCCGTTAACCACCATGGTGGACAGGGCATCGACGATGGACGAGCGCGGATCGGTCTTGTAGTCGATGGACACCAGCGGGCGCTCCTCATACCCCAGAATATCTTTCAGCTCACCCTCGGCAGCTTCTTTCAACAACTGGTTTACGGTGTCACGATCCGTCGGCGTTTCTACTTCAAACACACAATCGGTCAGTGAAGCGTTGGTCAGCGGAATACGAACCGCGTGGCCATCCAGCCGGCCTTTCAGTTCCGGGAAGATCTCGATAATGGCGGTGGCCGAGCCGGTGGTGGTCGGGATCAGCGAGCTGCCGCAGGCCCTTGCCCGCCGCAGATCTTTATGGGGCGCATCGATAATGGTCTGGGTGTTGGTCAGACTGTGGATAGTGGTAATGGAACCGTGCTTGATGCCCAGTTTTTGGTGGATCACTTTCACCACTGGCGCCAGGCAGTTGGTGGTGCAGGAGGCGGCGGTAACAATACGGTCATTGGCCGGATCAAAAATCTCGTCATTCACCCCCACCACGATATTCTTCGCTCCGGCTTCCTTAACCGGTGCGGTGACAACCACCCGCTTCACCCCCTGGTCCAGATAGGTGTTCAGTACATCCACTTTCTTCATCTTGCCACTGGCTTCGATCACCAGATCACAGCCAGACCAGTCGGTCTCCCCGATGGTTTTGTTGTGGGTCACGCGCATGCGCTGGTCGCCAATGACAATGTCCGCGCCATCGGCAATCGCTTCGTGGTTCCAGCGGCCATGCACGCTATCAAAGTTCAGCAGATGGGCCAGGGTGCCAGCGTCGGCGCCTGGATCGTTGATAGCGACAAACTCCATCTCCGGCCACTCCCAGGCGGCCCTGAGGGCGAGGCGACCGATACGGCCGAACCCGTTAATACCGACTTTGATCTTGCTCATGATGCGCTCCTTGAATGCTCTGTAATCCGATGAGTCACGCTGAATTCAGAGAAACCGGATAACCGGACGGTCGGGCATGGCCTTCAACCGCTCTTTTTCCCGTTCTATCAGTTTCGTATGACCACCCGAGGTCTCATCCAGCACCCGTAACACCCACTGGGGCAACTGGGGATGAAGGTAGTAATAGACCCACTGGCCCTGACGTTCCGTCTCAAGCAATCCAGCATCTTTCAGGGTCGCCAAATGCCGGCTGACCTTTGGCTGTGACACATCCAGTGCCTTGGTCAGCTCATACACGCAGAGTTTTTTCTGGTCACGAATCAGCATCAGCATAGTCAGCCGCAATTCGTCCCCGAACGCCCGAAATACGGTTACCGGGTTGTATTCCAGGGGTTTCAGACCCGTTTCCTTCTGATGCACCAGGGTAAACAGCCCGATCCGTTCCTTAAGCTCCTTGAGTGTCAGAGCAAAAGTCGCGTGGCGGTTGCTGAGCGCCGGGTCCGGAAAGTCCCAGGCAATTTGCTGGGCCGGCTGGCAAACGGCTCCACACTCGTTGGCCGCTTTCTCGCACAGGGTAATCACGTAATCCCAGGATTCCTCCTGCAGATCCGCCAGTCGTTTGCTGTGCAACCCCGCCACCGCAATCCCGGACTCCTCCAGAACCTGCAATGCCATGGGATTCGGATGGGTTGGCTCGGTGCCGGCACTGGCCACCTCAAAACGATCCCCCGCCATGTCTTTAAGCAGGGCCTCTGCCATCAGGGAGCGGGCGCTGTTGGCGCTGCAGACAAACAAAACCCGACGCTTCATATCTGTCTATCCGTATATATTGATTAATGGATATCTGATGTTTTGGATATTAAGCAGGCAAAACGGTAAAGTAAACCCTTTTCCGACCAGGGCTGATCCAGCCGAACAGCCAAGCTTCGAAACGCAATCCAGATCCATGAATTCTGCAGAGTGAATTAAGGAGTACTATGAAGAAGCATCAAAACGCGTCCATCAGCAGTCCATGTGAGAGGTAAGCAATGAACAGCAATATAGAAGTCACCTCAGCTGAAGACGCCAGAGGCGGCATGGATCTGTTCGGGAAGTACCTGTCGGTCTGGGTAGCTCTGGCCATCATCGCCGGCGTGACCCTGGGTCAGTTGGCGCCCTCGATTCCCGAAACACTGTCCCACTTCGAATATGCCCAGGTTTCGATCCCCATTGCCATTCTGATCTGGGCCATGATCTTTCCGATGATGGCCCAGATCGATTTCGGTGCGATCCTGGACGTGAGAAAAGAGCCCAAAGGGTTGGCCATCACCACGGTGGTGAACTGGCTGATCAAGCCTTTCACCATGTTTGCCATCGCCTGGTTCTTCCTGATGGTAGTGTTCGAGCCGTTTATTGCACCGCAACTGGCCAGCGAATACCTGGCCGGTGCGATTCTGCTGGGCGCTGCGCCCTGCACCGCCATGGTGTTTGTCTGGAGCTACCTGACCAGGGGCGATGCCGCCTACACCCTGGTGCAGGTGTCCCTGAACGACATCATCATGCTGTTCGCTTTCGCGCCCATTGTGGTGTTCCTGCTGGGCATTTCCGATATTCAAGTGCCTTGGGACACCGTCATTCTGTCTGTCGTGTTGTACATCGTAATCCCCCTGGTCGCCGGTTACATGACCCGCCGCACACTGATTGCCCGGCGCGGCCAGAGTTGGTATGACGACGTGTTTATGAAACGCCTGGGGCCGATCACACCGGCGGCGCTGATCGTTACTCTGGTGCTGCTGTTTGCTTTCCAGGGTGAGGTGATTCTGGAAAATCCCCTGCACATTGCCCTGATCGCGGTGCCGCTGATCATTCAGACCGTGCTGATTTTCTTCATTGCCTATGGCTGGGCCCGGCTATGGAAGGTTCGCCACTGCATCGCCGCGCCGGGCGCCATGATCGGTGCCAGCAACTTCTTCGAACTGGCCGTGGCCGCCGCCATCGCCCTGTTCGGTCTGCAATCCGGCGCCGCCTTGGCGACGGTGGTTGGCGTGCTGGTGGAAGTCCCGCTGATGCTGATGCTGGTGCGTATTGCCAACAACACCCGGGACCGGTTCCCGACCTGAATGGCCGAAACCGGTTACTGGAAGTATTCGAGAGCCGGCGCTAACCTGTCTGCGCCGGCCAATACGGCGACCTTCCGTTTTACGGGATTCTTCTCGCAGTCATTATCTCTGGGGTGTTAGTTCAATGATGATCCGCACACTACTACTGACCTTATTCACCATTGCCCCAGCCTGGGCAGAGAACCTGACGGTGGCCGCCGCTTCGGATTTGAAGTTCGCAATGGATGAGATACTGGACGAATTTCACCTGCAGAACGCCAACCAGACCGTTAAGGTCGTTTATGGTTCTTCCGGCAGATTTCATGCACAGATTAAACACGGCGCCCCGTACGACCTTTATTTCTCGGCGGACATCGCCTATCCGGAACGACTTGAGGAGGCAGGGCTGGCAGCGTCTCCGGTTTATCCCTACGCTGTTGGCCGACTGGTCGTCTGGTCCAGCGCAGAGGGTGAGCCGCTGTCGCTGGCAGACCTGCCCCGAGCTGATATCAAGCGAATAGCCATCGCCAACCCCAGGCACGCTCCTTACGGACAACGCGCGCAGGAAGCCATGGAATCTGCAGGAATCTGGGATAAAGTCGAAGAGCGCCTGGTGCTGGGGAGCAACATTGCCCAGACGGCACAGTTTGTTGAAACCGGTAATGCCGATGCTGGCATCGTGGCGCTGTCGCTGGTGTTGAGCCCGTCACTGGCGGAGGTGGGGCGCTATTCCCTGGTGCCAGGCACCCTGCACTCACCGCTGAAGCAGGGCTTCATCATTACGCGTCGGGCTGCGGACAATGAGCTGGCCTGGCGCTTTGCCGATTTTATCAACAGCGACCAGGCCCGGGCGATAATGGATCGTTACGGATTCGAGTTGCCCGAGAACCCTTAACAAGCCTCCAGGGGCGCGTAGGCCAGCACCAGCCACTTGGCGCCTTCGTCGAAATTCACCTGCACCCGGGTGTGATGCCCCGTACCTTCGCTGTTCATCACGATCCCTTCCCCGAACTTCGGATGACGCACCCGCTGCCCCAGGCTGAAGCCGGATTGCGCCGCGGAATCCTGACTGAACAGGCTTTCGTTGGGGCGCTCCAGCATCGCCGGTCGGCTGACGGTATTGCGCAACCGCACTTCCTGGATGCAGTCACCCGGAATCTCCCGCACAAACCGTGACAGGGCGTTAAACTTCTCCTGCCCGTACAAACGGCGGGATTCCGCGTAAGTAAGCACCAGCTTTTTCATGGCCCGGGTAATACCCACGTAGGCAAGGCGGCGTTCCTCCTCCATGCGCCCCGGCTCTTCCAGGGACATGCTGTGGGGAAACAGGCCCTCTTCCACACCGGCCAGGAACACCAGCGGGAACTCCAGCCCTTTGGCGGAGTGCAGCGTCATCAGCTGGACACTGTCCTCATGGGACTCCGCCTGGGATTCACCCGCGTCCAGCGCCGCCTGGGCGATGAATTCCGCCAACGGATCGACGCCGTCTTCCACCTCAAAATCCGACAGCGCGTTGACCAGTTCTTCCAGGTTCTCCACCCGGGCCTGCCCTTTCTCGCCCTTTTCACTGGCGTGGTAATCTTTCAGCCCACTGGCCTCAATGGTCTGTTTCATCAGGCCATGCAGGGAGGCGTCGTCCACCATCTCTGACAGGTCGTTGATGATCTGCATAAACGACTGTAACCCGGTCTTGGCGCGACCTTTCATCAGCCCAGCTTCCAGCAGCCGCTCGGCGGCCTCCCACAGGGAAATACTCTGGCCCGTGGCCACTTCCCGCAATTCCGCCAGGCTTTTCGCTCCGATCCCCCGCGCCGGCACATTCACCACCCGCTCAAAGGCGGCATCGTCACGGCGGTAGTGCACCAGACGCAGGTATGCCAGGGCGTTGCGGATTTCCTGGCGGTCGTAGAACCGCAAACCACCGTAGACCCGGTAGGGAATGCCCTGGCGCATCAGTGCTTCTTCAAGCACCCGGGACTGGGCGTTGGAGCGATAGAGAATCGCGGATTCACTGCGCAGGTTGCCGTCCAGCGCCCAGCCGGAAATGGTGTCGGCAATGTAGTTGGCTTCATCCTGCTCGTTGAAGGCGGCGTACAGGCTGATCGGCTCGCCGTCCGGCCCGTCGGTCCACAACTCCTTGCCCAGGCGGCCCTGGTTGTTGGCAATCACCGAGTTGGCCGCTTTCAGAATCAGTTGCGTGGACCGGTAATTCTGCTCCAGCTTGATCAGCCGGGCGTTGGGGAAATCCCGCTGATACTGCTGGATGTTCTCGATCTTGGCGCCCCGCCAGCCGTAGATGGACTGGTCGTCATCCCCCACCACGGTCAACGGCACCCGGTTGCTGGCCAGCACCTGCAGCCAGGCGTATTGAATGGTGTTGGTGTCCTGGAACTCGTCCACCAGAATGTGCTGGAAACGGCTCTGGTAATGGGCCAGCAATTCCGGCCGGTGCAGCCACAGCTCGTGGGAGCGCAGCAGCAGTTCGCCGAAATCCACCAGACCGCTTTGCTGGCACAGCTTTTCATACTGACGATAGACAACCAGCATGGTGGAGGTGAAGTGATCGCCGGGATTCTCCTGGATGTGATCCGCCCGCAAGCCCTCATCCTTATGGCTGTTGATGAACCACTGGGCCTGTTTCGGCGGCCAGCGGCTCTCATCAATCCGCATCTCCCGCATCACCCGCTTGACCAGCCGCAGCTGATCGTCGCTGTCCAACACCTGGAAATTCTCTGGCAACCCGGCGTCCTGCCAGTGCGAGCGCAACAGGCGATGGGCAATGCCGTGAAAGGTACCGAACCACAGGCCACGGGCCGGGATATCCATCATCTGTTCAATGCGGTAACGCATCTCCCTGGCGGCCTTGTTGGTGAACGTCACTGCCAGAATCCCGGTTGGCGGCACCCGATCCACCTGCATCAGCCACGCCATCCGGTGCACCAGCACCCGCGTCTTGCCACTGCCGGCACCCGCCAGCACCAGCAGGTGGTCGTTCTGGGCGGTCACGGCCTCGCGTTGGGCGTCGTTGAGGGCGTCGATTATGTGGGAGACATCCATTGAAAAAGTCCGCTATATCCGGTGATTCGAGACGCAGAAGTATAACAGGGACAGTTTCGAGAGACCTCACCCCAAGGGGAATTCTGCATTTAACAACATTTTTCAAACAGGCCAGAGCAGGTCATGGCAAGGGATAAACGCGCGCAACGGCCCGCCTGAAACACTTTGAAACACCAGGATACAAACAAGTGTTTTAAACAGGTGACTCACAAACCTACAATCCACGCCACTTTTACCCGGCTTACCGCGCCAAGGAAATGGACCCCATGCTCTCTGCCCTGAAGATTTCACATAAGCTCGGCTTGTTGGTAACAGTGGCAATCCTCGCCTTTCTGATCAGCCTGACCTTTTCGATTATCACTGACCGGAAAAACTCGTCACGACTTTCAGAGGTTAAAGACCGCCTGTACCCAACCCTGGAATTGACCACCATCAATCTCGGTCAGTTGCGGCTTATGGAGCAGCAGATCAACGGATCCGTCGCCACTGGCGATGATCAGCAACTGAATGAAACGGCCAGATTTAAAACGACCATATCCGAAAACCTGAAAAAGCTTTCCGTCCTGAACCAGGGGCTGTCCCGGGACGTTCGCCAAGTCAGTCAATTGCTCGACACCTATTATTCCGAAGCAACGCGGATAGCCAGCGCGATGATCGAGGGAACCGCGGATTTCTCGAGCATTGGCCGTGAAGCATCGGAAAATGCAAAGCGACTGAAAACGCTGCAAGACACTTTCTCCCGGATGCAGCAAGAAACACGCGCCCGATTCGAAGCTGAAATCAACCATACG
The DNA here is from genome assembly GCF_050379435.1 of Marinobacter sp. DUT-3. Classification (NCBI taxonomy): domain Bacteria; kingdom Pseudomonadati; phylum Pseudomonadota; class Gammaproteobacteria; order Pseudomonadales; family Marinobacteraceae; genus Marinobacter; species Marinobacter sp. DUT-3. Next base: position 136,366 of record NZ_JBNRMG010000004.1, read on the forward strand.
CTGCAAGCTTCCGCTGATGCCGGTACGGTCGCTGTCGGCATTCTGGTCACCGCACTGGTCGTCATGATTACGTTGAGTCTGGTGATCGGTCGTTCGATCAGCGCGAGCCTGTCACGCATCATCGGCTCTCTCCGCAACATGGCCTCAGGGGAAGGCGATCTCACATCACGAATTGAGTACCAGGGACGTGATGAATTGAGAGAGCTGGTCGATCACTTCAATCTTTTCGTTGAGAAGCTTCACACATCCTTCGGCACTATTCGCAATGACGTGGCGAAGCTCAACACGGTATCCGGCCAGCTGGGAAGTACCAGCAGCAGGAATCTGGAACTCATCAGCCACCAGTCCCAATCCATTTCTTCCACCCGCAACTCTGTAGATGAACTGGTGATCAGCGTTGAGGAGGTCGCCGGTTTCGCCGCCAGCGCCTCTGAGCAAACCAGAGACGCCGCCAATTTTGCGACCTCGGGACAAGAGAAAGTTGAACGTAATGCCACGTCCATTCGCTTGCTGGTCAGCGAAATCGAATCCACCTCAGAACTGGTCAATCAGTTCGACGAATTCTCCACGAAGGTAGGCGGGCTCCTGGAAACTATTCAGGCGGTTGCCGAACAAACGAACCTGTTGGCTCTGAACGCAGCGATAGAAGCAGCGAGAGCAGGCGAGCACGGTCGCGGCTTTGCCGTTGTTGCAGACGAGGTCAGGGGGCTTGCCGTTCGCACCCACAAGTCCACGGAAGAAATTCAGGGTGTGATTTCAGAGCTGTCAAAACTCTCAACAGCCGCTGTTGAGTCCATGAACAACAGTGTTGGCCGCGCCCACGAGGGCGTCCAGGCAACGACGGAATCAGGCGAAATCCTGAACCAAATACTCACCAGCGTTCAGCAGATAAGCGGGCTCAACGAGCAAATCGCCGCGGCGACCTACGAGCAAAGCACCACTTTCAATCAGATCACCAGCTACATGACCGATATGCACCGAAATGCCGAATCAGTCATGGAGAGCACGGATGAGCTGGATACCGTCAGTGAAGATATCCAGAAAGTCAGCCATGGCCTTCAGTCCGTCGCCAGCCAGTTTCGAGTTTAACTCCAGCAAAGGAACCTACAGATGAAACTCTATTCGAGAGCATTGTGTCTCGCGTCCGCTATTGCCGTCGCTCCGGCATCGGCAAACGACAACACAGACGATGCCCTGGCGCGCATGCAGCAGCAGCTCAATTCCATGCAGCAGCAACTGAACTCCGCCCGGGATACCGGCGTTCGCTTTAACGGGTTCTTCAGTACCGGCTACGCTCGCGCCAGTAATGATGCCGGTTACGCCGGCATCACTGAAGAATCTGAAGTGAATGACCTCAGCCTGTTTGCGCTTCAGGGCACTTTCGAAGTGACCCCAAAAAGCGACATCGTCATGCAGCTGGTTGGTCGCGGCGCCGACGACTGGGACCCCCAGGTTGAATGGGCCTACCTGAGCCATCGACCGACCAATAACCTGCAACTGCGTGCCGGCAAGATGCGTATTCCGTTCTTCATGTACTCGGACTCACTGGAAGTCGGCTACGCCCAACCTTGGGCTCGCCCGCCCCAGAGCGTATACGGTCCGATTGCTGTGACCAGCTACGTGGGAGCAGATGCCAGTTACAACTTCAATTTTGAAAATTCATCGCTGACAGCCAACTTCTTTACCGGCTTTACGGATGAAGATGGCAACTCCGGTGATGTACAGCTTCGCAATATTGCCGGCCTGAACCTGACCTGGACTGACTATGTCTGGAGCATTCGAGGTGTAGCCGCGACCGCTGAGGCAGATATTGATGCGACCAGGCTGGCAGCCCAGGCGCCCCCCGGAGCAAACGTCAACACCGTCCTGGCCGATAATGACCGTGGCAACTTTTACGGCATTGGCGCCAGCTACGATGATGGCAATTGGCAAATCATCAGTGAAGTGACCCGCGTAGAGCTGGACGGTCGATTTGCGGACACGGACTCTGCCTACCTTTCTGTCGGTCACCGTTTTGGCAGCTGGACACCCTACGTGGCATTTGGGTGGGTTGAGAGCAAGGATGACAATGAGCGTGCCGGGTTCGTCACCACCGCCGGCGGAACCGTACTGGCTCCGGAATCAATCCTTAACTTTCAACGCGAAGATTACAGCGTGGGCGCTCGATGGGATATCACCCCTGGCGTAGCGATCAAAGCGGACATCACCCATTCCCGCGGCTTTGACAAGGGCACTGGCAACCTGGACCCGGCCTATATTCTGGCATCGGGCACCAACAGCACCAACGTCTACACCATCAAAATTGACTCGGCATTCTGAGGAGGCCCCATGAAAAAGCTAAGCCTGTTATTTGCGGCCAGCTTGCTGGCCAGCCCTCTGGTGCTTGCAGAGGTTGTGATCATTGGTCACCCGGCCGGTCCTGACAGCATCAGCTCCAATGAAGTGCGCGATCTGTACCTGAACCGCAGCAAAGCCTTGCCGAATGGCCAAAGCGCCCAGCCGTTCGAACTTCCCGAAGGCAACACGGCCCGTGCTGAATTTCACCAGAAAGTGACCGGTCGGAACGACGCCCAGCTCAAGGCCTTCTGGTCCAAGCAGGTGTTTACCGGGCGCGGTCAGCCACCTGAGGAAGCTGGCAGTACGGCGGCGATGAAAGCTCAGGTATCTTCCACGCCTGGCGGAATCGGATACATCGACGATGCCGAAGTGGACGATACGGTCAAGGTTCTCCTGAAACCCTGAGGGCCGGCCCCGAAACAAGAAAAGGCGAGCCACGGCTCGCCTTTTCTGTGTCCATCATTGGGCGATCAGAAGCCTCTGGGAACTGTCTGGGCTTCCACGAATTCAAACAGACCTTCCAAACCACCTTCACGACCAATGCCGGACGCTTTCATACCGCCGAACGGCGCTTCCGGTGTCGGGCCGGTACCGGTGTTCCAACCCACGTGACCGAAACGCAAACCGGCCGCCACCCGCTGGGCGCGTTCGGCGTCGTTGGTGAACACATAAGAGGCCAGACCGAACTCGGTGTCGTTACCCGCTTCGATCACTTCCTCCTCAGTGCGGAACAGCGCCATCGGTACCAGTGGGCCGAAGGTTTCTTCCCGGTAGCAGCACATGTCCCGGTTAACGTCGGTTATCACGGTCGGCGGGAAGAACAGATGGCCTTCACCCAGTTCCTCCGGCTTCTTACCGGCCACAAGACCTGCGCCTTTCTCGAGGGCATCCTCCAGATGGCGTTTGACCTTGTCGAACCCGGCCTTGTTGATCAGCGGGCCGAGGTCCACGTCTTCGGTCAGGCCGTCGCCCACGGTCATTTTGTTGACCCGCTCCGCCAGCTTTTCACCAAACGCATCAGCCACTTTCTCATGGATGAAAATGCGGTTGGCACAGACGCAGGTCTGGCCGCCACCGCGGAACTTGTTGGCAATCAGGTTGTCGGCAGCGGCATCCAGGTCGGCGTCATCGAATACGATGAACGGCGCATTGCCACCCAGCTCCAGGGCCAGTTTCTTCACCTGCTCCGCAGTATCCACCACCAGTTTGCGACCAACCTCGGTGGAACCGGTGAAGCTCAGCATCGGCACATCGGGACTTTCGCACAGTACCTTGCCAATCACGCTGGCCTTGCCCATCACCAGGTTGACCATGCCGTCAGGCAGGTCCACGTGCTTGTCCATCAGACTGAACAGGGCAATCATCGTCAACGGGGTTTCACTGGCGGGCTTGATCACCGACGGGCAGCCGGCGGCCAGGGCGGCGGACAGCTTCTTGGCGATCATGCCGATGGGGAAGTTCCACGGCGTGATCAGCCCGGCCACGCCAATGGGCCGGTAGTGAACGGTCCAGGTGCAGTCCTTGGGCTTTTCGGCCAGGGTGTGGGCGTCCAGCGCCTGGATGTGTTTGGAGCAGTAATCAAAGAAGCCGGCAGCGTAATCCACTTCGCCCTGAGCTTCCTTCAGCGGCTTGCCGTGTTCCATACACAGGATGCGGCCCACTTCTTCCTTGTTTTCCCTGAGCGCATCGCGGATGCCCTCCAGCCAACGGCGGCGGGTTTCCAGGGTGTAAGGATTGGTCAGCCGAAGCGCGGATTTACCCGCTTCCACCGCCGCCACCACATCAGACTCCGGCATGGAGGGTAGGCTGGCAATGACCTTTCCCGTTGCGGGGTTGTAGACGTCAAACGTTTGGCCTTCGGCAGCATCAGACCAGCGACCGCCGATATAGCCAGTCAACTTTTCAAGCAGGGGTGACTCGATCATCTCGGCTCCTTTCATTCAATGATTAACGGTCGAAAAGCAGGGTTCCGTTGGTGTTTGCATCACAGCAGCATGACTCTCATAGTGGATGCAGAAACACGGGCTGTAAAGTAAGACTAAGGTGTTTTGACCACGTGATTTCTGCGCCTATACTCGAAGAACGATCAATTCAGGAGGCCGGCAAATGAAAGCATTTTTCCACCCTGCTCAGGACCAGCATATTCCCAAGACTTACTTTACCCGCGGTCAGATGCGCCAGCCTCAGGAAGTGCCCGACCGCACTGGTCAGATGCTGGATGGTCTGAAGGCCATGGGAGTTCCAGTACTGCAGCCGGCGGACCAGGGTGCAGGGCCGATCTCCAAAGTGCACGATCTCGGCTACCTGCGATTCCTGGAATCTGCCCACCGCCGCTGGATGGAGATTCCCGATGACTGGGGCGACGAGGTGATGTCCAATATCTTTGTGCGTTCACCCAACGCCATGAAGGGCATTCTTGCCGAGGCGGCCCGTTACATGGCGGATGGCAGCTGTCCGATCGGCGCCAATACCTGGGAGGCTGCCTATTGGTCAGCGCAAACCGCGCTGGGCGCTGCCGATGCCCTGATCGCCGGTGAGCGGATCTCCTACGCGGTGTGTCGCCCACCGGGCCATCATGCCCGCAAGGATGCTGCCGGCGGCTTCTGTTACCTCAACAATGCCGCTATTGCCGCCGAACACATGAAAAGCCGGTTCCCGCGCCTGGTGATACTCGATACGGACATGCACCACGGCCAGGGCATTCAGGAAATCTTCTACGACCGCAGTGACGTGCTCTACATCTCGATTCACGGCGACCCGACCAATTTCTATCCAGTGGTCAGCGGGTTCGAGAACGAGCGGGGGGAAGGTGAAGGCTACGGCTACAACATCAATATGCCGATGCCCCATGGTTCGTTGGAAGAGGATTTCTTCGACAAACTGGACGAGGCCCTGGCGGCCATCCGTCTATTCCAGCCGGATGCACTGGTACTGACCCTGGGCTTTGATATCTACAAGGACGACCCACAGGCCAAGGTGTCGGTCTCCTCCGAAGGCTTTTCCCGCATCGGCACCCATGTCCGCCAGACCGGCCTCCCCACCCTGGTGGTGCAGGAAGGCGGTTATGACCTGGATACCCTGAGCGCCAACGTTCAGCAGTTCTTCAAGGGCATCGAAGGGTAACGATCAGGACGCCGGGGCATACACCTTTATGTTGGTATGCCCCTCAGCCTTCAGGTGGCCGGCGTGCATGCGACTCATGGTGCCACGGTCACAGTACAGCAGGTACTGCTTCCCCTGAGGCAACGATTCGATCTGCTGATTCAGCTCGTAGAAAGGAATCTGCAGCACTTCGTTGTTGGTCATCGTCAGGGGTGACTGCTCTCCCTCGGACGGATGGCGTACATCGATGATGACATCGTTGACGTCCGGGGTATGCACCAGCTCCACCTCTTCCGGCGTGGTGGTGGTTTCCAGCAGACGGGCAACCGGTGTTTCTTCACGGTTGTCGATCGCCTGCTGCAGCACCGTCGCATCCATTTCAGCCTCGTCTTCCTCCACCCGGTGCAGTTTCGCCCGGGTAGCCGGCTTCTGGGAAATCACGCCACAATACTCCGGCATGGTACGGGCGTAGGGCTCGGTGCCGATCTCCTTCGCGATCCGGATGATGCTTTCCTTGTCCATGGAGACCAGGGGCCTGAGCACCACCTCGTCACTGGCGCGATCCACCACATTGAGATTGGTCAGGGTCTGGCTGGAGACCTGGGCGACCGCATCACCGGTCACCAGACCCACGGCATTGCTCTGCCGGGCGATGTCCGATGCCGCCTTCAGCATCTGGCGCTTGAGCACCACGCCCCAGTGGCGGTGATTGACCGACCGCATGATTTCGCCAATAACGCCATCGAAGGGCACGGAAATGAACTTGGCGCCATGGGATGAACCGTAGCGCTCCCAGATGTAATGCGTCACCTGGCGAACGCCCACTTCATGGGCCGTACCGCCCAGATTAAAGAACAGGAAGTGGCTGCGAAGGCCCCGGCGCATCATCAGATAGGCGGCCACCGATGAGTCATACCCGCCGGAGACCAGCGTCATCACGGTTTCCACGCTACCCAGGGGATAGCCACCCAGGCCCCGGTGTTTGCGGTGAGCGATGTGATAGCGGTCGTCCTGAATCTCGATACGGACCTCTACCTGGGGAGCCTTCAGATTCACCCCCTGCGGACTGGAGGCCTGCACCAGTGCGCCGCCCACGTGCCGCTCAAGATCAATGGAGCGAAAGTCGTGCTTTCCATGACGCCGCACCCGCACTGCAAAGGTCTTGCCGTTGATGCGCTCGGCAAACGCCTCTACGGCCTTGTCCGCCACATCGTCCATACTGACAAACGGGAACACGGCTATTTCCTGGATCGTGGAGATACCCGGGATGCGCATCAATTCGTCAAGGACCACGCTGGAGAGTCCCCGGCCATCAGGGACTTCCACGGTCACACGGTCCCAACTGCCATCCACCTGGATGTCGCTGTCCTGACGCGACAGCACCTTGCGGATGTTCTGGCGCAGGTGCCGCATTTGCTGGCGACGTACAGGTTTGCTTTTAATGGCGACTTCCGCCGCAGGACGAATCAGGAGTTTCATATATCAGAATTTTGTCGGGTGGCGTATTGGAAAGAATAGGCCTAGTCTAACGGTTTTGACGGATGCCTCAAAATCAGGCATTGCCGTAACACCATAATCAACGACCCGCAGGGCCGACCATTACACCCACTCCGTACAATGTTCAGGAGCCATACTGTTCATGACAGAACCGACCATCAATGCCCTGGTATCACCCGAGGGCAGCCTTGAGATTCTTTCCAACCACGAAGTCAACCGACTGAAAGACAGGAGTGAAGGTGGTCTTTACCGACTCTTCCGTCAGTGTGCCCTGGCGGTTCTGAACACCGGCGTTGAAACCGATGACTGTAAGACCCTGATGGAAGCTCACGCGGACTTTGATGTGCGCCTGGTACCACAGCCACGGGGCCTGAAACTGGAACTGGTGAACGCCCCGGCCCATGCCTTCGTGGATGGCGAAATGCTGAGGGCCATTCGCGAGCACCTGTTCTCAGTGTTGCGGGACATTATCTATTCCTACTCGATTCCGCAGTCCGCGGCCGGCTTTCGGCGGGACGATCCCGAAGACATCACCAACCTGATTTTTCACATTCTGCGCAATGCGCGGGTCCTGCAGGCCGGCCGCCTCCCGGATCTGGTGGTGTGCTGGGGCGGTCACTCCATCAACCAGCAGGAATATCAGTACAGCAAGGAAGTAGGACATCAACTCGGCCTGCGGGCGCTGAGCATCTGCACCGGTTGCGGCCCGGGCGCCATGAAAGGCCCGATGAAGGGCGCCACCATTGGTCACGCCAAGCAGCGGGTGAAGAACGGTCGCTACATCGGTCTGACCGAGCCGGGTATTATCGGCGCCGAGGCGCCCAACCCGATCGTCAACGAACTGGTGATCATGCCGGATATTGAAAAGCGCCTTGAAGCTTTCGTGCGTACCGGTCATGGCGTCATTGTCTTCCCTGGCGGCGTCGGTACCGCCGAGGAGATTCTCTATCTGCTGGGCATTCTCCTGCATCCGGACAATGCCGACCTGCCCTTCCCGGTGGTTTTCACCGGCCAGCAGGAAAACGCCGAATACTTCGAGATGATCGACCAGTTCATCCGCAATGCCCTGGGTGACGAGGCCGCCAGCAAGTATGAAATCATCATTGATGATCCGGGGCGGGTGGCGCAAACCATGAAGGACGGCATGAAAGAAGTGGAAACCTTCCGCCGCGCCATGCAGGACGCCTATTACTTCAACTGGATGCTGAAAATCGATCCGGTGTTCCAGCTACCCTTCGAACCCAATCATGAAAACATGCTGGCACTGGAACTGCACCGGGACCAGCCGGTGCACATGATAGCCGCCAACCTGCGCAAGGCCTTCAGCGGTATTGTGGCGGGGAACGTCAAGGAAAGCGGTATCAGACAGGTGCAGCAAAAGGGGCCGTTTGAAATTTCCGGTGACCCCAATCTGATCAAGCCCCTGGAGGCCATGCTTGAGCAGTTCGTGGCCCAGGACCGGATGAAACTGCCCGGTTCCAGTTGCTACAAACCCAGCTACCGGATTGTCAGCGGGGCGGCCTGAACCGGCCCGCTGAGCCCCCTAAGGTATTGCCCGTGATTACTGGCCACCTGCGGGCAAGCTGGCGTAATAAGCCGCCAGATTGGCGATGTCCTCATCGCTCAGGCCCGTCGCCTGGCCCTGCATGATGGCTGCCTGACCACCGGAACGCTGCTTGTTTTTATAGGCTTTGAGGGCTGACACCAGGTACTGCTCGTTCTGACCCGCCAGGTTCGGATACCCCGGAATGGCAGCAATACCGTTTTTCCCGTGACACGCGGCACAGACAGCAGCCTTGGCCTTGCCCGCTTCCGCATCGGCAGCGGCAACCAGGGCCGGAGCCATGGCGCCAAGTACAAACAAACCGGCAATGGTATAGTGTTTCAAGCTCATTAATTTTACCCTCTCATCGTTTTTATATACGGCGTCCGAAGAACATCAAACTGCGTGAACTTATAGCACAGAGCCTTCAAACCTCAAATGCGTTATGTCAAGGCAATGCGGAGACCTGAAAATGCCCATAAAGGCCCAAGAACTCGAATGCCTGGAAGGCCGCATCGGCCTGATCACCCTGGATTCACCCGCCACCCTGAACGCGCTTTCCGGAGACATGATCGATGCCGCCCAGACCACTCTTGACCGTTGGGCCGACGATGACCGGATTGCACTGGTAGCCTTGCAGGGCGCGGGGAGCCGGGCTTTTTGCGCAGGCGGTGACATCCGCCAGTTATACGACGCCATGACCAGCACCGATGAGTCCGTTCCCGCTGCGGACTTCTTCGCCCGTGAATACCGGCTGGACTATACCCTTCATCGCTTCCCGAAACCGGTGATCGGCATCGGCCATGGGGTGATTATGGGCGGAGGCCTGGGCCTTCTGAGCGGCTGCCGTTACCGGCTGATCACTCCGGACGTCACCATGGCGATGCCGGAAATAGCCATTGGTCTGTTCCCCGATGTGGGCGCAAGCTGGTTCCTCAATCGTCTGCCCGGGCGACTGGGGCTGTTCATGGGGCTGACCGGATGCCGGCTGAACGCCTCCGATGCCATACGGGTCGGCCTGGCGGACATGGTGGTTCGTCCGGAAGAGCAAACGTCCCTGCTGGAGCGCTTGCAGAACGAACGCTGGACCGGGGAGTCGGCAGCGGACGACAACCGGCTGTTCCGCTTGCTTAACCAGTTGGATGGTGTGGATTACCGGTCCCTCGGCTCCGGCGAACTGGCGAACCATGAACAGGCCATCGCCAGACTGGGTGCGGGTGACGACCTGGCCGCCATTGTCGACCGCCTGATCTCGGCGGACATCAACAGCGACTGGTGGGAAAGCGCTGTCCACAACCTGAGAACCGGATGCCCGGTGTCTATGTGGCTGGTGTGGCACCAGCTCAAACGCGCGCAACAGATGCCGCTCAAGGACGTCTTCCGGATGGAACTGGCGATGGCCGCCGAATGCACCCGTCGCCCGGATCTGGCGGAGGGCATACGGGCACGGATGGTGGACAAGGACCACAACCCCAGATGGTCATTCAACACGCTTCAGGAGGTGCCGGAGGAAGTGATCGACGCACACTTCCACCCGGAGTGGGATGACGAGACCGATCCGATGACGTTGGGATAATCGCCAACCAGCCACCTTCGTGCGGTCATTCTCTGAATGGAGACGTAATGAATCCAAAGACGCCTCTTGGCGGCCTGTTGCTCAGACTCTTCCCGTTCCTGGCATGGCCCGCGCCCACCAAAGGCCAGATAAGAGCAGATGCCATTGCGGGCATAACCGTTGGCCTGGTATTGGTGCCCCAGGCACTGGCCTATGCCCAGCTCGCCGGCATGCCTCCGGTCACCGGCCTCTACGCTGCCTTGCTGCCCGGCATTGTCGGAGCGCTGTTCGGATCGTCCTCTCTGCTCGCGGTAGGGCCGGTTGCACTGACAAGCCTGCTGACCTTCGCCGCCCTGCAACCATTGGCCGCCGCAGGCTCGCCAGAGTGGATCGCCATGGCGATATGGCTCGCCGTCTATTCCGGTCTGATGCAGTTTTTCATGGGCGCCTTCCGGATGGGCATTCTCGCCAATCTGGTATCAAACGCGGTCGTCCAGGGTTTCGTCAATGCCGCCGCGGTTATCATTATTATTTCCCAGTTGCCGGCGCTATTGGGCTTTGCCTCCGGCGCTGATGGCCACTGGTTGTCACACATCACCCAAGCGTGGCGGGATGAACCTGTGCGCCTGGCGGTGACCGCCGGTTTCGGCGTGGGTACTGTGCTGGCCCTGGTTGCACTCAAACGGTTTTCTTCACGGCTGCCCGGTGTGATGATCGTGTGCCTGATTGGGGTCGCAGCGAGCCTGCTGGCAGGGTTTGACGGACTGGGTGGCGCCATCGTCGGCTCCATCGACAGTGGCCTGCCGGCGCTGACACTGCCTTTCACCCTTTCACTGGATCAGCATCTGGCTCTGTTGCTGCCAGCTGCCATTATCGCCCTGATCAGCTTTACCGAGGCGATGTCGAGTTGCCGTACCATGTCCCGGATAACAGGCGAATCCTGGAACCGCAATCAGGAGCTCATCGGCCAGGGCCTGGCAAAAATAGCCAGTGGCTTCAGCGGCGCCTTTCCGGTCAGCGGCTCCTTTTCACGCACCGCACTGAACGCCTACAGCGGCGCCAAAACCGCCAGGGCAACCCTCCTGGCATCGCTGATCGTGCTGATTTCCCTGTTCGGACTGACGGAGCTGTTGTATCACCTGCCCACGGCGGTCCTGGCCGCCATCATTATCGTGCCGGTCACCCAACTGATCGATATCCGGTCACTGACCCGACTCTGCCGGGACAACCCCAAGGACGGCTTTGTTGCGCTGGTCACACTGATCGTGACCCTGGCGACCGTACCCAATCTGTATTGGGGAATCCTGGCGGGAATGGGCGCCTCCCTGCTGGCATTCCTCCACCACCACGCCATGCCCCGCATTATTGAATTGGGTGTCCATGAGAGCGGCGGTTTTCGCGACCGAAAACTCTACGAGCTTCCGCCCATTGCCGAGGGGGTGCTGGGCGTGCGCATGGACGCATCACTGACCTATCTGACCGCCCCGATGCTCGAGCGCTACATCCGCAAAAAAGTAGACGCCGATCCGGACATTCGAGTGCTGCTGATCTCGGCATCGTCACTGAACCAGGTGGATTCCACGGGGCTCGACACGCTACGGGATATCTGGTCTTTCCTTGACTCAAGAGGCATCACGCTTTGCCTGTCCGGCCCCAAACTTGCCGTCCGGGAAGCGCTTTCACGGTCAGGGCTCTCACAACTGATCAGGGAAGAACATATCTATGCCACTGATGAGAAGGCCATTGACTCACTGACCTGAGCCCGGTGAACCCGAGTAAGGCCGATCTATAACGTTGCACCCGCCTGGATCAACAGCATCTCCAGGTCACGGTTGCCATTTTCCCGGGCCACATCCAGGGCAGTCATGCCATCCCCGGACCGGTAGTTCACGTCAGCCCCTGCCGCCAGCAACATTTCCGCCGTGAGCATGTCGCCACTGTCGACCACGTGCATCAGCAAGGAGCGGCCGCCCTGGCTGACGTTGACATTGGCGCCGGCCGCCAGCAGCACCCTCACCACCGACAGATGGCCATTTCTGGCAGCCCGGATCACCGCCGTGGAGCCGTCCGCATCCGTGGCATTCACTTTGGCTCCGGCGGACAGGAATAACTCAACCAGCCGACGGTTGCCGTTCTGTGCAGCGACCATCAACGGCGTCTCACCGCCGTCATCCGTTGCCATCGCTGCCCTGACCTCCGGGCTGATGCCCGTCTCGGGATCGGAGGCACAGCCGGCAGCAAACAGGCTGAAAACAAGGGATAGAATGAATACGGGATGAACGGCGCCAGCTTCCTTGGCCATGATAGGGTCTCTGTTGGTTATTATGGTCCGTATTCTGGGCAGCTCTGGCGGGCAATTAAATCGAGCCGGTCACAAGTTCCGTGACTGTTGCAGGAGTTTGCCCGTCAATTGGCGTAACCGGGTCTCACCGTCCTTCTGTCCACGACACAAACCGGCGTGCTGGAGTTCGGGCCAGGACCAGCCCTGAGTCACCCGACGACACCACAGATCCGCATCGTCACTCACGGCCAGAATGCTGGAAAAGCCCTGCGTCAGACTGACTTTCCGCAAAACCGGAACCGTCAGTTCAAAGCCACGATAGCCGTCGGCAAAGCTATGGAGGTCCCGAACATCGTCCTCACTCAATGCGACGCTGGTCGCCAGCTCGGCCGTCATCAGCCGCAACACCCCTGGCTCCATATCCCGCCAGTTCAGGGGAACCAGCGTCGGCCAGTGTTCCGACAGCCGGTCGTTGAGCTTTGATACCAGCGCCCGGGCGCCATCCGAGGTGCCAACCAGCATCTGGACCGGATACTCGCCGCTGCTGGCTTCGCGCTTCATGCCGGCGCGGACAAGGGTCAGTCCGGCTCGTTGCCAGAAACGGATCAATGCCTCACTGCCCCCGAAACTGGTGCCCAGACCATCGTAACCGGCAGCCTCGGCATACTCGGCGGCCCTGGCCACCAGTTGCTTGCCAAGGCCACGGAACCGGCACTGTTCGCTCACCGCGATCCGCACCACACGCAACCAGGAGCGGGACGCCGCTTCCGCAAAGCCACTGTGATTGGCCAGGGACTGCGGCAACAGGTGCCCCCGCAGACGACGGCTGCCGCGCATCACCTGTCCGGCCAGTTCCGGAGACAAGCCACCCTCACGGGCGGCCCAAAGCACTCCCGCCAGCTGGCCGTTGATCGTCAGTCGCCAACTGATAGCGTCCGGATCATCCACCCACTGGCGCAAATCAGCGGGTGTGGTCCGATAGTGGGCATTGATCAGCAGGCCAAAGGCTTCCGCCAGATCCTGCTCGCTGGCGTGGGCCGGTGACCAGCGCTCAATGCTGACCTCCCCGGACTCCGGCACCTCGGCCGGGGCATCCGCGTCCAGCAGGAAAAGTCTGGCAATCAACGGTTCCAGGGGGTCGGAACCGGACCAGCGTATCGGGGTTTTGAGGGTGGTCTTCCGCCACTGGGGCGTTTGTGTGTCGAGCACCTTGCGGAAGCGGATGGCAAAGCCCCGGCCTGCCCCTTCATAGCCGTGAACGGTCGACGCAAACACCACACGAGGCCAGCCCAGCAGTATCCGCGCCAGGCGGTTGGCGGGAATGGCGGCGGCTTCGTCGACCATCACCAATTCCGCGTCTGGCTTCCCGTCCAGCAATTGATCCGGTGTCAGGTAACTGAGCCGGCCACCATTGGCGAGAACAACATCCCCTTCCGGGGTGTCCGTATAACCGGAATCACCCGCAGCCAGGCGGGCATGGCGGAACAGGGTTGCCACGGATTCCTCCGTTGGCGCCGTCACCATCACCTGACGCCGCCCCTGTTCCAATAACTTGATGGCCGCCATGCCCAGCGCGGCAGACTTGCCCCGCCCCCGATCCGCGGTAATCACCAGCGGGCGCCGCCGGCGCCCCTGCCCGGTCTGCACCAGATTATCAACGAGGCGTCGTTGATCCCCGGATTCCATGATTTCAAACGGGGTTTGCGGCACCGGCACCGCCGGTAAATCAACTACTCCACCCTGCTGCGGATCTACGCGGATGACATCGGGTGAGCTCGCCAGAAGTTCGGACATCCGGGCTGCAAAGGGGTGATCATCCGCGCCATCCAGTCCGGTACGGCGATAATCCGGATCGTCAAAACCGGCCCATTGAGCCAGGGGCGGCATCAACCAGAACAGCAAGCCACCCGCTTTCAGGGTGCCCGCCAGCGCGGCGAGACTGTCCGGCGGATTGCCGTGCCAGCCATCCCACACCACTAAATCCAGCTCCCCCCCGAGCCATTGCCGGCCTTCAACCGGGCGGATAGCACACAACTCGCTACAGGGGGACTCGTCGGCAGGGCCGCTCCAGACGCCAGCCAGAGCGTCACCTTCCGGCCACCGGTCAAACAGGGCCCGCAACCAGGCCACGGCGGCCTGACGGTCGCCCTCAATCAATACCAGGCGACGGTGGCCGGCCGCCATCAACTGCTTGCGAAGACGCAGCCAGGCAGCTCCATCCACGGGTTCTGATGTCTGAATCAATGACACAACCTCTGCTTAGCGGACTCCAGATAACTCAGGCCCGCCTCATGCCCCTGCCGGTAACCGGTATCCAGGTACGCCTGCTTTCGGGTCAGTCGGCCCACGGGGAAGTCTTCAGGGGGTGCAATCACCCTAATACGACAATCTTCGGGCGGGTTGAGAATGAAGGTCAGGGTGGCGTTGTATCGCTCCGCACGATGGAGTGAGGCTTCCGCCAGTGCCGGATAATCACGGAAAATCCGCTGGGAAACAGACGGGAACCTGGACGGTTTCTTGCGGTAGCCAAGGGGCCGGGACAGCACCACGGTAATGTCCCTGGCACCATCCTCGTAGGCCTTGATGACCGGAATGGAATCCGCCAGACCGCCATCGGTCATGGGTTCGCCATTGACGGTTGGGTAATCACGAAAAGCAATGGGTATCGAGCAGGAGGCGGTGAACACATCGTGCAGGTTGTGTTCATCAATCCGGAAATAACAGGCTTCGCCCGTGCGGATCGAGGTCGTCGTCACCCACAGCTCGGTGTCCCCCTCCAGATATTTCCGAAGGTTCAGCGGCACGTCTGAAAAGGACTGGTGCCACAGCCAGTGTACGTCGCACAAATGCCCACCGCGGATAAACCGCGCCCAGTCAATGAATTCGCGCTGGCAGGCATGGCCCGTAATAACTTTCCGGCTGCGGCCGTGATCACCCGACAGGTAGCTGATCAGGTTGGTGGAGCCCGCAGAAACGCCATATGCCCGTGCAAAGGGCTGAAATTCATGCTCGAGGAAGGCGTCAAGGACACCGGCAGCGAAGATACCCCGCATGGCGCCACCTTCGACCACCAGAGCCGGCGATGTTTCGGTTTCACTCATGGCATGTGTGGCAGGTCGGTCGGATGTCATCATAGCGATGCATTTTATCAGAAATGACCGTGATAACGTCCGCCTTTACGCTATCAGAACAGGAAAAGGCCGGTACAATACGCACCATGCCAACCCGACCCGACATACCCGAAACTACCCGCTTGCCGGACTTCCTCACCGACGAGCAGCGCGCCATCATCACTGCAGGCTATGAGCATTCGGTGATTACCGCCGTGGCCGGCAGCGGCAAGACCTCCACCCTGGCCTGGCGCATTCGCTACCTGCTGGAACAGGGCCACGATCCCGACCGCATGCTGGTGCTGATGTTCAACCGCAGCGCGCGGGCGGATTTCGAGCACAAGCTGCAGGAAGTCACCAGGCATCAGGGCCTGGCGACGCCGGAAATCCGCACCTACCACGCCATGGGCCTGCGACTGTACAAGCGGTTCGTGCGGGAGGGCTATCTGCCGGGGTTCTCCGACAAGATCCTGAGTGAGCAGGAAATCAGCTATCAGGCCTGGCAACTGACCCGGCGACTGGCACCGGAAGACCTGGCCGATGACATCCGTCGCAACAAGAAAGACTTTGTGGAAACCGCCACCAGTTTCATCGATCTGGTGAAAACCACCCTGTCACCGGTGGATGTGGTCTTTGAGGAGCTGGGGTATTCCGACAAGCATCGCTACCTGATCGACCTGTTCCACAGCTTTGAGCAGTGGCGCAAAGGCCAGAGTCGCATCAGTTACGCTGACATGCTGTATGAACCGGTGATGGCCATTCACCAGAACCCGCCGTTGCAACGCCTGGTGGGCAACAAGATGGACCTGATCCTGGTGGACGAATACCAGGACACCAACGAAATCCAACACCTGCTGCTGCGTTACGTCGCCGGCGAACGGGCCCGCGTCACCGTGGTCGGGGACCCGGACCAGACCATCTACGAATTTCGCGGCGCCAAACCGGAGTTCATCCTCAAACGCTTCAGCGACGAATTCGAAAGCCCGCTGGAACAGACCCTGAGCTACAGCTTCCGTTACGGTCATCAGGTGGCCCTGCTGGCCAACCACCTGATCTGCCACAATACCGGTCGCAAGGACGTGCTCTGCCACTCCCACCCCTCCACGCCGGACACCGGTATCGCCCTGCACGAGTCCGGCAGTGACATCGACACCGTGTTGGAGATCCTCCAGCAGCAGGCTGCCGAGCAACGGGCAGACACCGCCATTCTGTTCCGGGTCTGGAGCCAGAGCGTACCCATTGAGCTGAAACTGTTGGCCCGACAGATCCCTTACCGTATCGACGCTGGCAAGGGCGCCCTGTTCAGCCGTGAAATTCAGGCGGTCGGCGCACTGCTGACGGTTATTGCCGGAAAGCTGGAAAAACTGCCGCCGGAGGATCGCCTGACCGTGGCACGGCAACTCCTGCGCTTTCCCCATGTTGGCCTGAAGGAGCCGGAACTGGAGCAGCTCGCCAGCTTCCTGTCCGGTTTCGGCACCGGCTGGCACGAACGGCTGCTGGCGCTGGACTTCGATGCACTGGCACCCATGGCGGCAAAAAAACTGCGTAAACTGGGCGAGGTGCTGGCCCGTCTGCAGGGCTACCGAGGACCGGTGTCCAATGCAATTGCGGTCTACGCCGAACACACGGATCTGTACGAGGGCATCCGCAGCCTGGCACTGACCCACGAAGCTGCGGATGAGCGTATCGATACCATCCACGGCTTCCGCGACTACCTGAAAGGTCTCGACGTGGATGCCAGCGGCGCCCTGCAACACCTCAAGGCCCTGAAAAAACAGGCCAGCGAGACCACCAGCCACGGGGTACTGCTATCCACCATCCATCGCACCAAGGGGTTGGAGTGGCCCATCGTCATCCTCCCCGGACTCCAGGAAAAATACCTGCCCTACAGTCCCCGGGCCGAAGATGATCCCCGCGCCTTTATGGAGAGCGAACGCAGACTGCTGTACGTAGCCATGACCCGGACACGGGAACAGCTGCACCTGATCACCCGTCCGGCCAGCACCCAACCTCACCTGGATGGCGACCTGGGCCCCAGCCGGTTCATCAACGAACTGTGCTTCCCGTTGTCCGCGGCGTTTGGCGCCTGGCTTGACCAGAGGTCTGACGACAACACCGATGCCTTCCGGGCGAGCTCACCGCTGACGCCGGTTGCCAATCGTTATGCGGACCGCGAAGCGGTGACACTCGAAGGGACGCAGCAGGATCCCAAAGCCAGTGGTGCACCACTGTGGGCCCGGGAGCGGCTGAGCCACGCCATATTCGGTGAGGGGGCGGTTATCTCGGAAGACGACAGCGCGTTTGAAGTACGCTTCGATTCCGGCGAAACCCTGAACTTCAGCAAAAAAAGCGCGCATCTGTACTTCACTGTCGTGGCCTGATCAGCCAGATCCGTTTGTGGCAGGCCATGCGTACAATGACGGTCGTGTAACTTTTTTTGTTTTTTTGAAACCTGTCACGTAAATTCAACGTCAGGAAACTTGAAGCAACTCTCACAAGTCGCTGTTAACGATAACTGAACAGGAGGTTCTGCATGAACATCATGCGCCCACTTGCCGTGGCCACTCTGGCTGCATCCCTTGCAACTCCGGCTCTGGCCGACGATCAGCAATCTCTCTATCTCAACCCGTTCGCCGCTTACCAGCTGTTTGATGACAAGCGCGACCTGAGTGAGACCGGCACCTTTGGTGTCGGTGTAGAGTACCGGTTCCTTCCGAACTGGGCGGTCGAAGCGGTTTACTCCCGTGCCGATGCCGATCGTAAATACCGCCCCGGCTCTTCCGACTTCGACGAAATCCGTCTCGACGGCACCTACTACTTTGCCGGTCAGGACGAAGCCTGGAACCCATATGTTTCTCTGGGTGCCGGCCACGCCGATTTCGGTGATGACGTGCTCGCAGTGCAAACCGCCGGTTCCGACCACGACGAGACCCGCGTCAACGTGGGTGCAGGCGTTCGTTATAACGTCAGCGATCTGGTATCCATTCGCGGCGACCTGCGCGAATTCCACGGCATCGATGAAAGTACATTCGATACCCAGGTATCCCTGGGCCTGAGCCTGGCCTTTCACCGCACCACGTCGGAGCCGAAGCCTGCTGATGCCGATAACGATGGCGTAGCGGATAATCGCGACCAGTGCCCGGGTACCCCTGCAGGGGCCTCTGTGGACAGCGCCGGATGCGAACTGGACGGTGACAACGACGGTGTTGCGGACAGCCGCGACGAATGCCCGAATACTCCGGCCGGTGCCAGCGTCAACAGCAAGGGCTGCGAACTGGACAGCGACAACGATGGCGTGGTTGACAGTAAAGACCAGTGCCCGGGCACCACAGCCGGCGCCGAGGTTGATTCAACCGGTTGCGAAGGCGTGACTGAAACCGTGGAAACCATTGAGCTTCGCGTTCAGTTCCCCAACAACAGCTCGGTGATCGACAACACCTACGATTCGGAAATCCGCAAGGTCGCCGATTTCATGGCCGAGCATCCGGAAACGTCCGTGGAAATTGCCGGTCACTCCGACAGCACTGGTGATGCAGCCTACAACCGCGACCTGTCCCAGCGTCGTGCTGAGGCGGTTGCCGATCGTCTGACCCAGTCACTGGGTGTGGATGAAGACCGCGTCAGTGCCACCGGGTACGGTGAGGCAGAGCCGATTGCCAGCAACGATACGCCGGCAGGCCGCGCCCAGAACCGTCGGGTTGAGGCCCGTATCCAGGTTAGCCGCTGATTAACCAGTAAGCTATCCTCTACGTGAAGGCGCCTTCGGGCGCCTTTTCTGTCTGTGTCGGGGGAATGTGATGATCCGTCTGATGTCACTGCTGGTGTTGATGGCCTTGCCGATCGCTGCCCCGGCGCAGGTTTACCGCTGCAAGACCGACACCGGCACCAGCTTCTCGGATCAGCCCTGCGGAGAGAACTCCGAAACCGTCACCATTCGGGACAATCGCATTGGCGGCAGTTTTGGCGATAACCTGCCAGAAGCATCGGCCCCAACGGAAACCGACGAGGAGGAGAGACAGTCAGCCCGCCAGGAGAGTGAAGGCACCTGCCGTTTCATCAACTCGACCGATCTGCGCACCTATCTGACCCGCAATCAGGTGGTGAAAGGCATGACTAAAGACCATGTCCTGAGGGCCTTTGGACGCCCGCCCGAAACCTATCCGACACCCCAGGAAACCTGGGTGTACCACACCAAATACTACGGGGCGCTGTACGAGTTGACTTACGTGTACTTCAAGGACGGCTGTGTGGAACGGGTGGACTACCGCAAGCCCTGACGGCATCGACCAGAATATTGCGGGGCGTCAGCGCACGGTCACAAAAGGTACCCAGCCTGACCTGGTATCCCTGCTCTTCCAGAAACAGCGCGTAATCCAGCACCATCCAGAGTTCCAGTGGCCGGCGGAACAGGTGGCGCACCAGTTCATGGCGACGAACCTGAGAGAATCGCTGCTCGCCGAAGGTCAGCCAATAGTGAAAGTCGATCCCTGCCGGCAATACCAGCCCTTTCTTTTCCGCAGCCCAGCGACAGAATGCCTCGAAATCCTCACCCGCCAGCCACGCCGGATGGGAAGGCACAGGCAGGTAATCATCGATCCCGCGCAGGGCGCGCTGCAAGCCATCAAAGCCCAGGCGCCAGCTTCTGATACGCGATCTTTCCGCCCTTACCCGGGCCGGCGCCGTGACCGTTTCCCTAACCGCCAGCCTCAATTCACTGCGGCTCAGCGCCAACGTATCCTTGCAGCCGTTGACCCGCTCCGCCAGCGGCCGGTAGTCCGCAGTGGCGGTCAGGTGATAGCAACAAGGCGAGAAACTCACTCGGGCCGCGCCGCCCTCGCAAACCTTGCGAATCAGCCTGCGATGCAGGTCCCCACAGGCGTGAAGCGCCACGCCGTGAGCCCCCTCAGACAGGGTGAGATCCGGGGCCATGACATCCTGCCGGTGCAGGGTAACGTCGTCATTGAAGTGGCGGGCCAGGCGATTACCATCGGCCACCAGTGCATCATCCCACTCCCACCCTGTAACCGGTGTGGGACACTGCGCCGCAAGTGTGCGGGCCAGATGCCCCTTGCCGCAACACCAGTCCACGACGGACTCTGTCAGCGGTGAGACTGCGGCAGCGAATGCGCCGGCCTGCAGGCGCTTGCGACCCGGCATATCGGTGGCGCGGGTTTCCGGCAGCGTGCTCGCCGCAACGGTTGCCTGCTGATCCGCCATGGCGGGCAGTGCCACCAGCGATTGTCTTTCACCGAGGGATGGCAAAAACCTCGCCAGCCGCTCCGCCAGCTGTTCGGGGGAGTCGTCGAAGGCTTCACAGGCACTGTCACTGAGTCCTTCGATGTCACAGGCAAGATCACGGTGTTGTACCGTCCAGGCCGGTCGGGGATCCGTATACGGTGTCGGTCGCCACAGTATCTGGTGCGCTGACAACCACTGGTTGAGTCGCTGCCACCGGCTGTAAACACTTTCTGCCGGGTCGTGTAAATTTGCCGCCAAGGCACTGGCTTGTCGAATCATTCCCTGAATCGTCCGGGCCTGAAAGCATCCAGACAAACCGCTGGCTCCTTTCCGTCGATCACCTGAGCAATCACATCCGCGCTGCCAGCCGACAGCGTCCAGCCGAAGGTGCCGTGGCCGGTGTTGAGGTACAGGTTCTCTCTGGGACCCCGGCCGATGATAGCTGGGCCGTCCGGAGTCATGGGGCGGAAACCGGTCCAGCTCTCGGCGGCGTCGAGATCGGCGCAGTCCGGGAATCTGGATTCCACGGATTTGCGAATCGTCGCCAGCCTTGCCTCGGGGATGTCGCGGTTGAAGTCGGCCAGTTCCACGAATCCGGTGGCTCGCAGGCGATTGCCAAGGCGGGTGGAGACAACCTTGAAGTTATCATCATGGATGGTAGAGACCGGAGCGCGGGCCGGATCTTTCAAAGGTACGGTCAGGCTATACCCCTTGACCGGGTATATCGGCAGGTCGAGCCCCAAGGGTTTCACCAGGTGGTTTGACCAGCAGCCGGCACTGATCACGAATGCATCAGCTTCGAGGGTCTCCAGCAAGCCGCCGGCTCTTCGCAGGGTGACGGCCCTGACTTTGTTATCGCCGGCAATCAACTCTTCCGCCTCAATGTTGTAGCGGATCGTCACGCCGTTTTCCTCACAGGCTTTCGCCAGTTCCCGGGAGAACAGGTGGCAGTCGCCGGTGCCATCGGTGTCGTAGCGCAGTGCGCCGTATAGTGGACCGTCGCCCACCATGCCCGGCTCGACTTCCCGGACTTCCTCCGGTGTCAGCAGACGGGAGGGGATGCCCAACTCATTCAGCAGTTCGTGCGTGGCGCGGTAGCCTTCCAGTGCTTCCGGCGTACTGGCCAGATGGAGCAAGCCCTGGTGGGCGCCATCGAACGCCAGATCCAGCTCTTTTTCAAGGGTCAGAAATCGCTCCCGGCTGTGCATGCCCAGCCGTAACATCGCACGACGGTTCAGGCCGAACAGACCCGGGGACCAGGCATAACGCAGGGTCGCAAACATGAACTTGAGTGTTTCCACAGAGGGCGGCACCCGCAATTTCAGGGGGCCATCCTGCTTGAACAGCCAGGGCAGCGCCTTGAACACCATGGCCGGATCGGCCCAGGGGTAGACCACGCCGTAGGAGCGCTGGGCTGCATTGCCCTTGCTGGTTTCGTTTCCCGCTACTCCGTGGCGCTCCAGCACCGTGACCTGGTGGCCCCTGCGATTCAGCTCATAAGCCGTGGTCATACCCACCACACCGCCACCAACGACGACAATATGCATGCGCTCTCCGTTTCGTTAACTTGGAGCCCTGTTCCAGGGCGCCCTGCAGTTTCCTATCAATGCTATACAGGTCAACAATCGTACAAGCTGTTAAACTTGCCTGACCAAACTTTCAGAATAGCAGCCAAATGCCTGGTTGCGATGGAGTGTAGTAGCTGGCAATGAGTAAGAAACGTCGCGAGATTCCCGTATTTGATCATCCGATCATTGAGACCCACTGCCACCTGGATTACCTCAAGGACCGCCCCCTGGAGGAAACCCTGGAGCAGGCGCAGCGGGTCAACATTGAGAAGGTGATCACCATTGCAGTGTCACCGGACAACCTTGCCCGGGTCCGAGAGCTCAGTCAGGTTGCCCCCTGGGTCTATGGCACACAGGGCATTCACCCACATGATGCAGAAAGCTACTCCGATGCGGCGGAAGCCGAAATCCGGGCCCACGCCGGGGACGAGAAGATCGTTGCGGTCGGCGAAATCGGACTGGATTACTTCTATGACAACGCCGACCGGGAGGTTCAGCGGCAGGTGTTCCGCCGTCAGCTCCAGATCGCCTGTGATACGGACAGGCCGGTGGTCATCCATAGCCGGGAAGCGGACGAAGACACCATTGCCATCCTGGGCGAATTCGAGGACACCCTGACTCGTCGCGGCGTCATTCACAGCTTCACCTCGGGGCCGGGGCTTGCCCAGTACGCGCTGGATCAGGGCTGGTGCCTGGGATTCAACGGTATTACCACCTTCAACAAGGCGGAAAATGTGCGGGACATCGTACGTATGGCGCCC
The DNA here is from genome assembly GCF_050379435.1 of Marinobacter sp. DUT-3. NCBI lineage: Bacteria > Pseudomonadati > Pseudomonadota > Gammaproteobacteria > Pseudomonadales > Marinobacteraceae > Marinobacter > Marinobacter sp. DUT-3. The sequence goes on from NZ_JBNRMG010000004.1 coordinate 159,358, forward strand.
ATTGAGCAGATCCTGCTGGAAACCGACGCGCCGTTCCTGACACCGGTGCCCTATCGCGGACGGGAGAACGCACCGTTTTATATCCCGTTTGTGGCGGAGAAAATCGCCGAAGTGAAGGATTTGCCGCTTTCGGAGGTACTGGCCCACACCTATCAAAACAGCCTGAGGACGTTCTTCCCCGGGCATTGATGACCGTGCGCCCCTCCCTATATCAGCCCAGGGAGAGGAACACTCCCATCAGTACCGGAGACAGGAAGGACAGCACGAAGCCGGAGGCGATGGCCACCGGCACGCAGGTCAGCCCGCCGCTGCTGCGTATGACCGGAAGGGTGAAATCCATGGCGGTGGCGCCACCGTAGCCAATCGCCATGGCCGGTCGCCTGACAATCAGCAGTGGAATGATGGCCAGGGCGATGATTTCGCGGATCACATCGTTGAGGAAAGCCACCCCGCCCCAGGCCGGGCCCAGGGCATCGCCCACCACAATGCCCGACAGCGAATACCAGCCAAAGCCGGAAGCCAGCGCCAGGGACTCATGCCAGGCCAGATCCATCCAGGGCGCCAGCGCCAACCCGGCCAACAAAGAGCTGCCCGCCATGGCAAGGGCGATGCCCAGCCCCTGCCTGTTCATCAGTAACTTGCGCAGCGACAACCCGGCATTGCGCAACTGCAGCCCGATCAAAAACAGCAGCAACATCAGTGACCAGGTCGCCAGATCTTCGGCCATCGGCAGGTCGGGCAAAACAAAGTATCCCGCCAGCACACCCACAGCAACGGCAGCCAGGGGCTTGAGGCCAGCCAGGAACAGGCGCTGATAGCCCGGTCGGGGCGCATCGTCTGTCTCCACTTCCATCGGTTGCCAGCGATGGAAGAGCCACAGCCCCGCCATATTCGCCAGCAACAGCACGACCACCAGAGCAGCCACCTGGACCGCCATGTTACCCAGTTGCAGGGCAAGCCCCTCCATTTGCCCCAGGCCAAGCCCCAGCAACGCGAGGATGAAATACACCAGACCTTCCACGGTGTAGTGAATCGCGGTCATTAACCGGCGGTTATCCAGGGCCAGGGCAAAGCCCAGAAACAACGGGGCAAGAATCAGCAATGCGCCGGTTAGCATGACGTCCTCGAAACAGAAGAAATGGAGAGATTCAGCCGATGGGTTCGTACTGGTCGGGATCAAACAGGCAGCTGCCGTCACTGGCCGCCCTGTCTGTGCGAATGGTGCGGGCCAGGCGCTGGGCCGGAACCGACCAGACCACATGATCCTCCGGTCGCGGTTGATAATCGCTTTCCAGCAACGCCCCGGCCACCGCCCGTAATACAGCTTCGGCCTGGCCGATACTGCGATAGGGTCCCTGGCAGCGGTGTTTTTCCGGTTGGCCGGACTGGGCGCCACTCAGGGCAACCAGTGCCCATATATCCTCACCCACAGGCTTTATAAACAGCTCTACCCGTCGCCCATCGCGAACCATCACCAACGCCCGCAGGGGCCCGCGACCATGAAAGTAGTGAAGCTTCACTGTGTCCACCCGCTCCAGTCAGTGGAGCGCATGGCTGGACTGGTCCTGATCCTGCACCAGTACCCAAGGTGCGACAACCACCGCCCATAACTCGGCGTTGCGGTCATACCAGGCCCGGGCCATGTCCGGCGGCACATCGCCGATCCGCTCTTCGTTCATCCATTGTTCAAAACGTTCCTTGTTGTCGGCGGCAAGCTCTGCAGCAACATCCAGCAAATCAAGGTCGGACGCGACACGGACTACATGACCACGGGCATAGTAGGTTTGCAGGTCATGCCAGTTTATCAGGGAGGTTTCCAGGTTCAGTTTGGCAAGCAGTTCGTCCCGGGACGGGGTAGATGACATGGCGAGGCCTCGGCAACTTCAGACTTTCTGTGTTGTTTCCAGCTTACCTGAAATCCTGATTGGAGGCATCTGCTCCCGGCGGGGAAATGAAAGGAAAACAACGGCCACCACGCCGCAAAGACAGTGGTGGCCGCTCGCCTGTCAGGCCGACTTCAGCATCTCCCGCACCACATAGTGCAGGATACCGCCGTGTTTGAAGTACACCGCTTCGTTCGCCGTATCGATCCGGGATTTCAGGTCACAGCTTTCGGTTGAACCATCTTTGTATTTCACCGTCATTTTCAGGCTCTGACCCGGATTGATGTCACCGGACAGGCCCTCAATACTGATGGTTTCCTCACCCGTCAGCTTCAGGCTCTTGCGATCCACACCTTCCGGGAACTGCAGCGGCATGACGCCCATACCAATCAGGTTGGAACGGTGAATCCGTTCATAGGATTCCGCCACCACGGCTTTCACACCCAGCAGGCGGGTGCCTTTGGCCGCCCAGTCACGGCTGGAGCCGGTGCCGTATTCCTTGCCGGCGATGACCACCAGCGGTGTGCCCTGCTCCTGGTACTTCATGGCGGCATCGTAGATGGCCATTTGTTCGCCGGTCGGAACAAATTTGGTGTACCCGCCTTCCACGTCGTCGAGCATCTCATTCCTGATGCGGACGTTGGCAAAGGTGCCGCGCATCATGACCTGATGGTTACCCCGACGGGAGCCGTAGGAGTTGAAATCATGGGGCTCAACCCCGTGCTCCTGCAGGTACTTGCCAGCCGGTGTATCCGGCTTGAAAGAACCGGCCGGGGAGATATGGTCGGTAGTCACCGAATCTCCCAGCAAGGCCAGGATATTGGCCTCCTTTATGTCCTCAATGGGGTCCGGCTCCGGGCCCATGCCCTCAAAGAACGGCGGGTGCTGGATGTAGGTGGACGTGTCGGACCACTCATACACCTTGCTCTCCGGAAACTTGATGGCTTTCCAGGTGTCGTCACCGTCAAAGACCTCCGCGTATTCCTTGCGGAACATGTCGGTTTTCACCTTCTCAACCGCTTCGGCGATTTCCTGCTGGCTGGGCCACAGGTCTTTCAGGTACACCGGGTTGCCATCCTTGTCGGTACCCAGGGGATCATTGAACAGGTCCAGACGGACATTACCCGCGAGCGCATAGGCCACCACAAGAGGCGGTGAAGCCAGCCAGTTGGTTTTCACCAGCGGATGCACCCGACCTTCAAAGTTACGGTTACCTGAAAGCACCGAGGCCACCGTCAGGTCGCCCTCGTTAATCGCTTTCTCAACCGCCTCCGGCAGCGGGCCGGAGTTGCCGATACAGGTCGTGCAGCCATAACCCACCAGGTTGAAGCCCAGTTTGTCCAGATCGTCCTGGAAACCGCCCACTCTCAGGTAATCGGTCACCACCTTGGAACCCGGTGCCAGGGAGGTCTTCACCCAGGGCTTGGTTTGCAGCCCCTTGGCCACCGCTTTCTGGGCCATCAGGCCGGCGGCCATCATCACGCTGGGGTTGGAGGTGTTGGTGCAGGAGGTAATGGCAGCAATGACCACGGCCCCCGGGTCCAGCCGGCTTTTCTCGCCGTTCATCTCCAGCGGCTGACTGGCGTGGTGTTCGTAGCTGTCTTCGACACCGACTGCAGTCTGCCCGCCTTCGGATTCGAGGTTGGCTTCGCGGCTCCCGGTCCCCTCCCCGGTATCCATCAACAACTCGAAAGACGCCTTCATGTTCTTGAGAGCAACCCGGTCCTGGGGCCGTTTGGGACCCGCAAGGCTGGCCTCGACTTCGCCCATGTCCAGTTCCAGCTTATCCGTATAAACCGGCTCATGGCCCGGCTCGCGCCAAAGCCCCTGCGCCTTGGCGTAGGCTTCCACCAGTTCGAGCTGCTCTTCCTCCCGGCCGGTCAGACGCATGTACTTGATGGTCTGCTCGTCCACGGGGAAGAAACCACAGGTGGCACCGTACTCCGGCGCCATATTTGCAATCGTGGCCCGATCCGCCACGGGCATGTCCTTCAGGCCATCGCCGTAGAACTCGACGAACTTGCCGACGACGCCCTTCTTGCGCAGCATTTCGGTGACCGTCAGCACCAGGTCAGTAGCGGTGATGCCTTCCCGTAACTTACCGGTGACCTTGAAGCCCACCACTTCCGGAATCAGCATGGACACCGGCTGCCCCAGCATCGCGGCTTCGGCTTCAATACCCCCGACACCCCAGCCAAGAATCCCCAGGCCGTTGATCATGGTGGTGTGGGAGTCGGTACCCACCAGGGTGTCCGGATAGGCAATGTGCTTACCATTCTGTTCTTTCTGCCACACGGTCTTGCCCAGGTACTCCAGGTTCACCTGGTGGCAGATGCCGGTACCCGGGGGTACCACGCGGAAATTGTCGAAGGCCTGCTGGCCCCAGCGCAGAAACTCGTACCGCTCCTGATTACGTTCCATCTCAATGGTGACGTTGTCTTTAAATGACGACGCATCACCAAAGTTGTCCACCATCACCGAGTGGTCGATAACCAGATCCACCGGCGACAGTGGATTGATCATCGCCGGGTCCTTACCCGCCACTTTCACCGCCTCACGCATGGCGGCCAGATCCACCACCCCCGGAACGCCGGTAAAGTCCTGCATCAGCACCCGTGCGGGACGGAACTGGATCTCGGTGTCGGATTTGCGGTCTTTCATCCACTGCACCATGGCGTCGATGTGACTGCGATCCACCGTGGTGTCGTCTTCGTTGCGCAGCAGGTTCTCCAGCAATACTTTCAGGGAGAAAGGTAAACGGTTGAGATCCCCTAGCGTCTCCGCTGCCTTGGGCAGGCTGTAATAATGGAAGGTTTTACCGCCAGCCTTGAGGCTGGAAAAGGTATTCAGGCTGTCTTTACCAGGACTGTCAGTCGACATGAGATGCCTCCTTTTTCGTCGTTATCCGAGCATTCCGGAAGGCTATACAAGCGCCCTTACCCCAATGTACTCCAACTGGTCTGGAATAGATTGGGGTAAAGGCGCCCGCATGAGTAGTCACCTATAACTATTGCAGCGATTGGCGAGACTTCAACCTCTGTTGCATGAATGTTCGGGATCACTCCGGTGAATACTCCGGGGCCGCCAACATACAATTGTCGACCCGTTCCATTGTGACGAAGGCCAGGCTTCTGTCATTATTAAGCCCCGATTCTCTGATGGACCAGAACCAGGTTGATTGTGAAACACGATTGTCATTACCACCCGGGCGACCCCGCCAAGTGGCACTGCGGTGAGTGTCAGATTCATTACTGCAGCCGCTGCATGCCCGACGCCGATAGCCGCAAACGTCACGCCCTTTGCCCACATTGTAGCCGCGTCATGCGCTACCTCGGTGCATCAACCGAAGCGGTGCCATTCTGGAACCGGCTCGGTGCGTTTTTCCGTTACCCGTTCCACACCGACCCCTTGCTGGTCATCGCCATCTGCACCCTGGTGCCATTGCTGACCACACCCAACATCGTGGGGATCATCATCACCCTGCTGCTGGCCGTGGCGCTGCTGAAATATACCTATGCTGTCATCAACCACACCGCCGAAGGCCACATGAAGCCCCCACCACTGGCGGTCGCCTTTACCGGCGGCGGTTTCGACATAGTCATACTGCAGTTGCTGGTTTTCGCCCTGATGGGGGGGCTGGTGGGCGCGGCCGCCATGGTTGGCGGGCCGCTACTGATGATGCTGGTACTGGCGTTTGTCGTCCTCGCTCTACCTGCCAGCATCATGGTGCTGGCCATGGAGCATTCCGTAGGCGCGGCGGTGAATCCGATGAACCTGGCGGTGCTGATTTCCCGTATCGGCACCCCCTACTTCCTGCTCTACGGCTACCTGATACTGCTGACCCTGGCCTCCGGCGCCGCCCAGGACTTTGCGGTCAACCACTTTCCCTTCTGGTTTTCCCAGCCGTTGGCCGGCTTCCTGAACAGCACCTTTACCCTGATCCTGTTCCACATGCTTGGCTACCTGCTGTTCCAATATCAGGAAGAACTGGGGTTCGCCAGCGACTTTCAGGAAACAGAAGCTGAAACACCTTCCCATAAGAAGGACCGGAGCGTCCGCCTGGATGCCGACATTGACATGAACCTCAAGGACGGTAATTACGACCGGGTTCACGCCATGTTGAAGGAAGCCCTGAAGAAGGATCCCCATAACAGCCAGCGCCTGGGCCAGTTCTACCAGCTACTGGACGCCCGCAACGACAGCGCCGAGCTGTATCGTTATCATCCGCGACTGCTGGGATGGCTCGCCGCCCGCAATGACGGAGACGACATCGCCCGGTTGCTGGAAACCCTGGAAAGAGCGGAACCCGGCTTCCGCCTGGATGACCCGGAACTCTCCGTGCGGTGCGGACGGGCGCTATACCAGCGCGGCCACTTCAAGGCCGTTCTGAAACTTATGCAAGATTTCCACAAACGCTTCCCCAAGAGCGACGAAATGGCGCCCGCCTATATCCTGGTGGCCCAAGCCCTGGCCAACGGCCTGAACCAATGGGAAAAAGCCACCGCGTTTCTCAACTACGTCCAGAAGCGCTGCGTGAATCACCCGCTGCACGACCAAGTCGCGACTTATCTCGAACAGGCAGAAAAACGGGAGCCACTGAAGGGCCCGAGGGCTTCGTTTGTGGTTGAGGAGTAAACAGGCCCGTTCACAAGGCCGATATAGGAAAGAGCAGGGTGGGGCTCTCCAAAACCCTGCGGAGCCATGGATGGCGGAGCGGAGCGTACAGGGATGTATTCACAGCGTGTTTTGGAGAGCCCCACCCTGCTCTTTCCGTACACCCTCAGCTGGCCGGCAACAACTGCCTGTAGTGCCGGGCTTTTGGCCCCATCTGGCGTTTCTCGAATTCCTCCACCAGTAACCGGCAAGCCTCGCCGGTCAGCAACTCATCACCGGTACTCCGTAGACGCTCGAATGCCTTTTCCGCCGCCTTCAGGTCATCATGGCGCAGGCTGGTGAACAGCACACGGTTGTGGTCCTCCGCGGCCAATGGTGAATACCCTTCGCCTTTACTCAGGTACTCCTGCCAGATTTCCACCAGCCGCTCCGGCTGGCGGCGGCTGATGGTTTCGTTCATCAGTTCGCGGGTTCGATCCCGGTACTCCGGTAAGTCTGGTCGCAGTTTTGCCAGCTGATACAGGTGCTCCAGCAGAATAGGTCGGTCGGGATAGCGCTCCCACAAGGCTTCAAACTGACGGCGGGCCACCTCGAACTCCATACGGCCCAGGCTACCCATGGCCTGGGCGTAGGCCGTGGTAAAGCGCTCGTCCTGTTCTTCCTCTTCCGGTTCGAAAAACGCCTCGCGAACCTGCAGCACGCTTCGCCCCAGCAGCCACACCAGGGCCGCCCCGCCAATCAGACCTCCAGCGTGGGCCATGTAGGCTATCCCGGTCGCGCCGGCGAACCAGTAGTCATAGATTTCCTTACCGATCCAGACCGGCAAAATCGCCAGCGCCGGGGCCCGAAAATAATTGAAATAGACGCCAATAAAGTAGAAAAAGCGGATTTTCTGCAAGCCGTAGATGGCCACATACATCCCCATCAACCCCGAAATGGAACCGGAGGCGCCGACCAGGGGCACCGGACTGCCGAGGGAAAAGGCGGTGAACACCAGGCCCGACAGGGCGCCACACAACAGGTACGCCAGCAGGTAACGCCCCGGCCCGAGCGCCTTTTCCACGGTGAATCCCAGCAGGAAAAGGAACACGAGGTTACCGATGATATGGCCCCAGCCACCGTGGAGGAACTGATAGGTGATCAGGGTATACAGCGACAGTTCCGAGGGCACCAGACCCAGTTGATTGGAGCTGAGACGATCGATATAGCGGGTCTGGATGGCCTCGCGTTGCTCAAGCCACTGCTGCCTCTCAGCAGGCGCCCACAGCAGCTCCCGGTTTTCCCGCATGTACTGATAGAACTCGGGGTTGACCAGCAGGCTGACGGCTACCCAGACGTCTTCACCGGATTCCTGCAACTGCTGAAAATCCTGCAACTCCAGAATCCGTTCAGACTCACCCTCAAAGCGGATCTCCCGTTGCAGGTAGTCCTCGTAGACCGGCGCTTCAAGCTCGATCAGGTCGGAGGCCAGATATTCGTCAATGGCTCCTTCCAGCAATCGGTTGTCACCACCCTGATAGAACAGGAAGACAAGCAGGCAGGCAAGGATCAACCCCAGGGTTACCCAGGGCGGTCGGCGCCAGTTAACGGCGTTCTCGGCAGGAATAATCAGCATAGGCGGTCACAATTCATCATAATCTGTCCCTGAAAGTCTGCTTTTTACCACAGCAAGGCCAGTTTTTCGCGTTCAAATGGAAGTCAGGGTAATTCACAACCCCGTTATTGGATGGCTGTCACATCAGGTTCACACAAATGCCATTCAATCAGGGGAGCCGCTGAACAGCTCCCAGGCAACCGGTAAGGCGTGAAACACCCGTTATCGACCATTCGCCAATTGCCGTTGTTCCCGGCTACGCCAATAGTAGCCGGGAACAACAAGAAAAAACCGGACACCGGAAACAAGGACACTGACATGACCGTACTCATACTGGACAACCCGGAAATGCTGGCAAGAGCCGCTGTAGAGGCGGGCCTGATGATGTCTGCCGCCACGGAAAGCAGCCCGCGCAAACCTCACCGGATGCGCTTCCACTATGGTTTCAACAAGCACACCCTGGACAACCAGGATGTGGAGATTCTGCGCCAACATGCCGCTTATCTGCGCCAGCAGCCTGGCGTGCGTATTCATATCCACGGTCACGCAGACAATTTCGGAGCGGAGGATTACAACTGCTTCCTGTCCCGACTCAGGGCCACCGCGGTCGCCCGCCAACTTGTTCAGGAAGGTGTAAGGGAATCCCAGATTGTGGTCAGCGGCTGGGGCAGTACACGCCCCCTCGCGCGACCGGAAGATCGGGCGGCGAACCGCCGCCTGGAACTGGAGTATCTGACCCAGGAAATGGCCAGGGCGCTCTGAGGACTTAACACAAGTGAAAGCCGGGAGGCTCAGGACGTGATATTCACCCTGAGTCTTTCCTCAGCCATAGACCCGATACACATTCCACAATAACAGCACTGCCGTCATCAGAATGGCCAGCCAGGTCAGGGCGATGCCCGCCATCCTGGCTTTGTGGGTGCCCCCACGACCATTGATCATGCCCCAGGCGTGCAGAATACGCCCGACAACAAGCGCCATGCCGGCCCAGTAGACCAGGTACCCGGGCACGCCATTGAGCTCGGCGAGCGCCAGCATGAGCAGACCCAGCGGCGCATATTCCACCAGGTTGCCATGGGCGCGCACAGCCGCTTCAAAATCCCGGTCATCGGTGACGCCCATACCTTTTCTATACTGTAGGCGGAAACGCACCACGTAGGTGGACAACACCAGCAACAGCAGGCCGGTAACCGCTGCGAATACCGCAGTAACAGGTACAATCATGCTCAGGCCTTCTTGATGGCGCTGACGATGGCCAGAAGCAGAACCGCACCGACCGTGGCGGTCACCAGCTCTCCCACCGCGCCCTGGGCTGCGAGGCCCAGCAGGCGAAAGACAAAGCCGCCGAGAAAAGAGCCAACGATACCAATACCGATATTGGCCAGAACGCCAAAGCCGCGGCCCTTCATGATCAGGCCGGCAAGCCAGCCGGCAACACCACCAATAATCAGAAACAGAATCAGATTCATAACACGCTTCTCCCCGCCTTTCGGACGAATTGTTCAGACTCCGAAAGACTGCCCTGTTTTCTGTTCTGCTTCAAGCACTTCCGCTCCAGGCCGCGGTCAGGCCATCGACGCGATGGCTGCTTCCATCTCGCGGTGACAACGCGCCATCAGCTCGGGAATGTCTTCGCTGGTCAGACCTGAGGTTTCAACGGGAGGAAGAATCCGGATCGACACCGGCTCGCGGCGACCGGACCAGCCAAGGGTGCCATCCTCATACTGACTGGCACACACCATGGTGATCGGGGCACCGGACGCCACGGCGGCGTGGAAGGCGCCTTTCTTGAGTTTTTGCAGCCCGCGCCCGCGGCTGCGGGTGCCTTCCGGGAAGATCCACAGGCTCTTGTGTTCCTGTACGATGGCGTCGCTGGTCGCCTGCATCACCGCGATGGCTTTGTGGGAACGGGCGCGATTGAGCACCACATTCCCGCCAAGCCAGAAGACCTGACCGAAAAAAGGAATCCAGACCAGGGACGATTTGCCAACCGTCACGGTGCGGGGCGGTAACAGATCCCCCATCACGAACAGGTCGTCGTTGTGCTGATGGTTGGCGATGACGACCGTCGGCCGATCCCGGGGCATATTCTCCTGCCCGCTCAGCGGTCGCTCCATGCCCAGAATAAACCGCCCTACCCGGGCAACGGCCCAGCCCAGCAACCGGTTATTATCCGGATTGAATGGTCGTGCGATATAAAGCAACAGCGCGAAAAAACAGATAACCGGCACACTCAACCAGGCCAGGATTTTTCTCAGGACACCCATGGAACAATAACCCGCTTACGTAATTTTGCGCACAAGTGTAAGCCATACTCACAGCCCGGCAACAGTGCCAATTTGTACGGGACCATGATCACTGCTGGCAACCGGCGGCTGGCCGGCTCTGGCTTCCACCACGTAACGCAGGGGGCCACGGTTATTGAGGCTGTCAAAGGGATAACAGGTCACCAGCAACAGGGTATCGTCATCAAGCTGGCCGGTATCGATCTGCTCATGACGACTGTCGACAACGCGGACATTATCAACCCGATAGCTGTACCAGCGACCGGAGCGCGTCTGCAGCTTCAGTTCACTGCCCGATTGCAGGTGACGCAGACTGCTGAAATGGGTATCCCGGTGTCCGGCGATCACCACCGGCCCCGGACCGGCGGCGTTACCCAGCACCTGTCCCGGCCCAAAGGCCAGACTCTCGCCGTGGGCACCCTCCAGCACAATCATGGACTGCCCGAGCTCGGGCAACGACAGGCGGGCCACCGGCCAGGTGTCGGCCCAGGGCCAGGGGCGGGTTTCCGTTTGCCGGGCCTGGCTCTCGGCCCAGGCCAGCTCCAGCAGCTCCTGAGCCACCAGGGCCTTGAACGGAATCCACAGCCCGACGGTCAGCACAACACCAAAGGTCATCGTGAGCAACAGCAGGAGGCGGTTCATGCGAACACCCTCCGTTGCAGCATCCAGGCGGCGGCCGAGAACATCAGCCCCAGCAGTCCCAGTGCGATCAGCAAGGGCGACATGGTCGCGGTTTGCGGATAACGCAGCATGGTGGAGCTGCTTCCTGCCGGCAACAGGGTAGGCACATGGTCGGTTTCCATGGGCTCCGGCGCTGTCCTTACCGGTGTCTTGTCCACCGCCACGAAGCTGGTGTAACGGGTGATCAGTTGATGCGCCAGCGCCAGTTCGAGAACCTGTTGCTTCTCTTTGTCGTCAACCCGCCCAGATAGCCCCCGGTCCATCACACTGTCGATTTTCTCACGCCCCCAGTGACGGTGAAGCCCCTTGCCCGTAGCAGCCCGGGACAGGTCCAGCGAGGTCTGCCAGCGGCTTCCGTCCGGCAGGAGACCGGAGACGCCCAGGTAACCCTCTTTGCCTGCACCGCGAATCACCTGAACCATCGGCTCGCCGGCGAACAGATCACCGGGTCTGGCGGGGTAGGCTTCAGGGCTGCCGGCAACTTGCGAGAAGTCCACATCAATATCGGTCAGTACCGGCGACTGCATTTTGGCAAACAGATCGTCCAGCGGACCGGCAACATCGGCGGTATCACTAATGGCGGTGTAACTGCCACGGCCGTATCTCGCCGCTTCCCGCATGAAGTGCATGTTCGGGGCCGAACCAATACCGACGGTAAACAACCGGCGGTCCCCCAGCTGCCGCCGAATCTGGTCGAACAATGCGTTTTCATTACCCACGGCGCCATCGGTAATAAACACCACCTGGCGGACGTGATGGCCGCTCGCTCCATCCTGTTGCGAATCATTGCCCAGCGCTGCATTCAGCGCCGGCGCCATTTCGGTGCCACCATTGGCGCTCAGCCCCTCCACATAGTGACGGGCACGGGCGAGATTCTGGCCGTTGGCGGGCACCGCCTGCATGAACAGCGAATGGGTCTGGCTGTTGAACTGGATGACGTTAAAGCGATCATCGGGCGACAAGGTGTCCAGCCCCCGCAGCAGCGAGGCCCTGGCCTGGCCGATAGACTGGCCGGCCATGGAGCCGGAGGTGTCGATTACGAACACCAGTTCCCGGGGCAGGTTCCGGTCACGGTTAAGGCCCGGCACCAACAAGGCAAGCAGATAGTCTTCACCCTGCCACTGCTCATGGAACACCGCCGCGGAAGGCTCCTGCCCCCGCACCGGCGCCCAGCGCACCACCAGGTCCCGGTCCATCAACACCTTGTGCTGCTCCGGCGTAACCGATACTCGATCACCGTCCCAGGTACTGACCAGTTCGTGGCTTGGACTGGTGACATCGCCCACCGGCAACCCCGCATGGATGTCGAGACTGATCGAAGCGCGATGGCTCTGCTCTCCCACATCCTTCGCAAGCACTGTGAACGGGCTGACAGCATCAGCATCCGGCACTTCCGTTGTTGGCTTAGCCCAGCCGCCCTGCCATTGCGAGGGAGTCTCGGCAAGCGGAGCACCGGGCATGTATCGGGGCGTCAGTGTGGTAGGCAAACGAAGCTCGAATTCCCCGGACTGGTAGCGAACCGCCTGCTGATAGTTGAGTTCCACGGTCACGGTTTCACCCGGCGGAATATTAGCCAGATGAGTGGTGAAGAGGTTCGGCCGCTGCTGTTCGACCCGTGCGGCGTTCTTACCGGCCTTTTTTGCGTCTTCGTAGCGCTTTTTGGCTTCCTGCTTTTCCCGGATCTCACCAACGACCTTCCGCTCTCCCACACGCATGGTCATGCCATAGACGCTGGCCTTTTCGGGCAAAGGGAAAACAAACACACCTTCACGCCATTGCTGGCTGGTGTTTTTGAAGCTCTGGGTCAATCGGGTATCGGCAATCAACCCGCTGATCCGAACACGGTAGTCGGTGGTCAGCAAGGTGGCCTGTCCCTGTCGCCGCCCGTTGGTGTCCACAAATTCCAGCATGCCGGCACCTTCTCCGGTGGCCCCCGGTGCCTGGTAGGCTTCCGCATACAGGGGGTGAACGAACAACAGCATCATCACCGCCAGCCACAGGGATATGCCTTCGAAACAGCGTTTGACGCGAGCAGTGTTCAGTTCGGGTTTGTTGAGTTCCAGCCTTAGCAGAGTCGTCGGTAGCATCATGGTGCATCCTTTCTTTTTCGGGGCCGGCGGCGCCGGGTTGTATTGAATGCGGGTATTTCAGCGCAAAGAAACGACGCTCACGTGGCGGAATCTGGCATTCAGACGGAGAGAAAATGATGAATTGTGGCAAACCCACCGGTTTACCTTGTTCTGGCCCGGCAGCGTGGTTAAATAGAGCCTGTCATTCACCGAACCCCAGTTATCCATGAAACGACATATCGCCCTGATTGAAGACGAGCCCGCCATTCGTGAGAACTACCGGGATGCTTTTGAACGCCGCGGGTATCGCGTATCGGCTTACGGTGACCGCAAAAACGCCTTCCAGGCGCTACGCTCAGCCCTGCCGGACCTGGCCATCATCGACGTGGGGCTGGGGGATGAACCCGAAGGCGGCTTCACCCTGTGTCAGGACCTGAGAAACCTGTCGGCGACAGTACCGATCATTTTCCTCACCGCGCGGGACAGCGACATTGATTCGGTCCATGGCCTGCGCCTGGGGGCGGACGACTATGTCACCAAGGACATGAGCCTGGATCACCTGCTGGCGCGTGTTACCGCCCTGCTCCGCCGGGCCGATGCCTGGGCGGAGGCGCTGAAAAAACCCGACGAAGTGCTCCAGCGGGGCAAGCTGACCCTGAACGTGGATCGCATGACGGCCGACTGGGAAAATCAGCCTGTCGATCTCACTGTCACCGAATTCTGGATGCTTCACTCCCTGGTCCAGCATCCGGGACATGTACGCAGCCGCGATCAGTTGATGGAGGCCGCCAGTACGGTGCTGGACGACAACACCGTGACGTCCCACATCAAACGCATCCGCCGTAAGTTCATGCAGATCGACAGCCACTTTGATGGCATTCAGACCGCCTACGGCATGGGGTATCGCTGGAATGCCCATGAGGTGTAAGCCTTGAGCCTCAAGCGCCAGTTGTTCGTTGCCAGCCTGCTGATGCTGTTGATTCCATGGGCCGGCCTACAGTTCGTGCTGGAGCTGGACGAAGCGCTGCGGGAGCAGGCCACGGGGCAGTTGCATGAACAAGCCAGGCGCATGGCGGAAACCGCCGGGGATCGCCTGATCGGCAACTCTGTGGTGCCAGCGGATGCACCGGTGATCTATGCCCACCCGGTTCAAAGGCAGCTCCATGTGGACGGCTATGGCGGAGACTGGCCGGGATACGACGAAGAGCAATCGCAACAGCAATGGCAGGAGCCACACCAGGCAAACGCCCCTTCACCGCTGCGCTGGCAAGCTGCAACCGATCAACGGCACCTGTACCTGCTTGTGCGGGTATCGCGCCCCGACATCCGTTATTTCGACCCCGGCTCACCCGACCAACCCCACGATCGCCTGCGCTTGATTCAGTTCTATAACGGGGAACAGGCTGAACGGCTGATCCGCACCCCGGCTCCGGGGGGCGTCACCGCCATAATCCCGGATCAAAGCAACGAGCGGGATTACCGCATAACCGGGCAGTGGGAAACCGTCGGCCAGGGCTACCAACTGGAATTGAAGCTGCCGCTGCCTCCGCAAGGCAGTCGCCTCGGTCTTGTTGCCGAATGGCCAGGCGCGGACGGTACCGAATCCGCTGGCACTCCCCTAAGCCCGCCCCCGGTGCTGGTGACGCGCCTGCCCCTGCTGGAGCAACAGCTATCAAACCAGATGGCCAGCGGTCAGCAAGTGCGCATACTGGAAGCCGGAGGCTGGGTGATCGCCAGTCAGGCCGTTGCGGACAAACACGACCGGCCAGCGTTTGACTCCCTCAGCCCGCTGGAAGTCGTGGAGCAGATTGCCCTCAGTGGCCTGCGAGCGCTGGTGCGGTTCTATCAGCCAGATCCCCGGCCAATTGACGACACCGCCATCCGCTCTGATCCGCAAACCCTGCCAGATCAGGGGCTGGTGCGTCACCGCGATGGCGACAGCTTCCTGATGGTCACCCAGCCGGTGTTCAGTGGCCGCACCCTGGTTCTGGAGCAGTCGATGGATCAGTTGCTGGCACTGTCCGGGAACACCCTGGGCTCGGTGATCGCCCGCAGCACCCTGCTGGTGGTGGGGCTGATGCTGGTGCTGCTGGGCTATGTCAGCTGGCTGTCCTGGCGAATCACCCGGTTACAGCGAGCGGTCAGTGCCAGCGTTGACGACGACGGCCGCATCATCGGTACCTTGCCGGAGACACGGGCCCGCGACGAACTGGGACAACTGCACCAGCATTTTGGCCAGATGGTCGACCGGCTGCACGGCTACAACGAATACCTGGAAAGCTTCTCCCGCCGGCTGTCCCATGAGCTGAAAACGCCGGTGGCCGTAGTACGTTCTTCCCTGGAAAATCTGCGCCACACCGACTCCGACAGTGAGCGCACCAGCTACATCGACCGTGCAACCACCGCCACCGATCGGCTCAGCCAGATTCTTAACGGCATGAGCGAAGCCGCCAGGCTGGAACAGAGTTTCGACCACGCCGAGAAGGAACGCTTCGATCTGGCGGAGGTAATGGATCAGACCACCCGCGCCTATCAACAGCTGGATGCGGATCACCGGATTGTCTATCAGGGGCCTGCCGGTGGCTGCACCCTGAACGGGTCACCGGAGCTGATCGTCCAGTTGCTGGACAAGCTGGTGGACAATGCCCGGGACTTCACCGCCACGGGAGACCTGATCGAAATCCGCCTTTCACCAAAGGGCAAGAGCCTTGAACTGGGCGTGTTTAATCAGGGGCCACCGCTGCCGGAGCACCTGAGCTCCGACATTTTCAACCCGTTTGTATCCATACGAAAAGGCACGCAGGAAGGACACCTGGGGCAAGGCCTGCTGATCGTGAAACTGATTGCCGAACACCACGGCGGATCGGCGACCGCAGGCAATGAGGCCAACGGCGTGCTGTTCACCGTCAGCCTGCCCACGCACACCCCCGTACCGGGCCCGTGAGCGACTTTCAGACGATGCAGACCAGCCACTGGTCGTATTTCCCCCCGACCGACTTTCCCCTAACCTTGTGACCTATCCGGGATTCAAGCCAACTGACACCGTGGAGACCAGCCAGCGTGGGATCAAGCCTTTCAGCCCTTGCCATTCACCCGTTACGGGACGATCTGTATAACGAGCTGCATTCCCGCCCGTTCCAGGTACTGCCAACGCCTGCCCGGGTGACCCACATTGCCGTCCTCACCACCCCCGAGCAGCGCGAGGCCCAGTTCCGACACCTACAGGAGCTGCATCGCCTGCTGGGCGAGCCGGAACCCGAACAGGAAGTCAGTTGCTTCGAGAAAACCTTTGGCAATCTCAGGATACGGCGCGAAATGCACATGGAGTTTGCGTCCTACACCTTCATCAACCTGGATCCCACAGAAGCTGGCGCGCCCTTTGCGGAAACCGGCATCAGCCTGCTGCCGGAGGGCTGGCTGGATAAGCTGACAGGTACCGTGATTGCGGCGTTTCATGTCCACCTACAGACACAGGCCGGGCAAGGGATGGAAGATCTGGATTACGTCCGCCAGCACTTTGAAGGGCGCAGGTTGGTGGGCAGCAGTCCCCAGAATGGGGCGGCCCGGGTATGGGGCACGTTCCAGCTTCACAGTGACGATTTTGGCCGTTTCCTGGTGATGAACCACCATATGTCCGACAGCCAGCTTGGCCGCCTGACCCAGCGTCTGATAGAAATCGAAACCTACCGCCTGATGTCCCTGCTGGCGCTGCCGCTGGCCAGGGAAACCTCCCCATCCCTCAACGACATGGACCAGAAACTCGCGGTGATCACCCAGTCCCTGGCGGACAATGACGACGTTGATGAGCCCGCACTGTTGGCCCAGCTGACCGCCATCGCGGCCCGCATCGAGGCCTTCAGGGCCCATTCCACCTTCCGGTTCTCGGCGACCCGGGCTTACCACCGGCTGGTGCTGACAAGACTGGACGCGCTCCGTGAGGATGAGCTGTCCGGACACCTGACCATCACCGAGTTCATGACCCGGCGACTGACCCCGGCGGTGGAAACCTGCAAAGCCGTCAGTGAGCGGCTGGAAGACCTGTCACGCCGGGTTGACCGTGCCTCGGAAATGATGCGCACCCGGGTGGATCTGGCGATCCAGAACCAGAACCAGCAGTTACTGAGCTCCATGGACCGGCGCTCCAAGATCCAGTTGATGATGCAGCACACCGTGGAAGGGTTCTCGGTGGTGGCCATCACCTATTACCTGATCGGCCTGCTCAAACTGGGACTGGATTCCGTGTACGAAGCCGGGTTCGATATCAACAAGTCACTGACACTGGGCATTGCCATCCCCGTGGTAATGGTTCTGGTGTACACGGGCGTCCGGGTGGTACACCATCGCTTCATCCGCATGGCAAAACGGCAATAGCCAGGGCCCCTTTACTGGTTCGACTGGTCGTCCCCGGCAAACTGCCGGTAGAACTGCTGGGCGGTGCGACCATTGCGCACGCCCTTGGCGGTGGCAAAGCGGATCGCCTCCCGGTGCAACTCATCCCGGTCTGCCACCTCCGGAAACAGGGCGTCCACAGCCTGCAGATAGACGTCCTGGGAAAACGGATAGAACGACAGCTGCAAGCCGAACCGGTCCGCCAGGGACACCTGCTCCTCGATGGCCTCCGCCGGATGCAGCTCGCCATCGCGCATCTCGCTTTTCAGGTTGTCGGACATGAACTCCGGCATCAGGTGTCGACGGTTGGAGGTGGCATAAACCCGCACGTTTTCCGGCGGCAGTTCCAGCGAACCTTCCAGCACGCTTTTAAGAGCCTTGTAGCCGGACTCGCCCACGTCAAACGACAGGTCATCGCAGAAGATCACGAAGCGGAACGGCAAGTCGCAGATATCATCCACAATCTCCGGCAGGGTCACCAGATCGTCCTTGTCCACCTCGATCATCCGCAATCCCCGATCCCGGTAACGGTTCAGCAGTGCCTTGATCAGGGACGACTTGCCGGTTCCCCTGGAACCCCAGAGTAACGCGTTGTTGGATGGCTCTCCGGCGAGGAAGCGTTCGGTATTCCGCGCCAGCGCCTGTTGCTGACGCTCGATGCCGGTCAGCGCCTGCCACTGTACCGGATCCAGCCGCCGGATGACCCGGAGGCCGGATCGGTGGCGGCGCCAGACGGCAGCCGGAGTGGTCGCCCAATCTATGGTCGTTGTCTTCATCACACCTCTGTCCTATTCCGCATGTCGTCCGGTTATGAAACACTGGTCGACAGATTGATCGCAAATCAAGGAGACTTTACCGCAAATGGCTGTGAAATCCGTTGCCCTGGTGGCGCACGACAACAAGAAGAAAGAACTGGTTGAGTGGGTGTCCGAGAACGAGACCCGCTTTGCACAACTGTCCCTTTACGCCACCGGCACCACAGGCCGGTTACTCGCTGAGAACCTCAGGCGTGATGACATCCATTGCCTGCTAAGCGGCCCGCTGGGCGGTGACCAGCAGATCGGGGCGAAAATTGCCGAGGGCGAAATTGACCTGCTGGTGTTTTTCTGGGATCCCCTGGAACCCCAGCCCCACGATCCGGACATCAAGGCCCTGCTGCGCATCGCCGCCCTGTGGAACATTCCGGTGGCCTGCAACCGCGCCACGGCGGAGTTCATTCTCACATCCGCCTACATGACCGATGACCGGCACCACCCCCTCAAGCCGGACTTTTCCGACTACACCGGCCGCAAAGTCAGCTGAGCGGTTTACGGGCAAGGAACACCGTGTTGGTGGACTCCCGGTTCTGGAACGGATTGAAAAACGACACCACCCGAGCGTCCACATCGGTGAACAGGGTTCGCAAGGTGGCCATGAACGCCTCATCCGGCGGGTCATTGGACCACATGGCGAATACCCCGCCCGGGCGCAGGTGGGCCGCCATTTTGCCAAGGCTTTCTCCGGTGTAGAAACTGGCGTTGGAGTCGTGCAGCAGCGCTCGCGGTGAATGGTCGATGTCCAGCAGGATGGCATCGAACACCTTCCCCGGCTGCTCGGGATCAAATCCGGCTTCGGACACCGCCAGGTCAAAGAAACTGCCAAGCACATAGCGGCAGCGGTCATCCGCGTTGAGCACTTTGCCCAGGGGGACTTTTTCCTGTTCGTGCCAGCGGATCACGGTATCCAGGGCATCGACCACCAGCAATTCATCCACCCGATCGTGCCGGAGTGCGGCTTCCGCGGTGTATCCCAGGCCCAGGCCGCCAACCACCACCTTCAGCGCCTGCCCTTCGGTCATCTCCAGCCCAAGGTCGGCAAGGGCCACCTCGGCGTCCACGAACATGCTGGACATCAGGAATTCATCGCCCAGCTTCACTTCATAGATATCCCGCTCGCCCAGGGCGGGAATCCGCCGGCGCCGTAGGGTTATCTCCCCCAGCAATGAGGGTTGGCTGTCGATTTCTTCAAACATAAGGCCCATACGCAGCTTCCAATAGATAGATGTTCAAAATGGCCATGCTACCACCGGACACTTCCGGATCGGGTACATTTGTGCCCACTGGCTGACGACAGGGCAGGAAAAACCGCAGGTGGAGGTCTACACTGTCCATTCAGTATGTAAAGGATTGTAAACGACCTGATGAGCGCCCTCTCCATTCCGCTCTCTCGCCCCCGGAGGGCATGGTATCCGCTGTATTGTGTTGTGCTGCTGGCGCTTCTTGTCACAACACCTGTCAGGGCGGCGCCCCCGGTATCCATTGGTATCGTATCGGACAATCAGCCTTATTCTTCCATATCCGGTCGCGAGGCCTCCGGTTTTTCCATTGATATTCTGAAGGAAGTGGAGCACCACTCCGGACTCACCTTCGAATATCGTGCCGGCAGCTGGCCGGAGCTCTACTCAGCCTTCATGAGAGGCGAACTGGACGCCATCGACGGCATTTCATTCAGCCGGGAGCGTGCGAAAGACATCCTGTTCACTGACCCCTACCACGTCCGCCAGACCTACCTGATGCATGACACGGAAAAACCCATCGATCAGGTCAGCTCCCTGCAGGATCTGAAAGCCCTCACGATTGGTGTGGTCCGGGATGTCTACTACCGGGATCTGCTGCTGGACAACGACATCAATGTGAAAACCTATGACTCCCTTGCCAGCCAGATACGGGCCCTGGCGTTTGGCTGGGTGGATGCCATTATCGGACCGGCGCTGACCCTGAAATACTCCGCCAACCAGTTAGGCTTCCGTTTCCTGGATGTTGCCGGCCCGGCGCCGCTTGGCCCTCTCTCCCAGGAAGATTTCCGCATCGGCGTGCTGAAGAGCAACCAGGCCCTGTTCGACCAGATTCAGGCTGGCCTGGAAGCCGTGCCCCAGGAGCGGATCGACACCCTGCTGGAACGCTGGCAAGAGTATGGCGGCGCGCGCCTCAACGAAGCCCGGGAGTTCAGCATCAGCACCGCTGACCAACTGTTCCTCCGGCGGATCGGGCCGGTGCGGGTTGGCATCATGCGGGACTATGCCCCGTTCAGTTTCGAGGACGACGGACGCCTGCAGGGACTCACAGTGGACGTCCTCAATCGCATCGCCGATCTGACCGGCTTGCAAGTGATCCCTGTCGGCGGGCAGTGGTCAGAACTTTTCGAAATGTTCCGCAAGGGCGAAATTGACGTCATGGCCAACATGTCCCTCAATGCCGAGCGGAAGGCCTTTACACGTTTCACCGAACCCTACCATGTCATTCCCAACGTCGCCTTCACCCTCAGAGATGACCTGTATTTTGACCGTCTGGACGAACTGGCGGACCTCACCGTCGCCCTCGGCTCCGGCATCTACTACGAACAGGCAGTGAAGGATCGGCTCGGTGAGAACGTCCGCACATTCACCTCCCAGCAGGCCATGTTCCAGTCGCTCGCCGACGGTGGCGTGGACGTGGTCCTCGCGGCGCTGCCCAACGGCAATTATTGGGTGCGTGAGCTGGGTATACCCGGCGTGCGCATCGCCGGTGAGCTGCCCCTTGAGAATATTCCGGGGGAAGATCTGCGGTTCGGGATCCGCTTCACACTGACGCCGCTGGCGGAGGCCATGGACACAGCCCTCGCCGCCATAAGCGCGACCGAGATGCGAACCATCGAAGACCGCTGGCTCGGCGCCGCCCCCAACCGTCCTGTGAACGCTCCTGGCACGGTTACCCTCACTGACCAGGAACAGGCATGGCTTGAAGCGCGTGAGCATCAACTGACTCTGTGTGTTGACCCGGACTGGATGCCCCTTGAGGGTCTCAGCGAACAGGGCCGGCACATCGGGCTGTCAGCCGAGGTTTTCCGGCTGTTCGCCGAGCGTTCCGGTATTGATTTCGACATCCTGCCCAGCAGCAGCTGGCAGGCGACTGTGCAGGCAGTCAGGGAACATCGCTGCGACATTCTGCCCCTGGCGATGGATACCCCGCAACGAACCCGCTTCCTGGATTTCACGGCCCCGTACCTCCAGGTCCCGAATGTGGTGATTGGCCGGATCGAAGCGCCGTTCATGGAACGCCTGAAAGACCTGGAGGGTAAACGCATCGGTATTGTCGAAGGCTACGCCTTTTCTGAACTGATACGGCAAAGGCAGCCTGGCATCCACCTAGTGGAGGTTGCCAGTGAAAGTGCCGGGCTGCGACTGGTGCAACAGGGCGACCTGGAAGGCTGTATTGCAACGCTGGCTACGGCCAGTCACCACATGCAGGAAAGGGGACTGGCCGATCTGAAGGTGATCGGGCGTATCCCTGCTGACTGGACGCTGTCCGTTGCCACCCGCAACGATGAGCCCATCCTGCTGAGCATTATGCAAAAGCTGGTAGCCAGCCTGAGCGCCGAAGAAAGGCAACATTTGGACAACCAGTGGCGTACGGTGCAGCTGAAACAAACCGTGGACTATACTCTGCTGTGGCAACTGATGGTGATTGCAACCGTTATCCTTGGTCTGTTGTTCTATTGGAACCGGAAGCTCGGCCGCCTGAACCGGAAACTTGCAATCGCCAACGCCACCCTGCAGCATCTGAGCGTTACGGACGATCTGACGCAGCTGGGCAATCGCAGTTATTTTGATCGTGAATTCAACCAGAGCTTCCAGTGGTGCCTGCGCCACCGCGCGGGTTTCGCCGTGGCCATGGTAGACGCCGATCACTTCAAGAGGATCAATGACACCTATGGTCATGAGGCTGGCGATCTGTGCCTGAAGGCACTGGCTGACAGCATGCGCGCCCATTTCCGGCGCGACACCGACCGTATAGCCCGCTTTGGCGGCGAAGAGTTTGTGATCTTCACTACGTACCAGGATCGGCGCGAAATGATCAAACGGCTTGACGACTTCCGCGCGGCGGTCGGTCACAGCCTTACCATCAGTGACCATCCGGATATCCAGCTCACCATCAGCATCGGGCTTGCCATTGGCACTCCCGACACCACGACCGAGCCGGATGAATTCCTCCGGCAGGCGGATCAGGCACTGTATCTTGCCAAACAAAATGGCCGGAACCGCCTGGAGGTCCAAACGGTCTCAAAATAGTCGTCACATCTTTCAGGAAACAACCACAAGGAGAATCCCATGGCGAACATCTACGAAGATAACTCTCTGTCGATCGGCAACACCCCATTGATCAAGCTCAACCGGGTCAATGACGGTGCCACCATCTGGGCCAAGATCGAGGGTCGGAATCCGGCGTATTCGGTGAAATGCCGCATTGGCGCAGCGATGATCTGGGATGCCGAAAAACGGGGCGTCCTGAAACCGGGCACCACCATCGTCGAGCCCACCAGTGGCAATACCGGCATCGCGCTGGCGTTCGTGGCAGCCGCCCGGGGCTATAAACTGATCCTGACCATGCCTTCGTCCATGAGCCTGGAGCGTCGCAAAGTGCTCAAGGCCCTTGGCGCGGAACTGGTCCTGACCGAGCCGGCCAAGGGTATGCCGGGTGCCATTGCCAAGGCAGAGGAGATCGTGGCCACCGATCCCGAGCACCACTTCATGCCGCAGCAGTTCGATAACCCGGCCAACCCCCGCATTCACGAGGACACCACCGGCCCGGAAATCTGGGACGATACCGATGGCGCCGTTGATATCTTCGTCGCCGGCGTTGGCACCGGCGGCACGCTGACCGGGGTATCACGGTACATCAAGCAGACCCGGGGCAAGGACATCACCTCCGTGGCTGTTGAGCCCACGGACTCCCCGATCATTAGCCAGGTAATGGCCGGCGAGGAGCCAAAACCCTCCCCTCACAAAATCCAGGGTATCGGCGCCGGTTTTGTGCCCAAAAACCTCGACCTGGATCTGGTCGACCAGGTGGAAACCGTCAGTAACGACGATGCCATTGCCATGGCACACAGGCTGATTCAGGAAGAGGGGATTCTGTGCGGGATATCCTGCGGCGCGGCCGTGGTTGCGGCGATCAGGGTCAGTAAACAGCCGGAAAACAAGGGCAAGAATATCGTCGTGGTGCTGCCGGACTCGGCGGAACGTTACCTGTCGTCCGCGCTGTTTGCGGATCAGTTTGGCGAGCAGGAAAACGTTCAGTAACGCTCAAGGCATCGACAGCAGGCAAGGAGGCCTGCTGTCTGTGTAACCCGACTTAACGACGCCCTTCCGGAGGGGGAAGCAGCTGCCCTGCGCCGGTAGCCACTGCCGCAACGCTGCGGTAGGAAAGCCGTGACAGGTTGTGATGAGTGAACCGTATTGCCTGGCTCCAGGGCCGCGTGACGGGAACACGATCGAGCACGTTAAAGGTTTCGTCGGCTATGGACAGATGCACCCGCTCAAGTTTGTGAACCCCCTGCGCCACTCCGTGAGTGACGATATCCGCAAGCCCCAGCCACCACTCATGGCCCTGTTCCTTTCCGGTTTTCATAGCAACCACTCCACCAACTGCCGGGCCACATCGGGATGATGCGCCAGGCGAATATGATCCACTCCCGGAAAACTCGCCATGCCGGCAAGCTTCCACCCGGTACGCTCCTCTCCACGGGCACTGGCCTCATGAACCAGTGCATCCCCGAACAGGGCATTCACCGGATGCGTACGGGAACGGGCCAACAATCCACAGACCACAAAATGCCGCACCCCGGGAACCAGGGGAGGTTCCCCCTGCTCCGCTGGCACAACGTCACCACGGGACAGATTGCGGATACCTTCACTGCGCAGATCTATCACTTCACCCACGACCCGCAGATAGTCACGGGGAGCGCGATTGAGCAGATCCGCCGTCGCCTTTGCTCCCTTGGCGAGCCAGGAGCCATCGTGGGGCGACCCCAGATACACGCAATCGGTCAGGCGTGAAACCCAGCTGTGATTCAGAGCCTGACCGTGGTGACAGGCGCTACGAATTAGCAGCCCCCCCATGCTATGGCCCATAAGGATGATGCGCTCCACCGGCACCGGCCAGGCGGACACCAGCGTTTCCAGTAAACCCGCCAACGCCTCACCGTTGCGGTAAATGGGTCGCCCCGTGTTGTAGCGCAGCGTCAGCGGGGTGATTTCGCGGGAGGCACTGGTCAGCAGGGAGCCGTAACTCAAGCGGCTCTGCCCGGGAAATGTCCACACGGATTCCAGCTCCATCAGCCCGTGAATTGACAGGCAGAGAGTGGAGCCCGGGGCGTCAAGGCGCGGAGCCCGGCAATCCAGCGATGCAGGGCCGTGGAAAACCTGCATGGGTACCGCCAGAGGGTTATTGCGCTCCTCCAGCCAATCTCCCAGGAACCCGCTCAGGATCGCCGAGGCGTGTCTTTGCCACACCGGGCTGGTGTCTGAATTCATGCTCATAGGTGACCGTCTGATGATGTAGTCTCACCAGTGTACCCGGATAACCCACCGGGCGATTGGCTGAACCTTCACCGGATACAGGCGTGGCGGCAACTGGCGATCAGGCGGCCTTGCCTTCGGCTGACGTTTCCCCGGCAGTCTGCCGGTTCTGCTCCGCTTCGGCTTCCGCTTCTTTCATCAGCACCATCCCCCCCTGCAACAACAAGGACTTCAGACGCGGATCACCCTGTTCGGCGATGCCAAGGGCAAAAGCCGCCAGCGCGGATTCCAGGGGGTTTTGTCGAATCAATTCACGCACCATCTGCACAGGGGAGCCAGAACCCGTCTGTGAAGAAGCCCCTTTCGACAGGCTCCGGGCCGGGCGTGTCAGGCGATAGAACACCAGGGCAAGGATCAGGAAACAGCTGACGCCGACCACCGCCATGGCCGCTGACTCCCCCATGAGAGGCGCCAGGGACAGTGTGGCGGCGGTGACCAGCATGTAGAACCCGGTAATCAGCAGTGCAGTGAGCAAAACCAGCGCCAGCATAAAGCCCAGCACAGCGGCAACGGCCTTGCGCACGGCACTCTGAATTTTCGGGGAATCAAGCATGATCAACGATCAAGCAGACGGCCGACCAGAATCCCGGCAAGAAACATGATGAGAATGCTGAGGAAAGGCCGTTCCTCGATCTGGTGCTCGACATCATGAACTGCCTTGCTTCCCGCATCACGGGCGCGATTCACGGCTTCGTCACCACGCTTACGTACATGATCCAGCGCTTCGCGGCTTTCGCGAAGAACTTCGTCCCTCAGACTGCTGATATTGTTTTTCTGCCCATCAGCAACGGCTTTTGTCAGCTTCGCGAGGTCTTCCCTCAGCGCCTGAAGGTCGTCTTTGACACGGTTGTAATCGTCTTTTGCGGATTTCGCTTCCATTTCTTGCCTCCTGTCAGTCTGACACTGCGTGTTGGCATTCCGATGACGACTTCACATTGATCCCGCTGAACCAGAAAACTCAGGCGAGACCCCTTTAAACGTAGCACAGGCTCCCGCGCTTTGTGTGACAATACTTAATCAGAATCGATTACCGGGACGGCAGGCTCATCATCACGAATTCGCACATAGCTGGCGAACCTTGGCAGACCGGTACTCGTATGGCCACTGTACCGGAATGTGATGACGGCACCTTCGGGAGGTGGATCGTCACGCTCCTCATCCGTGAAACCAGTACCAATGCGAAGCTTCCGGCCGCTGTCGAGCTCCACCAACAGCGCCCCCATTTTCCCCGTCAATCGCCCCTTTCCCGGCAAATGCCCGAGGACCACCGCTTCGGCATCCTGAAAACGCTTCACTTTCAGGAGATCCCGGGATCGCCCGGCACGGTACAGACTGTCGCCATGCTTGAGCATCAATCCCTCGCCACCGCGGGCAATCACTTCGTCCAGCTGATGCATCAACTGTTCATGGTCCGTTGCCGCACGCTGTTCGACCAGAACCAGGTGATCAATCCCGGCATCGCTGACCTCAGCCCTCAGTGCCCGCAAACGCTCGTTGAATGGCCGCTCACCCCACGGCATATCAAAAACCATGAAACGAATCTCCCGCCAATCGCTGTCACGGGGTTCCAGCCGCCGAACGGCTCCCGACAACGCCGCGAACCGTTCACGCCCCATCCAGAGCTCGCCATCCAGCGGCCGATCAGGCAGATCCCGGGTGAACCAGTCGGGTGCATGAAACACGTTGCCCTGCCGGGACAGCAGCCGGGAGCCATCCCAGTAGGCCCTGACACCGTCGTATTTCTCGCTGACCCAGTAACCCTCAAGAGGTATCCCCTGCCGATACACATCCGCCAGTGGCACACCCGGCTCTGACGCCCCGGAAACCCCGACAAACAGAATCTGAAAAACGAGAACACCACGACAAGCCGTCGTGAACAGACGTGAAAACATAGCAAATCCCTTGCATCAGACAGGACGGGGGGCTTCCTGCCTCCCGTAAAAACTCATTTCCGTGCGATCAATGACCGCAGGTTTCCTCTACCTTCTTCCGGAAACGTTCCCGAATCCGGGTATTTTCGGATTCACTGACGAACACCCGCTCACCCTGCTCATTCAGGTTATAGAAGGTAGAAACGCTGTCCATGTACTTGAGGCGTGCGCGAAGCTTGGAGCATTGTTCCGCCCGTTTCGCTGCCTGCTTTTCTGCCTTGGCGTCCGCCGCACGCTGCTGGTCGCGCTCCTGCTGTTTCTGTTCCAGGAAGGCATTCACCTTCTGCTGACGGTCACGGGCGGAATTGTCCACCCTGGCTGGCGCGGATTCCACTTTAACCTCCTGGCTGGCTGCCTGCGTCGGCGGCCGGTCACCAAAATGGGTGCGGCCGTCTTCGTCTACCCAGCGGTAGACCTCGGCCACGCTGACAGCGGGTGAGAGGATCAATAATGTCAGTAATGTCCTTAACAGCATATTGAACTCCTTTTTTAACCATTGTCAGGCAATAACTGCTCTTGCAACTCTCGAACCACTCGTAACACCCGGCTCATTTCATTCTGGGTTTTCAGGTCCAGGTTCAGCTTGCCATCCATGGTTTTCACCAGGGGTACGACAGATTGCTCAAAGATCCGCGCAAAGGCCATCAGGGCATCGCCTACCTGCGGCGGGCTGTCCAGGTTAACGGTAACGGCGGGGTTAAGCTGGACTGACTGCAAGCCTTCGGTCAGACCGGTTTCCAGGGATCGAGACAGTTGGCTCAGGGCCTTTTCGATATCTGGCGTCTGTTCGTTGCGGTTATCCGCTCCGGCAACCAACTGGTGTGCCAGCTGCTGCATGTGCTCGGCAATGAGGCCAAGCTGCCGCACCACCTTCACCCCCGTTTCCTCATCGCCTCCAGCTTCCTGACGGCGGCGGTATTCCTCACAGATCGACTGCCAGCGGGCCGCTTCTGCATCAGTCTGAGTGCCGCGCATCTGCTTCAGTTTGAGCAGGTTCTCCTCCGCGCCCTGGGTCAGCAACTGGGCTTCGCCCTGGTAGTGGTCGTCAATCAGGGCTTCGAGCTCAGCATCACTCATCACCGGCGAGAGCTTCTCCGCCAGCTTGTTCATGTTGCGGTAGCTGCCCTGGAGCTTGAAGGTCGGCTCGGTGCGGTAGGCTTCCGCCTGGGCACTGGAGGCAATATAAGCCTGGTTTACCCGGAGCACGGTCTCCCGCACCCGGATCATTTTCTTGAGCAGGGAAACAATTTCATCCCGCTCGGCCGCACTGTAATCGTACTCGAAATCCGAATCCGCCACGGCTTTGCCTTCGGCCAGATCCGCGAACCGGTAGAAGTCCGCCATGCCCCGGGTGGCCAGCGGCGCAAGCACCGGGTTGGAGCTCAGGCTGTTTTCAATGTACGACAGGGCAAAGGCATGTTCCATGCCTGACAACACATCCCCCAGGTTGTAGATATCCGCCCGGTTGGACAGCATGTCCGGCACTTTGAACACTTCACCACTCTCGGTGTAGGGGTTACCGGCCATCACCACGCAGAAGCGTTTGCCCCGCATGTCGTAGGTGCGGGTGCGGCCACGCCATACGCCTTCAATGCGCCGGGTGCCGTCGCACAGAGAGATGAATTTCTGCAGGAATTCCGGATGGGTGTGCTGAATATCGTCGAGATACAGCATCACGTTATTGCCCATTTCCAGCGCCAGGTTCAGCTTGATCAGCTCTGCCTCGGCAGTGGAATGCGGCGCCTTCTCCGGATCAAGGGACGTGACATCGTGCCCCAGGCTCGGGCAATTGATCTTCATGAAAATCAGGCCCAGGCGGTTGGCCACGTATTCCATCAGGGTGGTCTTACCGTAACCCGGCGGCGAGATCATCATCAGCAGGCCGGACTGGTCGGTTCGGCGGTCTTCGCCAGCGGTGCCCATCTGCTTGGCCAGGTTGTCACCGATGATGGGCAGGTAACTCTCGCTGATCAGTTTGTTGCGCACGAAAGAAGACAGCGGCCTTGGGCGGAACTCCTCCAGACGAAGCTGGTCGCGCCAACGCTCCAGTACCTGGTGGCGAACTTCCTGCAATTGCTGCCAGCCGGGAATGATTTCCTGACGGTGATAGCGCAGGCGCTCATCAAACTCATCCAGCTGCAGGCTGAGAGTGCGTTCTTCAATCCGGGAATGCTGACCAAGCAGCCCCTCCACATGGAACGCCAGCTCCACGCTACGCACACTGGTTTTCAGGGCCTCACCCACGTTCAGTATCGCCACCACTTCCGGCAGGTAGTGCAGAAGGTGTTGCTGGTCTGCCTTGCTCATCCAGGCCTTCAGCCAGTGGCTGGTGATGGTCCAGCGCGCTGCGGGCTGGTCTGCCACCACCCTCAGGGCATCCTGGTACTGGGCGAACTGGTTGTCCCGTTTCAGGGCTTCGCTGAAACCGGAGGCCAGTTCACTGGCATAGCGGGTAATCTCAAAGGTATCGGTTTCTTCCGCCAGTTGCCGCACAAGATACTGGGCAGCGGAATCGATCAACGTGCGTTCGGCGCTGCCTTTGTCCGCCAGCAACAGGCCGTGTTCTTCCACGAACCCTGAAAGCCTGGGACCAAGCTCCTGCTCCAGGGATTGCAGCAGTTCATTCGATTGCATCAGGCGGCTGAGAATACCGGCCGACAGGCAACGGGCCCGAACTTGCTGCGCCAACTCCTCCTGCTGACTCAACCTGGCCCAGAACAACATCGCCAACGCCCGGGCCCGGGGGCTGAACCGGAGCAGGCCTGCACTCTGGATAGCTGGCCAGAGGGTACTGACAATCAACGCCGCATCGTGATCGTGGATGCCCTTTTCGTACCCCTCCCGATAACGGGGAGAGGCAAACGCTCGAATATGGCCGGTCAGTTCTTCCAGATCGGCCACATTCACCGGCAGATCGGGTGCATTCTGGAACTCTTCGATCACCATCGCCGCCAGGTATTCACCCCGGTAAACCTTGTCGGATTCCGACGGCTGGCTCATGTTCCAGTAGCCCCGCAGGCGGTCCAGCTCTGGCTCGTCCAGCCTCTCGTAATACTGGGTACCGGTCAGGTGCAGCAGCACATGGTCATCCCGGGGGATCAGGGTCAGGTCCAGCTCCTGCTGATTTACGCTGAACTTGTGCTTGCCCAGGCGGATAACGGCACCGCCATCCTCGAAGATATCGGCCCTGTCACGAACACTGCGAAGAGCGGTATCCTGGGCGGCCTTCAACTGGCCCAGACAGTCGTCCGCCTCCATGGCCGCCCCCAGCTCACGCAGCTCTTTGGCCATGCTGCGCAACCGGGCCACCATGGCGTCCGAGGCAAAAAAGGCGTGTAACTCCTCCGGGCTGGAAAAACGCTCGGTACGGCGACCGACGTTCTTCAGGATGCGTTCGGCTGCATCCGTCAAGGTGGTGGTCCGGCGCTGCTGCTGATCCTGCAACTGCTGACGGCGGGCTTCGATGCTCTCGTGGGCGTTTTCACGCTGCTCCAGAATGGCGGCCAGGAACTCATCGTACTCACCAAACTGGCTTTCCAGCTCCTGAAGCTGATCGAGCATTCGGGTCATCAGCCCGTCACATTCCCGTACATCCGTGAGGGCGCTGACACCATTGGCAAGGCTTTGCTCGAATAGCCGCAGGCGAGCGGCGAACTGGGCCCTGGCCTCTGCGCTGCCCTGCTCTTTCAGGCGGATTTCCGCTTCCGAGCGCTGCTGGTTGATGGTGGCGTAGATACCGGAAATGTTATCGGTAATCGCGGTTTCCAGTGCCGCATCGTCACCGGCCATGGACGCCAGCATGCCCTGGATCATATCAAGGCCCGACGTCAGCTCCCGGTAGCGTTTGACTATTTTCTCCAGGCTGTCCCGGTTCTCCGCTTCTGCCAGGTCGGTCTGAAGCTCGTTCAACGTTTTACGATAGCCATCCAGCGCCTCGGGCGAGGCCAGGAAGCGGAAGGTGCGCTCGGTCAGGCGCTCTTCCGCTTCGGACAACTCGCTCTCCAGCGTTTCAATCCGGGCCTTGTCGGCATAGCGACGGTCGTTCAGGGTGCGGACCCGGCCCCGATGTTCCCGCAGGCGGGCCAGGAAGCTGACGAACTGATCCGGGGCTTTCCAGCTATCGGGTTTCAGGTCCCTCATCAGGGCCGCCTGCTCATCCGCCACTTCTTTGATGGCGGTTTCGGTCTGGGCGCGGATGCTCTGGACTTTTTCGTACTCGTCCAGTACCAGTTCGGCCGTACCGCGAATGGTGGTCAGCTGCTGATGGAGCCCGGCAAACGGCGGCTCTTCCTGCCGCCCGGTCAACCAGAAAAACTGGTCGATAATACGATCAATGGTGCGGATCAGGCCGGTAAAATGGCGTTCACTGGCACTCCCCGAATCCACAAGCCCAATGATCGTATTGAGTTCGGCAATACCACGCACCAGTTCCGGGTTGCCGATTCGCGCCAGCTCAGAGTCGTTAGCGACGCCGGCCTCGGCATGAAAGGTTTCTGACGTAAACGGGGTTTCCCATACCTGCAGCGGGTGCACCAGGGTGGGCTCGTTATCCGCATTGAAGATCACCAGATGACCATTCTCGAACAGGGCATAGCCGTGTCCGATGAGGGGCACATCCACCTGCTTGCGGATCAGGTTATAGCGGTAAAGAATGACCTGCCCGGTGAGCTGCTCGTAAAACACGTAGAGCATATCCTCGCCATTAGGCGCCCGCAGAGTGCGCTTGAGACGAAAATCTCCGTCCGGAATCTGGAAGGTTTTCAGTTCACCGGTGGTCAGGTACGAGCCGGAGGGGAAGATAAGGCCATGATTGTCCGGCAGTGAAGCCACCGAGCCGGCCATGGCATCCACGCGCTCTATCTTGCGCTGGCTGCGGTTGAACAGGTAGTAACGCCAATGCTCCTCGTTGAAGGGCAGGATCCTGACCAGCAGGATTTCACCGAGATCGGCGTAGTCGAATGAGGCGTCGTCCAGGGACTGTGAATCGGACGTTACCGGGTCTGAATAGATACCCTCGCCCGTCGCGGTATTGTTCTCGACTTTGAAGGTGATGTCGCCCCGCAGGTTATCCACAAACAGGGTGTCGGCAATGTTGAGGTGCGGTGAACGCCCCTGAACCTGGCTGTCCCGACCCACGGTTTTCCAGGGAAAACTGAAACGATCCGGAAAGGTAAGGTCCCGCTCGCCACGGTTGTCGATATACCGGCCCACTTCACCGTCGGGTTTCAGCTCCCATCGGAATATCCGAAGGTCGTCCAGCTTGTCACCAATGCGGAATGCCATTAACAGCATGCCGTTGAGGATGACCAGCTGTGACAGGGTGGCTGTGTTGTAGTACTGCTGCAGTTCCCGGAAGTCGGTTATAAAGCGGTCGTTGGTCAGGAAGGAACCTTCAATGGCGGCTTCGGTCATTTCGAAACCGCTGTCGCCATCGTTCAGGTGATACAACCTGAATACATCCTCGATCGCCAGGGTTTTACGAAGCCCCAGCTGCAGATTGAAACCGAACAACAGCTTGTCGCCCAGGCGCACCACATCCCGTGCAACGGCATTGCTTTCGGTTCTTGCCCGGGCGCGGCCCAGCACGCTCATACCGGCGCTGCCAAAGATTTCTTCCCGGGCCTGGTTCAGCTCCGAAACCCGCTCCCGGAGCTGTCCGCCCTGGTCTTTCAGCCGTCGCTGAATGGTTTCAAAGGCAGAGCCTTCCTGAACAATGCTCTCGAGGCCGGTGCGATCCGTCGACATACCCAATCATCCTGAACTGAGGAAAAACCTGAATGGAAGAAGGTATCGCCAGCGCCCCTTCAGGCGCCGGCGATACCGGAGGCTTTAGGCGGTTTCAGAGCTCCGGTTGGTTTTGTCACCAGCCACCCGCCCGGCGAGACCCGACAGGGCCGCCTGAAGGGAGGGAGACTTGTCCAACACGCCCTGAACACTCTTGCCATAGCCAAGACCCTGGGCAAACTTCTCGAAAATGCCGCCGTCGCCGCCGATCATCTCGAACTTGGCATCCTTGAGGGCTGCCGCCATTACCCGGCCATTTTCCAGCATTCCGGCTTTCTGTGCCTCGATCTGAGCCATCACTTCCTTCTCATGAACTTCCAGGTTCATACGGAACTCTTCGAAGTGGCGTGATTCCTCAGACATGACGTCGTAGGCTTTCAGCTTCTCTACCAGGCCTGCAGCTTCCGCCTTGGCCATGGCCTCGCGGGCGTCGGCCCGGGCGTGGCCCATACGCTGCTCGCCTTCCGCATCAGCCAGCACCATCGCCTTGCGGGCATCAGCCTTGGCAACACCCAGCTTCTCTTCACCCATGGCTTCGGTTTCAAGCCGCTGTTCCAGTACGCGGACCTCGGCCATACCCGCTTCTTCATCCGCCTTGGCAGTGGCAGACTTGACCTCGGCATGGGCCAGACCGTCAGCACGGATAGCAGACGCCTGGGCTTCCTTGACCTGCGCCTCCGCAAGACCATCGGCCGCAGCCATGGCCTGACGACCGCGGGCCAGTTTCTCATCCCCCACCGATTTCTTCTCGGCGGCGTCCAGGTCAGCCTGGGACTTCACGCGAACCTGCTCGGCTTCCAGCTTGGAGCGTTCGAACGCCGCCTCGGCGGCCTTCACATCCATCAATTTCAGCTCTTCCGCTTCCGCCTCGGCAGCAACAACTTTCTTGACCTTCAGGCGATCCGCTTCAGACTGGTTGCGAACATCCTTGATGTTCTCTTCCTCTTCCGCCACGTTGCGCTCAACGGCAATACGCTGGCTGGTAATGTCGGCAATTTCCTTACGCTCTTCTTCCAGCGCTTTCTCCATGCCGATGCGTTCAATTTCCACGGCGCGTTCGCGGTTTACGTCCTCCAGCTCACGGGCCTGGCGAATCCGCACTTCCTCAATCTGAACCGCCCGCTCACGGGCCTTCATGGCCATTTCAATCTGGCGCTGCTTGTTCTCGTCCGCGATGGCCAGCTCTTCATCCGTCTTGATGCGAGCCGCCTCCGCACGGGCACGTTCCTGCTCGCGTACCTGCTCGGTTTCGGACGTTTCCCGGGCCTGCAGGGTTTCAATCTCACGTCGCTGACGGGCTTCCGCATCGGACTGGCTGCGCTCAAGCTCCAATGACGCCTCACGGGCGGACACGTTCTTGCGCTGGATTTCCAGCTCCTGGTCACGCTCCAGGCGGTTGGTCTCCACGTTATGCGTCGCGGTGATTTCAGTAATCCGCTTGATGCCCTCGGAGTCCAGAATGTTGTTCGGGTCCAGCGAGGTTTTCGGGGTCTGCTCCAGGTAATCAATGGCAACGTCTTCAAGCACGTAGCCGTTGAGATCCTCACCAATGGTTTCGACAATGGAATCCCGGAATCGCTGGCGCTCTTCGAAGAGCTGCATGAACTCCAGCTTTTTACCAACCGTCTTGAGCGCTTCGCTGAACTTGGCATTGAACAACTGGTTGACCGCTTCCCGGTCTGAAGCCCGGCCAACGCCCACCGACTTGGCCACCCGAAGCACGTCTTCCGCCGTCTCATTCACGCGCAGGTAGAAGGCAACGGTGATGTCCGCACGCAGGTTGTCCTTACAGATCAGCCCTTCCTTGCCGGTACGGTTCAGCTCCAGGGTGATCACCGAAATCTTCATGGTTTCGGATCGATGAATAACCGGCAGTACCATGGCGCCGGTGAAGTACACCTTTGGCGTGGGCGACAGATCGTTGACGATCAACGCCTGCCCCTGGTCCACCTTCCGGTAGAACGCCTTGAACAGGGTAAGAATACCCAGTATGAGCAGAACCAATACACCGACGGCGGTTATGGCCGGCATAATCCAAGATAAATCCATTTAGTCGTTCTCCTGCATTGATTGATAGGAAGTAAGCGCGGGGTTATCCGGCGGATTCGGTGGACAGAAATTCGGATTCCGGCACCACCCACCATGCGTTGTTATCCGGAATATGTTCGATCAGAACCGCCCGTTCCCTATGGGATAGCGGCGTGTGGCTGCGTACCTGCAGCACCAGGTGAGCACCATCAAGGATGGCGTCCGCACGGCCAGACGTTTCAGTGACCGTGGATGAGATCACTACACAGGGTGTACCGATAATTCGCTTCTGCAGTGGCTGCCGGTAGGCGCGGCGAAACAGCGGTCGAAGCGGACGCACCAGAAGGGAGGTGCCCAGCACCCCAACCACCAGGGCGACAGCGGTGATGGCCAGCGCATAGAGCCAATGCAGCAGGCCTGCGGGCACCAGCGCCCCGAACGCCAGGTCAATAAAATAACTGGTCAGCCAACTGATCAGGAACAGCAGTGTGAGCACCAGCGGCAGGGGAACTCCCTGCAGCCCCAGAGTCACCATGAGGCCGCTGAAATCACCCGACGCATCGATATCGCCCTCGGCATCCACATCGCCCATACCGGACAGTGAAATCAGCCAATAGATAATGGCAACGCAGAGAAGAACGGAAAAAACCGCCGTGGGGAAGGAGAACGCAACTGCGAAGAATGTTTCCATACGCGACCAGATATCCGTTCCGGTAAATCCAAAATTTGACAGTTCTTGTCAAAAGAAAGTTGTTTATAACGCAAACAAACTATTTCTTGCAAACATTTAATCGAGCGGTTTAGACTCGATTCATTGACATAAAATGTCAAGCCACAGGACAAGGTTCGTCCGGATCGGCCGAACCGATTCAATGCCACAGGAAGGAGCAATTCGTGGATACCCAATCTCTCACCCTGGCCCTGGGTGATGCTACCCATGCCGGCCGCACCTTCGATGTTTTGCCCGTTGCCGGTGACGAACCGGTGCTTCAGGTCACGGTTTCCGGTGCCGAAGAAACGCCCGTATACGTTACCGTAACCGACACCCAGATTCTGTGCCTCGCGTATCTTTTTGACAAACAGGAACTGAACCCCGAGCAGCTGAATGACCTGCATGAAAACATGCTGAGGATCAGCGTGCCCATGCCCCTGAGCGCCCTGGGCAAAACCGGCGACCATTACGTGGTGTACGGCGCCCTGAGCCCGACTTCAGGCACAGCGGAAATCATGCAGGAACTGGTCACGCTCGCCGAGAATGCCATCGACCTGTTACAGACATTTGAAGACTATCTGGCTTGAGCAAGGGGTGAGACATGAGAACGGTACTGAAAAAAATTCTGACCGCCATGCGCGGTGGTGTTAACGAACTGGGCGAAGCCGTTGTAGATGGCCAGGGCAACCGGATTCTGGAACAGGAACTGCGGGACGCCGAACAGGAACTGAAGCAGGCCAAACAGGAGCTGGCAAGCCTGATGGCGGAGTCCGCCTCCCTGGCCCGGCAGATCCGCTCCGAACAGGACAGCGCCAGCAAGCGCGAGCAAGACACCCGCAAAGCCCTGGCCGCCGGCCAGGAAGAGCTGGCCCGGGAAGTGGCTGAACGAATCGTCGGCCATGAGCGTCGCGCAGCGGAACTGACCCAGACTCGCGAACGGCTGCAACAGCGTATCACCGGCCTGAAAGAGCGGGTGAAAGGGGCAGAAAAACAGCTGGCTGACTACCGCCGCGAACTTCAGGTGGTCAAAACCAATGAACGGGTGTTGCGCACCACTGCCCAGATTGATACCAACATCAACAGCAACCAGTCCTCCTTCAGCTCCGCCAAGGAAACCCTGGAACGCATCCGTGATCGCCAGGCCAGGGAGGAAGACCGCCAGAATGCCAGCGCCAGCCTCGAAAAAGAGCTCACCGGCGCCGATCTGGATGAAAAGCTCAAAGCTGCCGGAATCGACAGCGAGAAAGACGCCGTCAACGACGTTCTTGCCCGCCTGAAAGGTAATCCGGCGCAGTAAATTCAGCGCCCCCATGAGCAGGGGGCGCAATACCCAGGCTAAGCCAATGGCAAAGACACGGGACTGGTCAAAAGAGGAACGTGCGGTTCAGGCCATGCAAATGGCCTTCGATCTCTCCAACGACATTCAGCGGGCCTTCCGCGTTTCTGCGGCGCTGCAGGACATGAACACCGCTGACATGGTGCGCAAAGTCCTGCAGCTGCCCTACCGAAAGAACCGGGCCCGGCCACGGCTGACGGTCACCCTCCGGGATGAGGATTTTGACGTACTGGCCCGGAAATATAATCTCGCGCCCGAGGATCGGGCGGCCATCCGACAGCGGGTGGCGGAGGAGCTGCAGGCGTTTGCCCGCTCCTACCTGACCGAACCGGACAAATAATCCGGGCTCTGGCCGACCAGGGCAATGTACCAGGGATAAGCATTAGCACAGGAAAGGGACGTCATGCCCAGAACACATTATAAGCGCTGCCCCGCCTGCACCACCGATGGTTTGGTGGCAACCAGCAACCCCTCAATACTCGATTGCCGGCACTGTCACGGCCTGTGGTTTGAGGATGGCGCCCTCAACCGGGCCATTGCCAATAAGCACACGGACATTGACGAATACGATCACGAACAGCACCTGGGCCCCGCCCTGCGCAACAGCGACCGCCTGTGTCGCCGCTGCAACGTTCCGATGATTCACTACCAGCTACTGGAAAACTACACCACCGAAATCGACTGCTGCCCACGCTGCGACGGCGTATGGCTTGATAAACCGGAAGTGGATCAAGTAATGCACTCTCCGAGGTTGAAGCAGGCGCTGGGCAACCTGAACAAAGGCGTCAACTGGAAATCCTGGCTGTTCCAGTTCTTCACGGCAATGCCCGTGGAATACAACATCCGGCCTCACCGAACTCCCTGGGTGACCCGCGCTTTGCTGGTTATCTGCGGCCTGGTTTATCTCGCCGGCATACTCACGCCAGCGGCCAACGAGTGGATTTTCACAAACCTCGGCCTGAACTCGAACACCCAGGAACCGACCCACTTCGTGATGCAGCTGATCACCTATCAGTTTGTCCATGGCGGCTTGATGCATTTGGCTGGCAATATGTATTTCCTCTGGATCATCGGTGACAACCTGGAGGACGCCCTGGGCCATGGCGCCTTCCTCGCCCTGTACCTGTTTGCCGGCGTTATGGCCGCCCTGGCTGAACTGCTGTTTTTCGATAGCGCTCAGGGGCCTTTACTGCTGGTCGGCGCCAGCGGCTCCATCGCTGCACTGTTCGGCCTCTACCTGATGTGGTTCCGCCATGCCAGCCTCACGTTCATGATCGTGGTGTACCAGAAGAAACTGGCGCCCCACTGGTACTTCCTGATCTGGAGCCTGATCAACCTGTTCGGCAT
Organism: Marinobacter sp. DUT-3; assembly: GCF_050379435.1. Taxonomy (NCBI): domain Bacteria; kingdom Pseudomonadati; phylum Pseudomonadota; class Gammaproteobacteria; order Pseudomonadales; family Marinobacteraceae; genus Marinobacter; species Marinobacter sp. DUT-3. Next base: position 197,386 of record NZ_JBNRMG010000004.1, read on the forward strand.
GTTTACCGGCCAGGGCGGTGTTGCCTGGGCGGCACACCTTGGCGGATTCGCGCTGGGCCTGTTATTGGGGTATTTACTCAAAGACTATGTGCACCGGAAGAATCCGCTGATAGCGATGCTGAATCAGCCGGAGGCGGTTCTCAGGCGGTGAAACATACCGCCTGCAGTCACTAAACCTTAAGCAACACCAATACATCAATTACCTTTACGCTCACGCGAGTTTTACCAAAACTCGAACAACGTGAGCAAAGATCACAGGGACGTTAGGAGCAAACATGAACCAGTTAGTCCTGGCCGATGAGGCACAACTCAAGAACGAGCTGACAATCGCAACCGGCGAAGGTGTCGCAGATCCTGAACTGCAAGCCCAAGCTAAGGAAGTGGTGACCGATCTGGCCAACGTGGACATTCGGGATATCGCCAAACGAGAGCATCACGCGCAGACGGTCTCCAAACTTGGAGACTCTGTAACACAGCAAATCGCACACCAAAGCACCCTACTCAAACAGCCGCTCACTAACCTTGTCAAGGATGCAGAGGATGGTGGTCCGGTCGCCAATGGTTTGCTGTTGCTGCAGGAGCAGGTTAGCGCTATTAACCCTAACCATGTCAACTTCTCCATGGGCACGCTTCGACGCATACTCGCCCGGATACCGGGCGTAGGCACTCCGATCGGTCGCTGGTTTGCCCGCTACCAATCCGTAGATAGTGTGATTCGGAATATCGTCGACAACCTCAAGAAAGGCAAAGCACAGCTGGAGCGGGACAATGTGACATTGCGCAACGACCAGAAACGCATGCGCGAACTCACGTTTCAGCTACAGGATTACATCAAATTTGGCCAGATAATGGACCAGACTCTGACTGAACAGTTGGCCAATATTAATGACAACGAGCACCAGCAGTTCCTTGAGGAAGAAGTCCTGTTCCCCTTACGCCAGCGGGTCATGGATCTGCAGCAAACGCTCGCCGTCAATCAGCAGGGAACGCTGTCTACAGAAGTCATCATCCGCAACAATCAGGAGCTGATGAGGGGGGTCGATCGCGCAGTCAATGTGACGGTAACCGCCCTCTCTACAGCATCAACTCTGGCCTTGGCCCTTCAGGCACAAAAGCGCGTTCTGAAAGGCGTTCAGTCTGTCACCAATACCACCAATGAACTGATTGCTGATACTGCAAAGACCCTGCGATCTCACGGCGTGGAAATTCAAAAACAGGCGGCCGGAACACAACTCGACCTGAATACTCTGAAACAGGCTTTCCTGGACGTAGAGGCCGCCCTACAGGACATCGGCAATTTCCGTCGCGAGGCGCTGCCCAAAATGACTCAGTCTATTGTGGAGATGGACGAGCTGACTCAGTGCATGGAGTCCTCTGTCCAGAAAATGAGCCGCGCCGAACACGCCCAATCAGCTCTGGATGATGCCATTAATCTGATCGATACCAGACTTGAATCCCGATCTTGAACCGACAGCTAACTCGTCACACCAGCTTGTCCATGGAGGGATAAGTGAATAAACACCGTCTTGTTAGACGCTGCGCTTCGGTTGCGTTCACCTTTATATTAGCTTTGATGTCCGGGTGTGCGCTGACCATGACCAATACGCTTAACGTGATTGGAGAGCGGGGGCAAACCGGTTCAACCACCACTCCCAATACCACCGGCATCATGTCAATCCCGCTTACGGAATATCACTATGAAATGGGAAACAACTTCTTCTATACGTTAGAGCCGAGGTCTCACATTTCGGAGAAAGGACACACCGATGCAGGCTTCGCAACCGTGACGCTGGCCCCTCTGTCATCACAATGGCAACAAACCACGGCTATCATTGACGGTGAGCCGGTAGAGATCGAAGCCAGACAATATTTGAGGGACGACGGCAACTACGAAGTCCAGATTCGTCGAGAGTATAGCCGATGGTATGCCTATCCGGCCGATGCAGCAGCGATTGTGATCGCCCCGGTTGATCTTGCCAAGAACATCACGATCAATACCGCACTGATGTCTGCGCTCATGGTAATGAGCATATTCACTGACGTCGGATTCATGATGCCTTCTGGCAGCATGGGGCTTTGAAGACTATTTGCTCGGCGCAACCGAGCGTTTGCCAGATCCTTCATTCTCGCTCATAAAGTGCAACTCGCTCGGTGAGACGGCCAACGTCTGCCAGCGCCTGATCAAGTTGAGTGTCGCCTCTCAGCACTGCCAATCGAGTCGCAAGCTGGGTTAACGCCGCGACCGCATCACGACAACCGGTGTACCGGCGCTGGATTTCGGGGGTAAGGATGTCGAGACTATCCATATCTCTTGCGCTTTCCATTAAAAGGCAGAGCCCGGATAATTCGGCTTCAGCTGCCGTGTAGAGGGCATCACGGCTCGCCTCATAGCGTTGAAATGAAATCTCACCAGGCTGGAAATGCTGCTGTATCCAGAAGCTCGCCAGATTGTTGTTTTTAGACAACTCTTTGTAAAGACTCGCAAGACTGATGTTGCTTTTGCTTTCCTCATCACGCAACGGGGGCAGGCCCAGCAAACGTTGGTAGAGATCTGCATCCAGGGAGGCCACCGATACTGGATCCAGCACCCGGCCACTCAAACCGAGGCAGCTCCTCAGCTCCTCTTTAACTTTATTTTTGCGCTTGTGCCAATGAACCGCCGCCAAGGGAAAGAGCTTCATGCCTGCCCGCTCCAACAGGCGATAACGATCTATAGCCCAGGCCTGCTCAACCCCACTTCCCGATTCTGCACCGACGAGATCAATTGCTACTCTGCGCGATTCGACAAATGCTACAAGGTCAATACATTGGCCAGCGAAAGGATAGTCGCTCTGACACTTAACGCCCAAGCCGGCAAGCCAGACTCTGAGTTCACGCCGGACACTGTCGGTAGGGTCTTGCTGAACAGGCGATCGAGTTTGCTCTACCTTTCGGGCATAACGAATGTACTCATGTATTGCACTGTGACCCGACTCAGCCAGAACCGCCTTCGGGTAGAACAGAATCTGCTGATGCCGCGCACGGGTCACTGCAACATTCAACACGTCATCGCGGCCCATAAAACGGCGCGCGGAATCTGACTGCCCGGGCCAGAGACAGGTCGCCATCAGAATGATATCCCGCTCCTCTCCCTGGAACCCAAAGGGAGTCGCAACACGAAGCCTGAAACGGCCAATGTTCTTGAGAGATACCTCCTCAAGGATTCGTTTTTCCAACTCCAGCGCTGCCCGCCTCTGCATGGCCATAACGCCAATACTGGGATAAATCTCCGCCTCTGCGTAGGCCTCCAGGAGGTCAGCAAGCTCGCGCATCACCGCATCCATCTCGGCGAGATTCAGCTTACCCTCGAGCGCAAGCTCGCAGTCCACGTGCCTGAAAGGTTGCTCCACAAGTTCTGACTTATGGTGAGTTAGTATCTGGATCCGGCTGTTGTAATACCGGTCGTTACTGAATCCGATGAGATTCGGATGACTGCGGAAATGCTCGTCCAGAAATCCCACAGCATCCTGCCGTTTGATCGCTGTCATGGCATAGTCCAGCAAAGACCGGCTACGATAATCCAGATCAACGCCTAAATAAGTCACCCTGTGCTCTGCAGCTTTCTGACTCTGCCATTCTCTTGAGACAAAGGAGAAATGCCTCAGCTGCTGGGGATCACCCACCACAACGGCTCGCCGCCCCCGTTGCAGAGCCGGTAGTGCCAGGGGCAAGTTGCACTGTGTCGCTTCATCGATAATGACCAGATCAAACAGATCTTTAGCCAGCGGGACCGTCTCGTTCAGAGAACCAGCCGACACAACCCAGACTGGTAGCACGCTGGTCATCAGGTGCCAGTTAACAGATTCCATGTGGCGATTGCGATGGTAGGACGATCGCGACCGCGCGACTTTGGACAACTCCCCCAGTTCGCTCCGGTGCGCGCGCAGCAATCGCGACAACCTTGCCCTCAGGGTCGCCTTCAAAAATCGCTCTGTCACCTTCTGGTGCCGAGCCAATTGGCGAAGCGCCTCCTCCCAATAGTTTGAAAGCAGGTCATCATGAACTATCCACTTCCGATAACACCAGGCCCGGAGCCCCTGGGCTGAGAGCCCGCCTTTTTCCGCTCTCGCCAGCGCTCTGGAAAAGTTACTGTTTGCTTGCCGTAACAGGTCGTCACCCGGCTCATTCAGTAACGGGTTCCCGCGCCCGCCCAACGAATCAGGCTTTGAGTCACCGCGGGCCAGCCAACGGTCGAGCTTCTCCAGAAACTCTTTCTTGTAATCTCCTCTGCCGGGCCTCATCACCAATCCTGACGAGCCTCCGAACAAGGCAGTCACTTTATCCCGCACGACATCCGCCGCGTGATCATTCGCACACACAATGAGAACCGATTCACCGTTAATCACCCGGTCAAACGCTTGGCATGCCAAGGTGTGGGTTTTTCCAGTACCTGGCGGGCCGTTAATCACGCTAAGCAACTCTGTCGCACCGTTCACTAAGGCCAGCTCCTGGGCATTAGTCAGCGGTGAGGGCAATCGGTTCGGGGTTGAAATGCTTTGACGGGCGAGCTGCTGCTCACTGCCCAAGATTTGTAACAAGGGTGCCGACAAAGGCATGTCTGACTCTGCCAGCAGCGACAATTCATGCATGACGCTTCGCTCCATACGGGAGCGGCGGCTGAACCAGCAAAAAGAGAATTTGCCCCAGTGGACATTGCCATCGCGTAACAGCTTGCGGCTAATTCCGTTGGAGCACCACTGTTCTATATCGAGCCCAGGCGGCGAGAATTTCTGTTGCAGGAATTCTTCGATCCGCTCAAGACATCTCAAGTCATTGGAGAAATCCAACTCCGGCAAGGGGTCGTCAAACAGGTCCAGCACAGCCGGGTTATACTCCAACTGTTCAACGGAAATCGGTGTTTCGTATAGTTCGTGCGCTTGTTGTAATTGTCCTTCAGACCAATCAATAGGCAACTGAAGCAGTGGCGCGCGAATACGCTGAGTCTGACCCTCCTCATCAACTACCGATGCTGCGATCGGGTAGAGCCCGAGCATCAATTGATAGTCCTGCCCTTTTAGAGACTGGGTAGATGCAAGGGTGCTGATGTCACCGTATTGAAATCCCAGTGTTGAGAAAGTCAGGAAGGAGTGAGAGCGCCACTTGCTTGCATATTTGATGACATAATGTATGTAGACGTTCGTCTCGTGCACCTTGTTCCAGTCGCGTATCGCCAGGTCGCCCTCCGAGTCGTTCGGAAGCCAAAACATGGTCCCGCACATCCAACCGGTTTCTACCGCTTTCGCCAACCAAGTAAGGCGGAACTCAGAAAATATTGAGAGTCGCTCTGCCTTCAACTTCTCGGGACAGTGAAAAAGGCTCTCCGGCTGCGCTTCTTTGCCGAGCCCGGCTTCCAGTCGTGACTCAATCACCTCCAACACATTGGTACCAGGCATCCAATTGAGCGCAGGCAGGTCAAAAGGGAGATGGCGAGTCACTTCCGGGTTATAGCGCAGCAGCTTAAAGTCAAAAGGCTCCTGCACGAGTTTGGGGAAGCGGGCATATTTCCTTAGCACATCGTCGATCGGCGCGATCAGCAATGGCGCGCGAATGTCCCCTCCGTCGCCACCAATGATGACAACCGGGAAAATCCCCAACATGAGAGCACCTTCTTCTTTGCCCTCATCTCTCGCTGCCCGCCGGAAACCGTCATATTTATTACGATATAAACCGAGTTCTTCCAGCGTGCACTTGCCGACCTCGGGCCAGGCGGAATGGGGATGGTAAAACCCAGGCGACACCAGGTGATCTCTTTGAGAAGCAGCAAACACGTCGGTCAAAGGTTGGTCGAAACCTTCTTTGCTTAGGCAATCCCTGAAATACTTGATTAGGTTGCGACTAGAATCCATAACTGCCAACTCCGGACGAGCTTGAGATAGTCTTTTTGGTTCAGCATTGACTCAAGAGACATTGTGGCGATTCGCAGCGCCCTCTTTCCGGAACTGCTTGAGAAAAGGCAAATCAGGCAGCGGTGTACCGGGTTCCATATAGCTTTTCACAAACTCCCAGTACTCGAGCGCATCGGCTCTGCGGTCAAATAATCTATTCAGGCTCGCAAAGGGCAGGTTTTGATCCGGGAGCCATAGGTCAACTGAATAGTCAGCTCCGTACTTTTTATAGTTTGGCCTAACACGCCCACTGACTTCAGAAAAACAATAGATATCAGACACATACCAAGAGCAATGACGCACCGTGCCAGTCCGCCTGTTAAAGACCATCGCACCCATCAAATCGGGAGATGGAAATATCCCGAGAAGGCGCTTGAACCAATCCGGATACCAACGCCTTGCTCTGCTGCAGAGTAGCAAAGTAGTTTCCCAAAGATACATAAAGCCACCGAGCCACAGAAACCCAAATATTGCAAAAACACACAGAGCTTGAAGGAAAATGAAAGCGCTCCCGCTTTCTAACCCCCCTGTTAAAATAAAAACCAAAGGTATCAATATCGGAATCAACATCAACCAGCCCAGCAAACAGAATCCCCACTGAATAACAAAATCCCAAGGCCGTGAGCTCTTCTTCATCAGGCATAAATATCGATCATCCATGTGGTATCCAAGCAGCTCGTGCTGTGCCCGCCCCTTAAGCACCTGCGATTTGTAACGGCGCTGCTCCCTTACAAGGAAGTCCGGTTCAGCTTTCACGACATTTCCCTTATTGCATTATCCAGGGTCTCTCTCAACCGAGCTATCTCCGATGGATCCTGGCGGGATAACGCCACCTCAAATTCATTGAGCCAGCCCATAATCTGCTCACGCTCCTGCCCTAGAGCCTGCGAGTAGGCGCTTTCCAGCCTTGCCCGAAGGGTGCGGTTGGGCATCTCATCACGGGGGTGGATTTTCACCCGGCTCAACCGTTCCTGGGATGCCCGCTTTTCTTCTTCGGTGAGGCCGTTGGGGCTGCGGTCAATCAGCCGTTCGGTCTTTTCACCTGTCGACAGTACGGTTACATCCACCTCCAGCAAACCATCAATGTTATAGCTGAAGCGCACCGCGATGCCTTCCCGACCCGCCGGAGCGGGTGGCACCGGCACTGTGATATCACCGATAAACACATTGTCATTGACCCGAGGCCGCTCACCCTGAAAGATCACGACACTCACCGCTTCCTGGCCATCCCTGCTTGTGGAATAGATCTGTTCCCTGGACGCAGGTATGGTGGTATTGCGCTCGATAATCGGTGACATAAGGCCGTCAACACGCTCGCCGTTAACGTCGGTGGAGATGGCAATACCCAACGTATAGGGGCAGACGTCTGTCATGATGATTTCCTGAACCGCGTCATCCCTGAGGCGGCAGGCTGCCTGGGCTGCTGCGCCAAGGGCCACGACAGTATCCGGATCCAGGCTACGCAGGGGCATTTTCCCGAATAACTGACTGACCAGTTGCTGGGTTTCCCAAAGCCGGGTGCCACCGCCTACCATCACGATACTGTCGAGCGAGCGGGGGTCGATTTTCGAATCCCGGAGCGCGCGCTCCAAAGGTTGGCGCAAACGGTCCAGCAGCGGCTTCCATACTTTGGCGACGCCGTCTGCAGCTGGCCACTGCCAGGTTTTGCCGTTCCAGCTCCAGACAAGTTGATCGCGCTGATGCGTCGACAAACATTTCATCTGTTCTGCCTTAGCGACCAGAACTGCCAAAGAGGGTGAATCTATCGAGTCCCGCACCAGCCCCCAGTCTTCAAGGCAAGCGTCCACAATAGCCCCGGTGAAATCCTCTCCACCCAAAAAATTGTCGCCCGTTGAAGAACGGACTTCGATGACGGGGCCGATATATTCCAGCAGGGTAACGTCAAACGTGCCCCCGCCAAGATCAAACACCAGGGACAGCCGGTCTGCGTCCTCGTGCAAACCATAGGCCATGGCCGCTGCGGTTGGCTCGTTGATCAACCGCACGGCATTAAGGCCAGCCAGCTCGGCCGCGAAAGCGGTGTGTTTACGCTGCTCGTCATTGAAATACGCCGGTACCGAGATGACGACATCTTTGATTTCCTGCCCGAGGTAGCTTTCCGCGTCCTGTTTCAGACTGCTTAAAACAAATGAAGAGAGCTCCGTTGGCGTATAACTGTGCCCATCGGCAAGGTCAAAGCGGTGGTCAGCCCCCATGAAACGCTTGAACGCTACCGCAGTTCGCTCCGGGTGGGATACGCGCCGGGCGGCCGCCGCAGCGCCCACCAACAAGCTTTCGTCCTCATCCACACTCACGGCAGAGGGAGTCAGCACCTGCCCCAGGCTGTTGGGTATAAGGTGGGCTTTTCCATCCTGCCAGACCGCGATCAGACTATTGGTGGTCCCCAGATCTATGCCGACTGGTATAGCTTTCATGAAACAGTCCTTGTTTTCTATGCATCGAGGCTGGCCCTATATTGGCCCAGCATTTCCGTGAGAGAAGTGTCTTGATTAAAAGGGTGATCATCGAGCTGTGCGGCAGATGGCTTTATCAGCATGATCCCCAAAACAAAGAGGCCAACAAAAGGAAACACAATTGATAAAGCGATCCCAAGAACGATGCGGGGGGATCCAAAACCTGCGTCCCTCATCCGGCGCGCAAGGCTGCTGATAACCCCCAAGGTCAACGCCCCCATAGTAAAAAGTGACACTTCAAAGGACAACGACGACAGGTTGGCCCACCAAGTGAAAACAACCCCCAGGAAAATCATCAGATGAAGTGCGAAATCTCGACGACTCAGAAGCCCCCCAAACCAGAAGGGAATAAACGCGGTGTGCCGCTCTGGCTTTATTGCTTCTCGCAGGTGCTCCAACCGCTTTTCCACACTGCGTAGAAGCAAACCAGATAAGAGACGGTCAACCATCTGCTTTTCTCGTCCCTCACCTTTATAGACACGGTAAAGGCGGCTCATACTCAGAAACTCAGGCCATTCCTGTGGCGAACGCCGGTTTAAGAGCGCCAACAACTCCACGGAAGCTGCCACGTATTCCGGATAATCCGCGCTCCACTCATTGATGGGCTTCAATGCTTCCGGGCGCATGGTCAATGCTTCGGCCAACCGGACCCCCGAGGGCATTTTTATCCGTTCCATGCGCGGCATGGGCCGCCCGGTCAACGGTTCTGGCATCGATTCGGCCATGGCGTCATCAAACGTTACCAGGAACAGGAACAACAGGTTATCGATCGAATTTTCGGAACTATCGCCCAACAACGCCGCCAACAACGGGACCCATGAAGTATCCGGCAACCGATGATCGCCTGGCCAGTGTTGCATCACATACCGGATGATACCGGGTGTTCTCAGCAGTCGTGCAAATGACCTACCCAGGCCGGAGTTATCCAGAGTGTTTACATGGCGTTGGCAGAAGGTATTGAGCAAGAAGCTCTCTCCGCCCCCATTACCAATGTTCAATACCAGGTCAGCCAGCAGTTTGAAGGGCGTGTCCTCGGGATGAGCCAGGATTCTCTCGAGAAGTCCACGAGCGCCCGGGTCGAGCAGCCGATCCGGTTTGCAATCCAGCAACAGGCCCAGCCGGATACAGTCATCGACTCGCTCCGCACTGTCTGGAAAGGACGCTTTTTCAAACCAGTGCTGACTGCCAAGACCGATACGGTCCTTCACCCACTCAATGATATCTGCGGGGATTCGGACCAATTCTGGTTCCCCAACCTCAATACCAGCTCCCTCGACCAAGCGCTGCAAGGTCTCCAGCGGAGCATCCGGGCAATAACTGATAACCCGCCATAACATCGAGCGCGAGACAGCCGGCAAGGAACCTTTCCCTGCCTGATCAACCACCCTGTCCAACTCAGCCCAGCTCTGCTCCTGAAGGCACTGATGCTCAAGCAGAATTTCAACGGCCAGTTGCATTGGAAGCTCAAGTCCGGGTATGGCCGCCTTCAGGTGCTCCGGATTAACCTCCTGACAATGAAACACCCGTGGCCCGGCAAGAAGCTGCTTCAGCCATTCGTATAGCGAAGCAAGAGAATTTGGCTCGTGGCTCTCGAAGAAAAACGGATCAGGACATTCGTAGGGGCTTGAACATTCCAGAACGCTGTCTATCAGGCGCGTGATACTGTCGTGCAGAAGGCCCTCACTCCTGGCCAAAGCCCGTCGAGACGTGGTCATCACCATGCATTCTGCAGCATCAAGGGGTTGTTGCAGCCCAGGCTTCAGCAGCATCACCCAAAGCGGCACCCATTCCGGACGGAAGCGCTGATGCAGCTCAACAATAAAGCTCTTGATTTCCGGGGATGCGTCGACTGTGACCAAGGGGCGCAGCGCTGACATGGCGTTCAGATAATCTCCCCGATGTGAGTGGAGCTGCGCCAACAGCCAGCACCTGTCCTCTGGCTGCTGGTCGAACAAATGTTTCAGCAGTCGTTGGGCATAATGCAACCACTCTTCCGATACTGGTTGCTCTACAGCGGTGTAACACCGCAGCACCAGCATCGCGGCACGGGGACATTCCGGAAGCAGGAACACTCCGGGTTCATTAAGCAGCATCTCAACCGCCGCCAGATTACCCCGGCCATACTCGCCTGCCAGCATTGTGAGGAAACGCAAGGTGGCCTCCTGCAGCGGAGTCGGCCAACGCTTTAGTGTGGAAAGATCGAAGACATCTTCAGCATCCAGCCCCACCAGGAAATCCTCCAGGTAAAGCGCCTGGTCGGCTGGATATTGAGGCAACAAAGCAGACCACTCCAACCGATCCCGCAGATGCCTGAGCACCCGGTTGGGAAGGTATCGATGATCCATGGCCCAGTTCAACGTTGGCTGAGTGAGGGTGTACAGCGCAGAGAGGGACAGGGTTCCCAGTTGTTGGATAAGCTGTTCATAAGGCTCCTCCAAAAACCGCAGAGCTGGGTCCCTTTCTATTTGTACCAGATTATCCATCCAGCCCCTGGCTTCGCTGAGCGCTGGATCTTCTTCAGGCGTGTTGACCTCAGGGGACACCTCGCTATGGTCTTGGGCACAGCCTTGCTGTGCCATGTCCAGAGCCGTTTCATAGGCTTCCCGAAGTGCCTTAAAGCCTTGGGGGTCTTCCTCTGGATGAACCTCAGGCAAACGTGCCAGGTAGGCCTTCCTGATCGCTCGCTCATCATTCGTCGCCTCGATTCCCAGAACACCCCACACCTGATCGTTCATACCCCCTCCTCACCCAGCGAGCCAGGCCGATCAAGATGGTCGAGCCTGATCTTCCAGGGCAAGTAGTTTGCAGGGTTGTCGGAAGAGTTCATGACTTCGTTGAAGACGCGGTGCAACCAGCCCGGCGCGGTTCCAAACAGGAACTCCTGCACCTCGGCGGGGTCCTCCATACCCAGAGTCATCCACAGCAGGCGCCCACAAAAGAAAGCCTGCAGATACTGCTCCCACGAACGGTGCCAGTACAAGGCACGAAAGCCCAGTTGCAACTGCAGGTATACAAACTCCCCCTCGCTGATGTAGCCCAAGTACAAGCCGTTGCGTAGCAGGAATCCCATACGCCCCAGATCCCAGGCCCGAATCCCTCCTCGACCGGTGAGCATTGCCGTTTTATTCAGGAAGGCGTCCTGCAAACGGGCGATATCAGACATGTTCGCACGCGCACTCTCACGCTCACTCGGAAGGGATTGGTGCCAAGCCCAGTAACGCCCACCAATAGACGCTGCATGGCCATGATCCATCATGCGGGTTACTGTAGACAAAAGCCCTTCCCGGTTCTCAATGCCCCAGGACGACTTCAGCAAGTTATTTTGTTTATCTGTGGTATCACCGGACCAGAAGGAGGGAATACTATAGGCGGCGTCCTTGATATTGAGGGCAACCATTGGGCTGCTCAAAGCCATAAGCCAGAGCTGCTGCTCTTTGGGTAGCATATCTTCCATCCTTGAAGAAAATTGTTGATTGTTCCCAGAGCTGAAAGTTTAACCGTGCTGAAGCCGTTTTTGTAGGCCCGAGGACAGGCAACTCCCGAGGCAAAGCCAGAGCCAAAACCTATTTATCGGAATGGGAAACCGTTCAGTCCAGAATGAAATGAGGCACGAACCGCGAGGTATCCCGCGTGATCGCCGTGTTGTCTTCGCGGATTCCCATGCCAACGGCTTCTCTGCCAACCACCCAGCTGCCGATCAGACAGTAATGCCCGGAAAATCGGGGAGGCGGGCACCAGCTCTGGAGAATCGTTGGCCCACTCCCATACGGTCCCTCCACCTGAGCTTCCACGCCGGCTCCCGATTCAATCGAAATGTTCGCGCCTTCTCTCGAGAACAGAGGCTTGCGCACCCAGCGTTCCGGTGCAGGATCACAGACTTTGTCTCCCTCAAACCATGCGGGCAGAAGATTCGGGTGGCCTTTGTGTCGTTCCCATAACAGCGGCAGGATGCCCTTGTTGGAGAGGATCAGCTTCCAGGGAGGCTCCACGAACTGGGCGCCGCCGGTGGCAACATGGTCAGAAAAGTCCTCCTGCCACATCCATTCCCAGGGGTAGAGCTTGAACAGCTGATCAATGGGGGCGTCATCAAGACCAATAAAGCGTTCGCCGGCGCCAAGGCCGATTTCATCAACGAACAGGGTGGAAGGCTTGAGCCCGGCCTGCTCCGCGCAGTCCGCGAGATACTCGATGGTGCCCGCGTCCTCGGGGTGGTCCCGGCAACAGGCCAGGTGGAACGGCTGCCCGGCACGGCCAATCATTTCCAGTCGCTCGATCAGGGCTTCCTGCAGGCGGTTGAACTGATCCGCCCCTGCGGCTAGCTGCCCCCGTCCGATTTGCTGCTCCAGCCAAAGCCATTGAAAGAAGCCGGTTTCGTACAGTGAGGTTGGTGTGTCGGCGTTGTATTCGTAGAATTTTGCCGGACCCTGGCCATCGTAAGAAAAGTCCATGCGGCCATAGAGCGAGGGCTCTGAAAACTTCCAGCTGTCGGCAATCAGATCCCAGGCTTTCTCAGGGATCGCCAGTCGCCTCATCAGGCGTTCACTGGAGACAACCTCTGCCACCAGGTCAAGGCACATGGCATGAAGAGCCTCTGTCGGCGCTTCGATGTCTTCCTCGATCTCCCGGAGGGTGAACTGATAGCAGGCGGTTTCGTCCCAGTAGGGCTCCCCTTCCGGGGTGTGGAAATGAAATCCGGAAGATTCTGCCTGGGAACACCAGTCCGGGCGGGGGGCAATCTGAATGCGTTTCATGGAGCTTCCTTCTCCCTGAGCGTGTCAGTCCGATACAAACCAAAAGCGCGGGAGTCTAACCAGAATCAAGCCATCAGGGAAGCGGCGCGCTATCGCCCGGATTGACCTTTCCTGTCACTTGCTATAAATTTCTGCCAAAAATCGCACTCAGGAGAAGGATACTCCATGGCCACTCAGGAAGAGATGAGCGCCGCCCTGCAACCCCGCACCCGTCGTCAGAAACGCTCCCAGGCTGCCACTCTGGTACTCATGGGCGCCACGCCGTTCGCCGTGCTCGGCCTTGATCCACTGCACACCGACGTGCGTGTTTTTCAGAACCTGCAAGCCTGCCAGTCAGCACTCTCCTCTGCCCCTGGTTACTGTGAAAGCCTCGACGCGGAAGCAGCATCCCGGCACCCGGAAATGGCCCCCAGGTACACCTCCCGACATCAGTGTGAAGCAGATTTTGCCCATGTCACCGGTGAAGAATCCTGTGCGAGTGGCTGGTGCAGCACGGAGAGCCTGTCCACCTGCGAGAGCACTGGGGACGGTTACTACCGGCCACCCTATACATCGTTCCTGGTTGACCAGTCTGTGCTTGATGGCACCTATGAGGGCGAACAACCTGCGCCGGAATCACTGGATGGAAGCCAGCTGCAACCCGTGTATGGCATTTCCGACCACACCCTGAACAACACCGGCGACAACGATAACGCCTCACATCACAGTCACGTTCCCTTTTATTGGCACTATGTAGCAGCCAACGGGCAGTATCTTGGCAACAAGAACCTTCGCGGCCCCGTTACCCGGGCACGTACACAGCTGGCGGCCAATACCGGCACAACCCGGCGGGGTGGCTTTGGGGCGACTGCCAAGCAAACCATGCAGGCCGCAAGGAGCTGACCACCCATGCATACACGCACTTACCTTCGCCTGATACTGGTTATTGGCTGCTTTGTCACAGCACCTGCACAGGCGGAAACCTCAACGGAGCAACTTGCCGAAGACCTGCATCAGACGCTTACGGAAGCACCTGAATCCTTACGCTGGCTTATGCCCAACGAAGACGAACCGCTCACCCACGAGGACGTTGGAATAAAATCAGAGCAATGCAGCCGCCCGGTACCGGCCCAGGCAAACCCCTCTCCCCGGTTTCTGGTTCGCTGCGTATCGCCCCAGCTCATTAGCTTCCAGGTGGTTGGCGTTCAGACCGTAACTTCATGGGAAAACACCGAAGGCAGCTGGAACACCGGACAGATCGTCTCCATTCGTGGCGTGGCCGTCGACTCTTCCCTAAACCGTTACTCTGCCCGAAAGGTGGAATATAAAACGATCTGGCATGACGGCGATCCCCTCGGCCCTTATGAGCGCGCCTTCACTTTTCTGCCTGAGTCTGGCATCGACGAATTAAAGGCTTTCTGGGAGAACCTGCCGGCGGAGGAGCACATCTCCCTCGCCGGACTTGAGCAATGGCGCCAGCTGACCTGGCCGGACGCAGTGGTTGGGCTTCGCCGTGAAGGCAAACTGTTGCTGCAATCAGGTTCCCTTGCCGGCACCAGCGACCTGCTGGAGAAAATCTCCGAAAAAGACGCCCTGCCCCCTTTTGCCCAAGGCCTGATCCGGCCGGTTACCGCAACGCGCTCATGGGATCCCTACAAACCACCCGGTGCGCCAATGTTTTTGCTCCACACCCTGGCCACGAAAAATTCGCAGTATGCCATCGCGCTTTCAGACACCGCGCCGGACGAGACGCACAAGGACACGCAACTTCTCAGCTCCGGGCAGCATTACAATCTGGTGTTTTTGCCTGTTGAAAGGAATCTGTAAATCATGACAACTGACATTGCCGAAACGTCACTCCAGGCGGCTACCCCATTGAACACACTGAAACGTGTACCGGATGGCCAGAATAACACCGCACAGTTCCTGCTGACCGGGAACAGCAGCGCCATCACCAGCCTTCTGGTTATCTGGTTTCCCGTGTTTGCCGTGCTTTGTTACGGATTCGTGGTGCCTTTCACCTTTACCGCCTGGGGAGAGAACAACCTGCTGCTGATTCTGGCCATTTGGTCCGCAGCCTGGCTGATGCTGACCCTTGTCACCCTGATTGCCGGCACGGGGCGACACATGTACAACGTCGACCTTGCTCAACGCACCATTACCCACCTGAACTCCGGCCAGACTACATCGCTGGCACTGGAACTGCGTCAACGGGCCGAAGGCGATGCGCTGGAACTGAAAGAGCCACTGGATTCCGGCTGGCACCTGGAAGCTGACACCAGAACCGTTTCGGAACTGGAACCGGAAGAGGCGAACGACATTCCCGAATGGCAGCCCCTCAGCCTCAAAGAACACTTCACGACAAAAGCCAAAGACGGCTCGCTGATGGCGCTGTTTGTGTTCATCAACATCCCGCTGGCGATTATTCACTTTGTCAGCAGCACCGGGGGCTTATTCTTTGCCTGCCAACTATACCTGCTCGCGGCCTGGGCAATCTCCCAGACCGTTAGCTGGCTGCTCGAACGCCGTGACTACCGGGCGCTGGCACGCTCATGAAATGAGCGATGCCAGGAACCACTCTTTCCGAAACACACACCATCCTATATTGGACGCTCAGAGTTACAGCAGCATCAGGATGAAAACAAAAATAATGCCGCCAATCCCCAGCCACTTCAGCAACTCTTTCACATCCGATTCACTATCCGCTTTCTCTGGCTCTTTGTCGCTCCGAAGCGCGTAGCTGTAGAGAGCAAGGCTGTTCCTTGCCTGAATGACCATGTGCTCCGCAGAAACCCGCATGCCTTTGTACCAGGCCTCCGGGAAATCAATGAGCGCTGGGGGTATGCGGATAGAACCTCCCAAATCCCACAAAGCCATGGAGCCGCCAACCACCAAATCATCACGCAAGGGCATCTCCGCTGGAACTCGCTCTTCCGGCACCTCCAGATCCTGCAGCGGATTGCACACATAGTGGCCGCCCTGCATACCCAGCACCATCACAGGTAGCATCTCTTCACCGCACCGGAATCCGGCCAGGAACGGGAATCGCTCATCGTCAGGATCGCTGAAGAATCTGCGTTCAGAATTGTCCGGCAAGGCTGTAAGCAGATGCCTTAAACGGCCTTCAAAGAAGTAGAAGCCGCCTTCCAGACGCCGGGATAACGCAAATATCCCCCAACCCAGATGCCGCTTTAATAAGCGTTGCAGGGCGGCAGGCAGCGGGTGAAGACCCGGCGCTGTAGGCAGTTTATAGGGCATGCGCTCCAGATCATCCAGGGTCAACGTTTCCTCATGAATTCTCTGGGGGGCAATGGCAGCCCCGTAACTGCTTTGCTCTATATATTGAAACACGAACTTAACAGCGTCGATCGGCTCCTCTTGCCGCTCTTTTCCTTGCTCGTCGAAAACAATCGGAGTGATGGTCGTAGGCTGCACTTCGAGCTTCAGGTTCTTCCGGTTCGGAAACAAATACTGTTCAATCAGGGAATAGATCCGCTTTGGGCCTGTCAGATAGTCCTGATCGATGGCCCCATCCCCCGGGAGTGCGATTTCATCTCCGGCGGCAGCCTGCTCCTGAAGCGCTATTTCGCCCTCCAGGCAGGGACTGGCCCAACGGTCATAGATCAGGCGCTCATCCGACGATAACGACGACGCCGGCACCGCATTATCCGGCAACTCGGGTAAATACGGGTTTGTCGACCAGTTCTGGCTGTCATCGTATACCAGCCAGGAATCTCCCTCTTCCGATCCCGAGTTTACTGACCACCTCTGAAGACGGCCGGGCGCCAGGCTTTTCGCACCCTCGCCTTCCAGCGGAATCGGATTGATACTGTAGTAGCTATCGCTGCCGTCCTGGCTGGTAATTAAGGCCGTGTACCCAAGCAGCAATAAAACTACCCGCTCGAATACTATGCCCTCTTTAGCCCAAGCAAGAACGCACCCGTCTGAGCAAGCAAGGCGCGCCAATTCCCAGAGAGGAACGCTTTTGATGTGAGGTCTGGCCAGCTCGCCCACACCTTCGACTGATGCAGACAGCCCCTCAGCTTCTTCTTTTTTCAGCGTGACCAACATCGCAAGCTCCGCCCCGTATGGCACGGAAACCGGCCTTTCAACGCCTTTCTGATCAAACACGAAAAGGGTAAAAAACATCTGCTCCGACCAATTCTTCAGCAGGCCTTTCTTATTCCCCTTTTCCAGGGCCCTCTTCAGCTTAGAGGGCCGGGAGGCTTCCATAA
The DNA here is from genome assembly GCF_050379435.1 of Marinobacter sp. DUT-3. Lineage (NCBI taxonomy): Bacteria > Pseudomonadati > Pseudomonadota > Gammaproteobacteria > Pseudomonadales > Marinobacteraceae > Marinobacter > Marinobacter sp. DUT-3. Next base: position 214,749 of record NZ_JBNRMG010000004.1, read on the forward strand.
CTGTTTGCATAAAGCTTCTTCCCTGTTGACGGCGGGCTCATGCGCCCTGCGCACCTCTCAAGTTTGCGACTCTGGCGTTGGTGGCGCCGACGCAAGTACCAGATTCAAATGACCGCCGGGCTCAATCTGGCCGGCAATCACACCCTCCACTGAGGGAATGCCATGGTCATCAACCAGCGTGAAATTCTCCGAGATGAACGCTTCAATTTCCCGAACAACCGGGGGCGCGATCTGGCTGCCAATACACAGCAGAAAAACCCCTATCGAAACAACCATTCCGGGATTAAGCAGAATAAATTGCGTGAGAGTGGGGCCACTATAGCTGACGAGAATAGAACTAGGGCCGCCGATCATGATCAGAACACCAATAAAGGCAACTACAACTCCGGCAATCGTGAAGAAATTGCCGACTTTCTGGCGCGATTCCAGCTTTTGTGCAAGAGGGAAGTTTTCAATACGGTGAGGCAAGTCAGCTATTGTAAGCCGACGCTGGGAAGGAGTTTCCATTCCTTAGATTCCTGTTTTTTCGAGTCCGTGAAAGCTGAGCATTCTAATGGGCCGGTGGTCAGGCTTCAACTGCGACCGGACTTAACTGACTGCTTTTGCAGCCGGCATCAATAGCGGCCACGAATCTATCCACGTAAAAACCTTTGCAGCGCACTATCCGGCAACGGAGTACTTTTAAGCCATTCCGCAGCATCGGTGCGGGCCCAGTGATCACGAAGCTATCTTTCGTGATTATGTTCGTAATCCGATTCAACTTTTTTCTGCTTCGGCATGCGCTATGGAGATTCCCTGAAAGGAAATAAACCGGCTACTTTCCAATGCTTCATACAAATCCTTCAGGATCTTCTTGTGATCCTCGGCGTAGTTGTAGAGGTCTGTGGCAAATATACCGCCATCAGCCCGTTGCCGACTGAAGAAGCGCCCCCGTTTCGCACTAATGTACTTATCATTGTTTTTCGCATAGATAACAAGATGCACAAAGCGGCCAAGGCGCGTGCTGAAGTGATCAACGACTTCAAAGCGGGAAATGTCCGACCACGGAATCTCTTTGAATTCACAATCGTCAATTCTCAGGAATTGCGGGGTGATCTCAATAACATTGTTGCGAACTTTAAAATCGCGATACCAGATACTGAAAAGGAACAGACCAAGCAAAAGCATTAATCCGACCGCAAAAAGAACTGATGTGTCCTCATACAGAAAGTAACCGGTCAAACCTACTGCACCGAGGTGCATTACTCCCATCGCAAAGATTAAAGGTTTATCTTTCAGGTAGACCTTGGTCCTGATGACCGGTATATCCTTATACATTGACTCCATTCAAATTACTCCTTAAGCCAACAAACCTACTACAGTAAGGTGCTTCCCTGAGTCGCCCCGCCTCGCTTCCACTGTTGTTTTGACTGGCGTCGTATCTGCCACTGGGACAGCGGGCCCATTCGGGCGAAGGTCAGGCCGCGTTCATAGGCGCGGTTCAGTTGCTCGTTGATGGTTTGCAACTCTTCGGATGGTTTGGCCCATTGAGCTTCCGGCAGCGGTTCCGACCAGGCCTTCAATTCCGTCGGCAAGCTCCGCAAGGCCAGGATTTTGATACGGCGTTCGGTGATGATATGGGCCAGGTAGCGCTGGAAGAACCAGTCACCCACTTTTTTCCAGAGCCAGGGCAAGAATGACATTTCCTTGCGAGCCTGGCGACACTTGGCCTTGTAGTGGGCCAGGGTTTCATCGTCCTTGGGATCCGGGCAAGCCTCCGGCCCATCTTCCATAAACCGGCGAATGCACTCCCACTGGGCCAGGCCCGCCGTTTCGTGACCCACGTTGATTTTGGCGGCCGCCAACGCCGATTCCGGGTCATCCGGCTTGGGGATGGCCAGAGTGAGGAAGGTGTGGGTGGCCATCAGGCTGGGGCCGATGTTCTGCTGGGTTTCAATGAAGGCGACCAGCTTTTCCCAGGGATAGATCTCGTAGACAAGGCGAGGGTCGTGTTTTTTCTTTAGGCGGAGGGCTAGAAATAGGTAAGCACCTATCACAAGGATTTCGACACCCAGCAAAAACAGTCCTTGGATTACCAAAGTATTGCGGCGATCAATGGACGAATACTCGTTTTCGAAGGGAGCCAAAGCGAAGACCACTGTACCGATTAAAACAAGGTAAGTGATAAAGGCAGCATTTTCGCTCCAGAATGGCAGCTTGAGTTTCTCTCCCTCCGACCAGCGAGGCATGGCAACTTCCCGGCGTTGTCGGTTCAATCTCACTGGAGGGCTCTCCTGTGCCGCTTTATTCGCCTGGAAATGCACGTATAGCCCCCAGGGCAGCGAAATGAGCAGGTTCCCAATAAGCATATACATTGGAGAAACCCAATCCCAACGCCCAGAAGCATCTGGGCCCAGCGCAAGCATAAGCCCAAACCCCAAGAACCCTATAGATAGGATGCTCAAGCTCAGAAACATTAAAGAAAATTCCGCGCCAAAAAGAAGGTTACCTCCCTGTAGATCCAACCACTCCCCGGTTTTTCGCCGTATCCAGGAGTTTGCGTCCACCGCCCGCTCGCCGGTCGTCACCGGTGCGGGACTTATTGCCAACATCTTACCGTCCTGAGTGGTGCGGCGAGCGCCAGGCTCCCAGCGGATGGCTGCACCTGGATGAGTACGGTTGCCCAATCCCTGATTTCGCTCTTCTTCCATGAATACTGGTGACCTCACTTTAGGATGACACTCAGGCCCGAAAACGGCCCCGGGCCTGTTTCTGTTGCCGCTTTTCCTTAGGCGGCTCCTGCCATTGGGACAAGGGACCCATGCGGGCGAAACTCAGGCCCCGCTCGTAGGCGCGGGTGAGTTGCTCGTTGGTGATCTGCAGCTCTTCGGATGGCTTGGCCCATTGGGCTTCCGGCAGCGGTTCCGACCAGGCCTTCAATTCCGTCGGCAAGCTCCGCAAGGCCAGGGTTTTGATACGGCGTTCGGTGATGATATGGGCCAGGTAGCGCTGGAAGAACCAGTCACCCACTTTCTTGCCGAGCCAGGGAAAGAAAGACATTTCTTTGCGCGCCTGACGGCACTTGGCTTTATAGTGGGCCAGGGTGTCGTCGTCCTTGGGATCCGGGCAAGCCTCCGGCCCATCTTCCATAAACCGGCGAATACACTCCCACTGGGCCAGGCCCGCGGTTTCGTGACCCACGTTGATTTTGGTTGCCGCCAGTGCCGATTCCGGATCATCCGGCTTGGGGATGGCCAGAGTGAGGAAGGTGTGGGTGACCATCAGGCTGGGGCCGATGTTCTGCTGGGTTTCAATGAAAGCAACCAGCTGTTCCCAGGGGTGGATCTCGTAGACAAGGCTTGGGTCGTGTTTTTTCTTCAGGCGGAGTCCGATGAAGAGGTACGTACCAATCACCAGAGTTTCTATACCTAGTGCAACTAAAGCCCAAAAGATTAGATTATTGCGGTATTCCTCTGTCGCGTCCTCCAACATAAACGGGGTGAACACTGCCACGACAGTGAATACGACAATAACATAAGCCCACCCTTCTGAGCTTTCACTCCAAAATGGGAACTTGAAATCTCTCCCCCCCGTCCAGCGAGGCATGGCCACTTCCCGGCGCTGGCGATTCAACCTCACCGGAGGGCTTTCCTTAACCGCTTTGTTGCCGAGAAAATGCATGTAGAGTCCCCAGGGCAATGAAACCAGAAGGTTGCCCGTGAGCACAAATAGGGGCAACTCCCAATCCCATCTCCCGAGATTGATTGCAACTTCAACAGTGAAGGCGACAGCCGCTAGAACAGTCAATAGACTCAAGCTCAAAAACATCAACGCAAACTCGGCCCCGAATAACAGGTTACCGCCCTGCAAATCTAACCAACGTTCCGATTTGCGTCGGATCCAGGCATTGGCATCCACCGCCCGTCCACCTGTCGCCACCGGTGCGGGGCTTAAGGCCAATAACTGACCTTCCTCAGAGGTGCGGCGCGCGCCGGGTTCCCAAGGAAAGTCCAGCTGTGCATCCGAGCGATACGCTTGCACCCCATAATCCCCAATAAAGCCGCCAGTGGCTGTGTTTTTATCAAGCACTTCCGTGAACCTTTTTACTGAATCAGAACGGCTGATCTCTACCAGGGAATTAGACATGGGCGTGTATCACGTTGACGGAAACCGTTTTGGCTCCTTCGCCCGGCAAAAATTCCTTGGGGAGGCATGGTCTTTACTGCCGTCAGGCAGTGATCAGCTTGTTCTCAAGCTCCGACAATCTGCGCTTCATCGCGTCATCAACCTCCTCGGGCTTGATCCGCGAGATGATGTTGCGAAGAACCCGGATTTCGTTCGCATCAATCACGCCATCGCGTTCAGCGATACGGACAAGTTCTTCCAACTCCTTTGCATCGAGCTTTCCGTCGTCGGCAAAGCATTGAATGGATCTGAATGACAGTTCGAGGTAATCGCGGCTTTCGGTCATCATTATCTCCTTATTGTGAAATGGAATTTTGGTTAGCTGTATAACTACTTAGCGGCTTCTCGTCCCGTCCGGGTTGCCAGGCGGTGGGGCTGTAGTAGGTACTCTCAGCCATTGTAGGGTTCCTAACCAAACGCCTTCAGGCAGCGCTGGTACATTTCCTTGGTCTTCTGCTTATAGGTGGCCTCGTCCATGTCTCTCCAATACCTGGGATTGCGTTCGGTCTTGCGATCGTACTCGGCGGTCACCGGGTCTTTACTCCGGTGAGGCTCGAACAGAGGAATGTCCGGCAGCGGAGCCGTGCTGTCCATGTACTGCAGCCAGAAGTTCCATTGTGCCTTGTGGTCTTCATCATTGGCGGAGGCGGCCTGGAAATCGGTCAGAGTCAGGGCTTCTTCCCGGAAGCGGTGAACCATTGCCCCGTAATACAGTGGCAGGCCCTGGTGAGTGGGACCGCTGTGGACATAGCCATCAAATTCCGAGAACGGGGATTGCCAGGCGATCTGGCCGGCGTCCCGTTTCTTCTTGGGATCACGGAACACTGTGACCAACCCGGTGCGGCGGTTGAATTCCCACTGGGGACCCCTGGGGTCCTTGTAGATCCAGCCGGGGAAGAGGCGTTCGATGAGACTTACTCCGCTCCAAACCACAGCACATGGTCCGCCAACGTAAACCAAAGCAGGAATAAAAAACTCCTTTATATAAGGAGTTGGGTTGCGATCACTTAGGAAAACTGCCTCTAAAAGTTGAAGGAGCAACAGAGCGCCACCTCCAAGTAAAATGAACTTAGCAAAGGCCTTCGATATCAACCACCGCCATGAGGAACTCGGTAGCGTGGCCCAGCGAATGCTCTCCTGGTTGATCCAGGCAATCGGTACTTTCTTTTTCTCCTTGCCATGCCCTTTTTCAATGTACCAGTTAGAGTCCTCGTCTTGCCCTGGCGGCCAGGTTTCCAGAAAATCACCTGGCACCACATCAGGTACATATCCCTTGGACAACTTCTCCCCCGCTGCCCACTGGAATCGAAAGCTTCGGGAGCGAATGTCTAGTTGCCCTCGACGGCGCGGCTTCTCGTCCAGTCCGGGTTGCCCGGGCCGCCGTTCGGTGTCTATGCGTTTGACCTTGCTGTGCATCTCATCCACTTTTCCCGGAAAGTCTTGTCGTACATGTCACGCCAGTAACGCACTGGCCGGCCATCAAATTCATAGAACGGGTATTGGGTAACCGTAGGCTCTTCCCGTTTCCGGAATAAACGTTTTCGTGGGTACTGCCAGACGCTGACCAGACCAGTACAGCGACTAACCCCCCATTCCGGGCCTCGACCGGTTTTTAGGCACCACTTGGGGAAGAGCTTGAAGAGGATGGCTGAGGAAAGCCACATCAGCGCAGGTAGACCTGAAAAAACCAGGAAGTACTGACAAAAGTTCCAGAACAGCGTGGGCCAGCTTTCATTCTTGTCCACAAGAAGCTCGAATGAAATACCGGAAACCAACACAATTGGTACTGAAATCAAGAAAAAGCCTTTACCAAAAACGTCAAGGGCATCAATAACCCTTGAACGAAAAGCCAGTTTCGCATGGCGTAAGCACTCATGATCCGCCCGACCCTGAAAGCCAATGCCATCGAAAAGATCACCATGCTTTTCAACCCGCCTCAATATTTTCGGGGAGATTCTCGAAAATACAATCGGTGGTATTACATCCCTGGTATTTCCCCATGGCATCCGGAAGCTTGCGGACCGATCCAGACCCGTACGGTTCAGTTCCGCCGTTTGGTTGCTCTGAGCAGGAATGGCATCGGAACGGTAGGCAAACGGCTCGTAATAATCACTAGCGCTGGAATCGGCCATGCCAGTCACGCCAGTTGATTGAACAACCGACTGCCCTGCAAGCGCCTGAGGTAATTGATCAAGGGGAGATTCAGCAAACTTAAAGGCGCCGCCATTAGAAAACCGGGAATGATCAAAAACAGCGACAGCTTGCTGACTCCCTTGCGAGGCGCGGCACAGCCTCTCAATCCGAACATGACCAGCCCGACAACAAACAGGAAAACACCGGCACCGAAGATACTTGCCATCGTCATGTGTTCAGGAACGGCTCTTTCCACCAGAAAGAATCCAAACATGGCAAGAAAGCCAATCGTACAAATCACGCCACCGGCGGCATCCCCAGGCTTCTGGAGTTCGAGCTTTTCTGATAGCAATTTCAGGGCTGTCGTCAGGGTATCCGGATCGGAGTGTTGAGGTGCAATATCAGCTCCCTTCACTGCCAACATCATGAAAGGTTTTTTGCGATCATCGTGTTTCAGCTGCAATGCCACGACATCGCCGCTTTGCCAATCCGCGGGCCTGCCACGCTGGTTAACGGGTGTAACGGTGGCGCCGGGAAGCGCCCGCTGGAGATCTTCGGCTAGGCTCTGGAGGTCTTCGGCAGAAATGCTCTGGTATCTGATTTCAGGGGCAAACAACATAGGATCATCCTTTTCCAGTTTCGCACTGCGTCCTGCAGTGGTTTCAAACGTCGCGAGTATACACAGGGCTTCGCAATCAATCTATTCTCATCATTCCTGACATGGTCGCCTCCTCTCATGAGGCGTAGTTCAACGTCTCTGCCATCAAATTACGCCGCTGGGCGGTGTCGATGATGGTGACATCGGTGAACATCCGGTCCACTTTCTTCTTGAAAGTTTCATCGTCCATATCCCGCCAGTAACGCGGTGGCCGACCGGTTTTTTGATCATGTTCTGCAGTGGTTGGATCCAGCGGGCGGTATCGCTCCAGCATCGGAAGTTCCGGCAGCGGCTTGGTGGTATCCATGTAGTTCTGGATAAAGTCCCAGTAGGCATAACACATGGTGGCACTGCCGTGGGCGCCGAGAATATCGCCAACGGTGACGTCCAGCTTGCTGTACCGGTGAGAGAGCACTAGATCAAACAGGGTACCGAACCGATCCACCCGGGCACAGCACCAGGCATCAAATTCGTAGAAGGGTTTTTCGATGACTACTGGAGGTTTCCTGGGCAGGAACGGGAACTTCCGGGAATACTGCCAGACCTTGATCATGCCGGTGCGGCGGTTGAATTCCCATTCGGGGCCGCGGCCGTTTTGGTGGAGCCATTTGGGGAACAGGCGAAAGGCTAGGTCGGAGATAAGAAGCTAAAGCACCCCTCCCACCAACAGAAGAAAACCAGGAAGCCCCAGAGCTTCTGAATACTCAGACCAACTCCCCTGGAAGCGTCCGAAGAGGGGAGATCTCACTATCAAAACAATTAAGTAAATGGGCGACGCGAGGTAAGTCCACATCTTTCCAAGAACACTTATCATGTCGAAAAAACGCGCCTGAAACGCCAGTGGCGCATGCCGGAAACATTCGTGGCTGTTCTCAACGTAAAGCCCGAGTTTATTCGCCAGATCTTCCTTTTTCTCCAGCCTTCGCAGTTTCTTGGGCGGATTTCCCGACATAAATGTCGGCGGCACCACCTCCCGGGTATTTCCCCAAGGCAACCGCAGACTGGCGGAACGATCCAGCCCCGTCCGGTTCAATTCCTCCGTCTGATTCTTCTGGGGAGGAATGGCATCGGAACGGTAAGCATACTGCCCGTAGTAATCACCGACGCGGGCAGTGCTGGAAGAATTATTCAACATTTCCCTGAACCTTTTGACGATACCAGAACGGCTGATCTCTACCCGGGAAAACGACATGGGCGCTACGCCCCTTCGAAGCCGAATTGGTTTCCGTCAACGGGAATCCACGCTCGTTAGCACGCAGCCATCTTCCGTGATTATGGTCGGGCTCCCGTCAGGCCGCAGACAGTTTGCGCTCTATCTCCGACAGTCGGCGCTTCATCGCGTCATCAATCTCTTCGGGCTTGATTCGCGAGATGATGTTTCGAAGAACCCGGATTTCGTTCGCATCAATCACGCCATCGCGTTCAGCGATACGGACAAGCTCTCCCAACTCCTTTGCATCGAGCTTTCCGTCGTCGGCAAAGCACTGAATGGATCTGAATGACAGTTCGAGGTAATCGCGGCTTGTGGACATCACTATTTCCTTATTGTGAATTGAAACTCTGGTTGGTTGTATAACGGCTTAACAGCTTCTGCGTGTGAACTAGGGTCACAAATTGGTGCGTCACGAAGCATATCTGAGCTTCCGTGCCATCAGGTTCGGTCGTTGGGCGGTATCGATAATGGTCACGTTCGTATGCATTCGATCGACCTTTTTCTTGAAGGTATCCATGTCCATGTCACGCCAGTAACGCTCTGGACGACCGGTTTTCCGATCATGCTCGGCAGTCACCGGATCGAGATGACGGTATTCTTCCAGCAAAGGAAAATCCGGTAGCGGGTGAGTGATATCCATGTAATTCTGGATGAAATCCCAGAAGGCATAACACATCTTGGCGTGCCCATGGGCACCCAGAATGTCTCCTACAGTTACATCCAGCTTGCTGTATCGGTGGGAGAGCACCAGATCAAACAGAGTGCCATGGCGGTCTACGCGAGCGCAGCACCAGGCATCAAATTCGTAGAAGGGTTTTTCGATGACTACTGGAGGTTTGGCTGGCATGAACGGGCGCTTGCGGGAATACTGCCAGACCTTGACCATGCCGGTTCGGCGGTTGATTTCCCATTCTGGGCCGCGCCCGGCTTTGAGGACCCAGCGGGGAAAGAGGCGGAATACCAAGTCTGAGGCTAACCATAAGAATGCCCCTCTCCCAACTATGAACATGTCAAGAGTGGTAATCGTTTCCAGGTATTCTGGCCACGTCTCCCCTTCATTTCGTGAAAATAAAAAAACCAGCAAAAACATGGGAGCAATCATATAGCATCCCAGCTTGCCCAGTATGTTCATCATGTCAAAAAAACGTGTTCGAAAAGCCAGTGGAGCATAGCGGAAGCACTCATGGTTATTTTCAGCCTGAAGCCCTATTTTTTTGCTGTATCCTCTCGCTTTTCCAACTTACGGAGCTTCTTTGGTGAAAACCTGGAAAATAAGTTTGGTGGCACAACGTTCTTGGTATTTTCCCAAGGCAATCTCAGACTGGCTGACTGCCCCAGCTTTGAGCGATTAAGCTCCTCATGCTGATCCGACTGCAGGGGTACAGCATCCGGGCGATAGGCCATTTTTCAGTAATAGCCATCTACACCAGAAATGGCTGTGTCCATATCAGGCATGTTCCTGAACCTTTTCACTAAACCAGAACGGCTGATCTTTTCTGGAGAAATCAGGCTGGGCATGGTCGTCGTTATCTGAATCGCACGTCATAGGGTAGCTCCCGACCCTATGATCTGCCGCGTGTCCCAGGATGATGATCTTAAAATCAGCTTAACCATTTTTCTTGGAGGAAGGGTGAAAGTTCAATTTCTGCTTTTTCTTCCAGCCCTTTCCAGTGCAATTTCAATGACCGTTCCCGGCCATCATCGTTATAAGTAACCTTCGTGTACTTTGGGTGATTATCATCAATGTCTGTAATGTCCCGGTAGTTGATCAAATGCAGAGCGGATATCGGAGCCAGCTTCACCTCCATATGATCTTCATAGCACTTAATGGGATAGCGGGAGGAATTCCATATCCCCATTACTATTAGCATGATGATGAATCCGATGTGGTAAAAAGGCAGACCGGGAAGTGCCAGAATCGCCATAAACCATAAAACGCCAAGCAATGTCCCTCCAAAGATCTGAGCATCTACAAGGGTCCGGTTCATTTTCAATTTCTTTACAGGTTCCATATCGTCCTACTAGCCCTTTTTCGAAAATTCTCTACGGCGCATTTCATCCATTGCCTCCCTGGCCCCCAACACCCCAATCAGTCCAAGCGGGATGAATGCAAAACTTCCAATCATGAAAACAATCCCGCCGGGTTGTACGGCATTGAACAAAATCATCATCAAGCCAATGGCATTTAGAGCCAGGAAAAACCCGAGAATCATTACAAAAACATCAGGATAGTCACCGACGCAAAGAACGAGGAAAACAATACAGTGGAGAACAAAAGCAGCCACAACCTTTCCATTTATCATTTATTCATCCTTGATTAACAACTCAATCTATAAAAACACGACCGACCAATACCTTTCAGGGGAGCTTTTTGCTGATTTCCCGAATCGTATAGGTTTCCTGGTGGCGGTCCCAGACCTTGACCTGGAAGGTGAGTTCCAGGCTTTTCATCGAGTAGCGCGTGGCCACGTATTCGTGATTGTGCTCGTTCGGGACCATTTCCTGGAGCTGAGCCTCCGACACCACGAAATGAATAGTGTGGCTGCCGTCAAACCGGTAGTCGACGTAGCACCTGCTATTAAACCATGGCCCCCTGGACCAGATTCGGTACACTTTTCTCCATCCGGTCTTCCAGCGTCGACCAGGGGAACTCGCGAATGGCCTTCAGGTGCGCCGGATAACCTTCTTCCTCCCACCATGCCAGGTCCAGCGTTGCCCAATAGTCTGCCGGGCGTCCGCGCTTATCTGCTGCATCATACTCCGCCGTGGTAGGGTCCAATGGGCGGAACTTCTCAAGGGCAGGAACATCCGGCAGCGGCTGGCTGACGTCCATGTAGCGCTGGAGTTCATCCCAGTGTGCATACAGCTCTACTTTGTGGATATCCGCCACCTGGGCCACAGTGGTTTGCCAACCGGTGTAACGGTGGCGCAGGAGCAGCTTGTAGCTCACTGGACCCTTGGGGTTCACATGGAACGAGATGTAGGGATCAAACTCGATAAACGGCGCTTCGAAGGTTTCTTCACGCCAGGTACGAAACTTCACCATACCGGTAGTCCGGAAGAAGCCGCAGCCAAGATCCTTGACGATAAAGCCGGGGTAGCGTTCGAGAACCCAGGTGAAGGGGTAGCGGAAAAGCAGGTGAAGACCGAGCACCACTAACGTCATTACCGAATAACTTTCAAATTTGATGATGGTCGCTATATCCGCGAAGACAGAACAGAACAATAAAAATTTGAGCATCCCATAGTCGGCAAATGCCCCCGCAAGCATCAGCAGGAGCTGCCAGCGAGTTTTTACAAACTCTGTGGGTTGTTGCTTGTGAGTCCAGGCCGGACCAGCAAGATTCCTACTACTGCTTCCAGCCATTCTAGCTTGGTGAATCCGTGCAGAATTAGGAGACACGCTGATGTCGATGTTTGCATAGTCACCCCAAGGTAACCGTTCGATGAAATCCCCTGCCTCCAGGGACTTGGCAAACCCACTGATGTCCTTCAGGGGAGCCTGCTCGGGAATGGCATCCCGGCGATAGGCGCCCGATACGTATGTAGCCATTGGTTCGTTACCGGCTCGCATGGTGTTTGATGTCCAGGTCGGTGAGCTGTTCGCTGACTTCACGAATCGTATAGGTTTCCTGCCGGCGATCCCAGACCTTGACCTGGAAGGTGAGTTCCAGGCTTTTCACCGTGTAGCGCGTGGCCACGTATTCGTGATTGTGCTCGTTCGGGACCATTTCCGGGAGCTGGGCCTCCGACACCACGAAATGAATAGAGTGGCTGCCGTCAAACCGATAATCGACGTGGCGGGTATTGCCACTCCTGGAGGCAAGTGTCTTCGTACCGGCCCGGCCGAGCGCCTGGTAATGGGTGCGTTCGTATTCCAGTTCCCATTCGATGGTCACCGGCTCACCCGAGATGGCCAATGCCGGTGCGGAAAAGGAAAACACGGATTCTGCCTCGCCCTGCCACGGCGACAGGTCATTCGCCTGCAGGAAGCTGTCCAGCCCGGCCCCGGTTACCCTCGTTATCGACAGGGGCATCATGGATTTAAGAAGCCCCAGGTATGCGGCATCCTCTTCCAGCAGTTCCGGGCGTTGATCTTCCAGGCTTCCCGAGAACGGGCCGCCCCGCAACCAGTTACTGATGGCATCATCCTTGATTTCGTAATACAGCCATTCACCCAACCCATAGATGCCCAGACCAATCACGGTCACCCAGCCCGCGCTGACCGTACCTCCCCAGCCTATCGCCGTAGCGGCCCTGGATAACAGCGCCGTTGCCACTGCCCGCTCACCGGTACGGTGCACCAACTGGCGCCCCATGGGGGTGAGGATTCGGCCGGCAATAACGTCGGAATTGGTCACAACACCCACCCCCACCGCCTTGGTTAGGTCAGCTGCGGCCAGTTTCAGGCGCCCCTGGAAGGCATTTGCCGCCGCATCCCAGATCATAATGGAGACAGTAAACATACCGGCTACCCAACCTGCGGCCTGGAGCTTGTTGCGGACAACGGCTTGGGCAAACCTGTTTTCCGAGTTGAAGCTACCAGACATTTTGGAAAACCATTTGGCTTCCTGTTTCCAGACACTGACCTGTTTGTCGAGCCAAACGGTTCTTTTGGGTAACACCGACAGTAGCTGCCCGGAACTGACGAGTAGATCCGATAAAGCACTCATAAACCCAGCGCTATAACGTGCCCCATCCCCAGAATAATTGACTGCATTCCAAAAATTAATCATATCAAACACCACCAATAACGGCGGCAACCCTATCGGACTCACCGAAGCCGTATGGAAAAACTTCCTAAACGGGCGCTGCCTCGCCACTTCCTCAAAAGCCTGACTGTCTGCCAGCTTCAATGTTGCACCCACCGCAGCGCCAGAAGTCAGGGTATGCCCCTGTTCATCTACCACGTCGAGCATCGTATAAAGCCTGCCATCCTCGGCACTGTTCAACTGGAGAATGGTCTTTCCCGGTATGGCGGCTTCAGCGAAGCCTTCGAATGCCCCTTTCACTTGGCTGACTTTGACTTCAAAGGCAACACCTTTCTTCAGGAGGGTTTCCTGCACACCACCGAGCCACCATTGACTGAGTTCCGCTAAGGGCACGGACAGCGCGTGCATACCGAAGCGAGTATCCGAGAATATTTCCGAGGTATCAGGAGCACTGGTTTTATCAAAATGCTCAGCAAGGCTGCGCAGTACGTTGGCTTCGGCCACTCGCATGGGCTGTTCACGCTCCTGGAGAGCGCTGATCATGGTACGGAGCTTTTCACCGGTGGCGTCGCCGGGCAATGCTTCGGACGGGTCTTTGAAGGGCAACAGCAGCGCCGCCAATGCGTGCTCACCCACCATCAGGGATTCGTTCAGGTCTTCCGCGCCGCTGGCTTTCATCCGGCCCGCGTTCTGGGGCAAAAGCAGCGGGTCGGCCCTGCCTATCGGCATGGTCAGGGCCTGGAGCAGAGGGCCGGCTTGAACGTATCCGGCCACGTCGTTACCTGCCTCGGCGTTGAAAAGATCACGCAGTACTTCCGTCAGGTTTTCCGCGCGTGTGTCTTCCATCAGGCGTACAACAGCGCCCTGGGCCTCGATCAGGTAGCGACGCAGGGCTGCGCGCTCCACCTCGTAGACGGTACGCAGCAAACGCCCATCCTCGCTGTCATCCAGCCGGTTGTCGAACCAGCTCCCCTCGATGTGCAGGGGGTTGCTGGAGCCGTTCGGAAGCACCTCTCGCCGGAAATTATTATGAAACAGTTCAGCTGTTACGCCGTGGGGCCGCTTCTTGATGTTGTCCACCAACGCCAGAAGAAGTGCCAGGCTTTCATTCATGTGCTGAACCAGGTGCCTGGCCGCAAACAGCGGGTCCCGCAATGTCAGGGATAACAGGTGACGATCACGCAGGGTCTCGAATACGTCCACGCCTTCGGTGATCTGCGGCATTGATTCGCCTTTCAGATGTTGGTGTCGCCAGCGTGGTACCAGCATCTGGGGGTAGATATCCATGTCTGCATCGACAACAGCCTCATCGGACTCAATGGCGTCCCGCTGGGTGACAATCTCATCCATCGTTCTCTGGGTGTCGCTGCCATCAATATCACGCAACCATTGGTTCGGCATGAAGATGTCCCGCTCCAGCGGGTTGTCCCGGGCACGCATGGGAACAAGCTCGTCAACCCGGTGCCAGTCGGGGAACATCCCTCCGGGTATCCGATCCAGGAAACCCTTTATGGCACGGGCATTACGGCACCGGCTGCCACGGAGCGAGTCGTCGGTTTCCAATGCTTCGATATGCTGCCAGGACCACTGGGTATCGCTGAATGCCAGTTCCACATCATCGTATACGTCCCGGCCGAGCAACCGGGCCGGTATGTGCACTGTGTCCACTTCGGGGCCTACGGGAGGCCGTTCATTTCGGTCTTCTTCGCCAGCCTGTCGGAATCGTGCTAGGTCCGTATCCCGCAGTAACGGCGCCGATTCCTCGGAGGTGACCACAAACAGTTCACGCCACAGGCGCCCTTGGAAAAAGACGTACACCCACCCAGTCCGCAGGGGTGCCGCCACACTTTCCTCATAACCGGTCATGGGGCGCGGGTAGCTCAGTTCTCCGGCGTCACAGAACACCGTGGGATGCACCGCCACCATCAGGCTGTCCTGGTAGTTCCTCTGGGGAGGCCGGAGCGTTTGGGGCGCGATCTGTTCCTGGTCTATCACAGGCACCATGACTTTTTCGTCGCCATGAAGTTCCAGTACCAGGGACCGTTGCGAGGGTGCTTCTACATGGCCGGCCAGAATCGGCCCCATTCGCCCACGGTGATCGCCACAGGACTCCATTGGCTCTGTAGAAGGGCTCTCCGCTTCGTGATCCAACAAACTGTAATGGTGCCCGTCCAGGGAACCCTCCCCAACCAGTTCCAGCCAAAAGGTGCGCGACGGTGTGCAGGGTGGTGGCTTAATGGCTGACATTGCTAAAGTCCTTTTTCATGTAGTCCGTGGAATTCCAGTTCCGTGTGTTGCCACAATGCGCCTAGCTCGGCATCCGATTCGGGACACTGATGGCCAGCAGACCACAATTCACGAATAATCCGGATTCGATGACTTGGCGTGTGTTGTTGATTCGCGATGGTCATGCATCGGGGCCAACCACTTACCCACGTCAACAGCCTTTCAAAGGAGCTTGGCTGGTGAGCGTGCAACCCCTCTGTTTCCGTACTGGCTCCCCTTGCGCTCGACCAATGCGTTCCTTCCCCGTGACTAGTGGCCCAGATCAGTAGATCGTCTTCGCCGATCAGGCTGCCCACTGCCTCGGGCAGGCAGGTATTCAGAACTTCGAGAAAACGCCCATCATACGGCCGCACGAAACAGGGGCCGTAGGTTTCGAAATGGATCATCAGGCTTTTGCGAATACCCGCCAGTGCTGAGCCCTGTTCTCGTTCTGACACCAGGATGGCCAATGCCTCATCAGCCCCCCACTGGGATACGGCACGCTGACACAGCACACTGTTGAGGGTTGTCTTAACAACAATGGGGCCGGCGTCCTTATGCTGTTCAAAAGGCGTTTCGTCGAATAGCCAGAACCAATCGGGGTTGTCATCGAGAGCATAAATCTGCCGGATAACATCCCCTTCATCGTATCTTGCTGCGTCGATGATTAGCAGGCAGCGCTCCCAAGATGACACCTTCCAGTCATTAAGTGCTTGATTAAAGTGAGTCAACGAATGCGATCTATCCAACACAGGGGCAGTCGACAACATCGCAGGTTCCATCCATTTTCTTCTGACACATTTGCTGTGCCGGTGTTCGATCAGATGCTGCCGTCAAGAGTGCATCCGGGTTGATTTGCGAGGCACCGGCGTTCTCCCGCTGACCAACCTCCGCAATCTGCACAGGCGCCACAGCCCCGCCATTCTTCTCCACCAACCCAGGCATCTCCGGCACCTGAACCTTCTGCCCGCTGCCCTTACCCGGCGAACCACCCACATTCATCTTGATGGCCGCCCCGCCCATGGCGACGCCGCTGGGGTCGATTTTCACGAAGCTGCCGCCGGCCTTGAGGGTTATTTCGGCGCCGGCTTCGATCACGGCTTTCTGGCCGGCCTTGATGTGCAGTTCGGTGCCGGAGTCGCTGAGCCAGGCGGTGCCGGCTTTCAGGTGCAGGGTGCCGGTGACGTTGAAGCTGTGATCCTTGCCGGTCTGTTCCCGCTTTTCGCCATCCACTGTGGCGTGGTCATCGCCCTTGATGTGGGCCTTGCGGTGGTTGTCCACGGTCAGGTGGCTGTCGTTCCTGATAACTTCGGTACGGTTGTTTTCCGTCAGCAGGTCCAGGTCTTTCTGGGCGTGGACGTAGATCTGCTCTTTGTCTGCCTCGTCCTCAAATCTCAGTTCGTTGCTGCCCTCGCCCTTGTGGGTCTGGGTTTTTAATGTGGTTCGGGTTTTGTGTTCCGGCAGCGCATACGGCGGTGTATTGGTCGCGTGATAGGTTCTTCCGGTAATAATCGGCTGGTCGGGGTCGCCGTCCAGGAAGGAGACGATGACTTCGTGGCCGATTCGCGGCAATGCCATAAAACCGTACTGGCCACCGGCCCAGCCCTGGCTGACTCGAAGCCAGGCGCTGCTGTGTTCGTCATTCTTTGAGTAGCGATCCCACGGGAAGCGCACTTTCACCCGGCCGTGTTCGTCGCAGTGGATCTCTTCGCCTTCCGGACCGGTGACGATGGCGATCTGCGGGCCGTCCATTTTGGGACGGTGCTTGATTTGCGAACGCCAGGTGCGGTCGGCGGGGATCGCATTGAAGCTGTTGCTGTAACTGGTGGGCTCGGAACCGCCCTCTTCTTCCAGCGCCTGGGGCTGTTTGCCGGTGTGGGTGATGGCGGTCAGCAGCCATTCCCGGTTCAGGGTCTCGCTGTCGTGGTCCGTGAGGGCCACTTTGGCGCCGGCGGTGAAGTCGGCGCGGTTGCTCTTGCCACTGGCGGTGCTGGCGTCGTTTCTCAGGGCGTCCAGCCGGGCTTCGGTGAAGGGTTGGCCGCTGGCGTCCTGTTTGAAGCGACCGGGGTAGTCGTAGTGCTGGTAGTCTTCCCGGTGCTGGACATCGCCAGCCGCGCTGTCGTGCATCAGGGCATAGGCCGGGTTCCTGAAGGTGTAATCCTTCATGGCCACGGCACTGGCGCGGACCCGCTCCTGATGGGCGAAACGGAACACGCAGGGGGTTTGGGTGCTGCCGCCGGCTTTGCCGTTGTAAGTCACGGACTCGAGCCTGGGGGCGTCGCCGTGGTGATCGGCGATGATCAGGGCCGGCTGTTCTTCACCGTCGACGGAGCCGTGATGGTAGCGGTAATGCCAGCCTTCCTCGGCGGCCAGTCTCTCTACGAAATCCAGATCGCTTTCCCGGTGCTGGACGCAGTATTCCCGTTCTTCCGGGCGGCGTTTGAGGTCGAACACGGTATCGACGATGCCCCGCTCTTCCAGCAGGGTGCGTACGATGGCGTCGGTGGTCTGGGTCTGGAAGATGCGGCTGTTGTGCATCAGGCCCAGACGCCACAGCGGGGGCTGGATGATGAGTTCGTAGCGGGTGCGGCGGTGGCCGGCATCACCGCGGGAGAATTCGTTGACCACACCGGTGAAGCGACGCAACGGCGCGCCGTCCTGCCAGACCACCAGGTCCACGGCCTGTTCCAGTACATCGGCTGCCGCTACCGACGGGTCGGTGCTGGCCAGCGCCAGCTTGCCTTGAAACAGCTCGGAAAGGTTCTCGGTCAGCTCGAAGCCGACAACGGAAAAGTGATCAGAGGAAAATTCGCCAATGGTGGCGGTGAACTGCAGTCCGCTTGCCTGGGGCATGTCTTCGGTCCCTGAAGAATCTGGTGCAATTAAAGGCTCAGTAACGCTGGCCGCCCTACACGGTCCTGTGCAGGGCGGCCCATAGTCTAATACAGACTGCGTGGTATCTGGTACCCCGCAAGGAGTTCCTGTGTGAACGGGTTGGTATTACTGGCCGCGTGAAGGCGATAACGCATCTCGCCGTCATCCAGCGCAAACTTCACGTCCACCGCGCTGCTGCTGACGCCGGTGATATCCGCCCGGTCGAGCAACCGGAACAACGCCCAGGGCCCGTTTTCAGACAGACTGCGGGGCGAACGGTTTATCTGGGTCGGCACCAGGGTCACACGGCTTTCCACTGTGTCGCGCAGAGTATTTGGCCAGACCAGCGGAATGCTCTGGCTGGGTCCGTGGCTGAATTCCACCAGTTGGCCGTCCACGTTCACCACACTGCGGCGCTTGTTGGAGGACAGATTCAGGGGCTCCAGTGCGAACTCCACATCCAGGGAGCCACCACGGGTGAAGAATGCCCTGCGGATGGTTTTGGCCTTCTCCAGTGCGGCCCGGACATCGCTCCGAACCAGGCCTGCCCGCCGTGATCCGGCCACGTGCTCCGGATGATCTTCCAGGAACAGTTTCAGGTTATCGGTATAGAAGGTGTCCAGCACGCCTTCCGGGGCAAAGAACCGTTCGAAGTCCTGCAGGGCAGCGTCACGGCCGGCTCCGGGGTTGAATGGATAATGCCGAGCCAGGGACTGCTGGAACGGTTGGTACACTTCCCGGTACCACTGGCGCTCCAGTTGCGCAACGGCCTGATCCAGAACCACGCGCCAGCTTTCCGCCGCCAGCTTGTCCAGCATCCGGTTCAATGGCGCCGGCTGGTTTGATGCCAGTCGCTGCAGGGTGAAAATGGGGTCAGCCCCCTGCAATCCCATTCTTGCACGGGCGGCCTGCAAGGCAGCCTTGCCGCTATCCGGCGCTTCCTGAATGCCCCGCATGTATTCGTGCAGGTCACCGATCACGCCCATCAGCTGTTCCATGCCGGAAGGGTTATCGCCCTGCTTCTGATTCAGGTGGTTAAGTTCCGCAAACTGGCGGTCAATTTCCTGGATCATGGCGAAGTGGGAGGATTGCTCCAGAACCTTACGGGCTGCAACCGCACCAGCGTCTTCCTCATCACTCACTTCCGGAACCAGCCGGGTATGATGCGTTACCTGTCCCAGCAACTGCTGCAGGGGCTGATGGCCACTGGTCAGACTCTCGAGCACCCGCACCCCGTGGTTGAGGTCACTGAAGCTCTGCACATCAACCCGGCTCAGGGCTTTGCGCCAGGCATCCGCGTAACGGTCGGCATACAAGGATTGCAGCTCCGCCGTCAGCTGTTCCTCGTCGGATTCACTGAAATCCACATCGTCCCGACGCCCCAGAACCCAGGCGTCCACCAGGGCCAGTTCGGTAACGGAATCGGATTTGCGCAGGAACCAGCTGTTCAGCCCTTCGCGGGTGAGCAGTGAGGGAATCACCAGCGGGTCCTCTTCAAGGCTTTCCTCCTGCAAGGGTTCACCACCCTCGTCGAGTTTGGTGAACACGGTGCTGAAGGCCGGCCCCGATTTCCGCGCCAGATCCAGCGGCGACCCGAATTCCCGGGCGGCCTCTTTCTCAAGGTCGTCGTACACCCGATCGGTGGTGGAGATACGGCCCAGCTCATGCTGCGCCCATTGCACGCTGCTGCGGAAGGGCGCGAGCGCCATGTCTGCGGTCACGTCCCCCTGACGGACCTGCTCCGCCAGATCGGTGTGGGCAAGGGCGTAATCCAGGTGGCGGCGTAGCCGTTCCTGCCTGTCGCCCTGCCCGGGGAACCGGGCCTGCCAGTACTTGGCCATGTAGTCCGTTACGATATCGGTCCGGCGGCCACTGGCATCGTAGAGCATGCGCAACACCCGGAGGTGGTCCATCCGTTCCGGGCTGTTATCCGGTGCGCGGCCCATTTCCCCCATGACACCAAGCATCAACGTGGGGAGGTATTGGTACGCCAGCATATCCAGGTAGGAAGATTCCACTTCCGGGCCCACACGCTGGCCCTGGTACAACCCCATATCGGTCACCAGGGGCCAGCTGTTCCGGTAATCGCCAAAGGCGAGCGTGGCTTCACGCAACTCATCCAGTGGCTCTAGCAGATTGCTTCCGGTGGTGTCCGGTTCGTAACCAACCGGCCGCCAGTTGTCGATAAAGCTCCGTACCCGCTGCTCGACGGCCGTGGCCGCTTCCGCGTTTTTGATGAAGTAGTGTTGCCAGCCTGCAGTCATACCCAGACCCGCCGCAACCGCCACCACGGCGGCAACCGCCACCTGGCGTTGGCGACTGCGGACAACCCGTCGATTATCGCCGGCCAGTCCTGACTCCCGGTAAATCACATCCGGGAACAGCCCGTGGGTAAACAGGCTGGCCGACTGGCCCTTGCGCTGGGCAGGCTGGATCGGGTCCGAGAGCTGGTAATTCGCGGCTGCGGCGGACACAAAGGCATCCTCCGGCACACCTTCCTGAATCACCGAGGTAAAGTAGGTACCACGCACCAGAGCCGGGGTCGAAAACGCATCTTCTGACAGCAGATCCGCCAGGAACTGCTCCAGTACCGGCTTCAGGCCTGCCAGTTGCCGGGTAAAGGAATAGACCGACGCCCGCTCCTCGGCATCACGGGTAACTGCCAGCACATCCGGGAGACGGGCATTCAGTTGCTCAACCAGACCGGTGAAACGTTCCGAGAAGTCTTCCAGCCAGTCATCCCCTTCCAGCTGTGCTTCAAGCGGGAAGGTAAACCCGAGGGGCTGTTCCCGCTCTGCCTTGGTGAGGGTCTGCACGAAGGGACCGAAACCATACAGCAGATCCAGCTTGGTAAAACTGACATACACCGGCAGCCTTGATCCCAGCTGTTCCATCAGCTCCCGCAGGCGAGTGCGCAGGAGAATCGCCTGGGCCTGACGTTGTTGATCGCTGCCCGTGCTCAGGCTGGCGAGATCAATAGTCAGCACTACGCCATTCAGCGGGCGCTGGGGCCGGTTTTTCTCCAGCCACTGCATAAAGTGCTGCCACAACCGTTGCTGCAATTCGTGACGGGCGCCTTCACCGTTATTCTGGCTCAGCAATTCACCATCGGGATCAATCAGCACGCCGTGGTCGCCAATCCACCATTCAAACCCATACGGGTTACGATCCGACCGGGGATTGCGGGTCACGTTGGTCAGGGTATAGGTCTGGCCAGAGCGTTGAATCAGGCTTGTCTTGCCGGCGTCCTCCAGCCCCATCACCAGATACCACGGCAGGCGATACAACTCTTTGCGACCCGGAAGGTTGCTCTTGAGCGCCTGCAGCTGACGATCCAGCAGGCGTTTCTGCCGCCGCTCCAGCGGCAGGATGGGATCTTCCTCTTCTCGCTGTTCATCGGCCTTGGCGGCATTGATCTTGCCCAGACGACGCGCCAGCAGGGTTCCCCATATCATGGCCACCAGCAACACAACCCCCAGGGTGACCAGGGCTCGCATCTGCCAGGCGGCCAGCGGGTATTCACCGTTTATCTCGAGCCGGGGCCCCAACCACCAGGTAGCCCCCAACAACACGATGACCCCAAGGGCCAGGGTAATCGGCGCGGCGCTGCGCAGGTACGGAAGAATCCTTCGACCGATGAGTAATGCTTTTCTCCACATGGCGTCCATTCCTGAAATTGAGATATCTGAGTGATTCCTGAAGGCGTTAAACCAGTTTTTCCAGTTTCGAGATCAGCCCTGGTTCCCAGTCTTCCAGGGCCAGGCCCCGGGTCTGCTGGTGCAGATCCTGGATCTGCTGGCCGGCAAGGGTTTTCAGCCCGTTGTCTTTCAGCAGGCGGGCACTGGCAAGCCGCCAGTGGAAGCGCTCCCGCGGTTCCCGGGCGCCGGCCAGACCGTCTTCCAGCAATTGCATCGCTTTCGCCAGGCCTTTCTGGCCGGCCAACTCCCGGGCCTGTTCATAGGCTTGCTCCCAGGGACTGGCGCCGCCGGCAACGCCCGCCTTCGCCGGCGCCGTCTGCATCCAGTCCGCCGCTTCCGCGCACAGAAACGGCGTGCCGTCGTTAAATGTCATGTCCGCCAGCTGCGGCAACCGCTCGACAAAGCCCAGGACGGATTCCCGTATCGCCTCGGCACAGGGACCATGGCCAAGCGCATCGGCCACGCCCGCACTGAGCCAGTGACCATCAAGCCAGAACGGGCTGACCGACAGGCTCTGCTCGATACGCTGCCACAGTTCCACATCCGGGGCCTTGTCCAACGCCTCACGGTACTCGGCGACCCGATCCGCACTCACCGCCGCCAGGTCGGTTTTTACCCCGTCACGGGAAGGCGGTACTGAGGTAATTCCCTGCCAGATCGCGTAACGGCGTAACTGGTAGCCCAAGGGTGTATCCGGCTCGGACGCCACCAACAGGTCCGCCACTTTCAGCAGGCTCTGGCGGGTCGCCCGTTCGTTTGCGGGATCCAGGGTCAGCTCCCCCAGAGAGGCCCGCTGTGCCGTGTTGATGGGTGTAGCGGCGGCGCTGCTGGCCGGCTTTGCCGACGGCTGCTCTCCGGTGGCGGCCGGCGCCGGCTCCGGGTCAGCCGGCAATTTTTCTACGCCGCGTTTGATCTCGTATAACCCGTCATCCGCCAGCTCCCGATCCCCGGCCTGGGTAATCAGGTTGTCGATCATCCCTAGGCAATAACTGCGACCATCCCCCACTTCACGGTCAAACCTCAGTGAATCCACTTCCTTGACGGCACGCTGAAGCATTTGGGTAAACATCATTCTGCGCGCCCGCTTACCCTTGTCACCCGGATAGGGCCAGGCCTGCTCCCACCAGGAGTCCAGTACCTGGTGCAGCAGGAACAGGGAGAGCGCGTAACGCTCGCCATCGCCGCCCCGCTGCAGGCTCAGCAGCAGGAACCCCAGTACTTTCAGGTCTTTGCTCCGGTCCGACAGCAGTCTGAGGGACTCACTTTCAACCTTGCTCCAGTCGATCTCGTTATGGGCCAGGGAGCCCACTTTCATGATCTCGTCTTCGAGGAATTCAAGGGTGTCGTCGTCAGCCAGCGATTCGCCCATGTCGGACTCGCCACCGAGCGTTTCCAGCACCTGTTCCACATAGGGATGTTGTTCAACAACCTGCATTCGAATCTGCCTTTCGATCGTTTCCAGTTCAGTTACCAGCCGCACTTGGCGCGCAACGGCCGGATGGCGTCGCGGAAGCCTTCCAGGTCGAACATCAGGCCATCCAGGGCGCCATGGGAGGAGCTGATCCGGGCATCTCCCCGCCCCAGCAGCGCCTTGGCAACCCGGATGGCCGGCAAGCCACGACCGCTGCTGACAACGAAGCCGTTATCCCGTACCCGCCATGCATCCCGTTGCGCGCCAAAACCGATACTCACCCGTTCGGCCTCCAGTGCCGCGGGCAACATCAGGGAAAGCTCGGTGATGTTGTTATGGCACTGCAAGGCCAGGATCGGGCGTGGTGGCTGGCTGCCCAGCGCACCCAGCGTGACCAGTTGCCCGGCACGATCCCCGGTGTCCCGGTAGAGGGGGCCGTCACCGGGCTCCCTTGCCTGTTCCTGGGCGTACGCCTGCAGCCATCGCTCTGGCCGGTTGGCCTCCGGTGCGCCGGTGACACTTGTCGTCTCGAGGGGCGTGCCGAATACCGAATCAAAACAGGCAAGGCGCTCCAGCCGCTGGGATTCCCGGGTACATTCCCGGGCGTCGTCCAGCTGGCTGGCCGCAACCGGTGCAAACCCGCTGATAAGCAGTGTTATGGCCAGCCAACAGCGAAGGCTGGGGAAATGAGCGGTCATCATTCTTCAGACACCTGATATTTAAGGCATTTATGGGCCAGGGTGCGCTTCGGCAAGCCGAGGCTTTCCGCCGCCTGGGTGCGATTGCCGTCGTACTGTCTCAGCCGTTCGCGGATTACCGCCGCTTCGAAAGCCTGTGCGGCCGCTTTAAGGTCACGGATGTCATCGGCCACAGGGACGCCCGGCAGGGTAGCCGGTACGGCCTCCTGAAAAGCCGGGCTTTGTTGGTCGGAGAACAGGTCGTCCAGGCGCAGCACTTCCGGCTGAATGTCGTCGCCAACCGGAGTCTGCAGGCAGGCGAATTCCAGAATATTTCTCAGTTCGCGAACGTTGCCCGGGAAGGCATATCCGGACAGGGTATGGAGCGCATGGCTGCTGATGCCCATGGGGCCGGCCCCCTCCCGCTGCTGGTACAGGGAAATAAAGTGCCGACACAGCGGTGCCAGGTCTTCCGGCCGGTCGCGAAGCGGGGTAACCCGAAGGGGAAACTGGCTCAGGCGGTAGAACAGGTCGCGGCGAAAGCTTCCGTCTTCGATGCTTTGTTGCAGCGGCTGGTGGGTCGCGGCCACCAGGCGGAAATCGGAGTGCTGTTCCTGCTGGGCGCCCAGCGGTCGGAACTGCCGGCTCTCCAGTACTCGCAGCAGTTTCGACTGCAGCGCCATGGGCATGTCGCCAATTTCGTCCAGAAACAGGGTGCCGCCGTCGGCCTGGGCCAGCAGGCCCTCTTTGGCCTTGTCCGCCCCTGAAAACGCGCCTTTGGTGTGACCGAACAGTTCGCTTTCCAGCAGGGTGTCGGGGATGGCGGCGCAGTTAACGACCACCAGCGGACCATTGGCACGGTCGGAGAATTCGTGGATGCCCTTGGCGACCAGATCCTTGCCACAGCCGGTTTCGCCCTGCACTAGCACGGAGAGCTGGCTGCCGGCGGCGCGGATGATTTGTGACCGCAGGTTGACCATGTCGGCGGAGCCGCCCACCAGGCTACCAGCAAGTTGTTCGCAGCGGCGGCGCACGGTTTCGGCATCGTGGAGGTGGTCCAGCGAGCGCTTGAGCAGGCGCCGCTGCCAGACCTGGTCGCGGTTCTGGAGCTGGCTGACCCATTGGTGGGTAAGCAGCTGTTTGAGGCCCTGGTACAGCGGCATGGCGGTAATGCCGTCCCATTCTGGCTCGTCATGGCAGAGCACGAGAATGCCCAGCGTGCGGCCGTCGTCGCCCTTGATAGGTTCGAGCCAGAAGGAGCGCGGACGGTCGCTGGCGTCCAGCAGGGCCTGGAAGCCGCTGTGGTCGAGGCGGTAGCTGGCGGCGCGGGTCAGTTCCCGGGGTTTGCCGCTTTGCAGTACGTGGGCGAAGGGGTGGCTGAAGTCGCCGCAGTCGAATTCGCCGTGTTGGTCCAGCTCGGCGCAATGGAGGGTGCGGCCGCTCAGGTCCAGTTCCAGCGCCCAGCAGCGGGTGAGGCCGAAGGCGTTTTCCAGCTGTCTGGTGGCGGTTTTCAGCAACGCCGGCAGGTTGTCCTGTCGGATCAGTGCCACCGCCAGGTCGATGCCGGTGTGCAGTTCCGTCTGCATCCGTCCCATGTTTCTTTTCCCTGAGATGTTGAGTTCGCCGATCGCGGGCCCTGTGGTTCGGCTTTCCAAAACACGCTGTGAATACATCCCTGTACGCTCCGCTCCGCCATCCATGGCTCCGCAGGGTATTTGGAAAGCCGAACCACAGGGCCCGCTACTTCCCAGTTGCCTTAAGCAACAACCCCGGTGAATTTCTCGTTCTCTACGCCTAAAGTGACACTTTTAACCGGCTCTCTTGCTGCCAGCTTCTCCAGCAACGCCAGTGAAACGGGTGGCAACAGCTCACCTTCGATAATCGATTCCAGCATCCTTGCGCCGTTTTCGCTTCTCGTCGCGCGGCTGCGGATGGCTTCAACCAGGCCGTCTTCCAGCACCACTTCGGTGTGGTAGCGGTTTTTGATCTGATCCGCCAGGCGCTCGAGTTTGTCGCCAACGATGCGGTTAAGGGTGTCTTCGCCCAGCGGCAGATAAGGCACCACTTCCATGCGGGCCAACAACGCCGGTTTGAAGAAGTCGGCCAGCTCCGGGTAGAGGGCTTCTTCGATTTTTTCCGGTTCTTCGGCGTGGTTGACGATGGTCTGGTAGCCGAGGTTGGAGGTGAGGAAGAACACCACGTTTTTGCAGTCGATCAGGCGGCCTTCGCCGTCTGCCAGTTCGCCCTTGTCGAAGGCCTGGTAGAACAGGTTGAGGACTTCCGGATGGGCTTTTTCGACTTCGTCGAGCAGCACCACGGAGTAGGGTTTCTGGCGGATGGCTTCGGTGAGGATGCCGCCTTCGCCGAACCCGACGTAACCGGGAGGTGAGCCGATCAGGCGGGAGACGGTGTGCTTCTCCTGGTACTCCGACATGTTGATGGTGGTGAGGAACTGGCGACCGCCATAGAGCAGTTCGGACAGTTGCACCACGGTTTCTGTTTTACCCACGCCACTGGGGCCGGCCAGCAGGAATGCGCCCATGGGGCGGCCCGGGCGACGCAGGTCAGCACGGGCGGTGAGCAGGTGCTGGTGCAGGCTGTCGATGGCGGTGTCCTGGCCTTTGATGTGTTCCTGCAGGTACGCCGGCAGGTGGGTGATTTTTTCCAGTTCGTCGGTGGTCATGCGGTTGACCGGGATACCGGTCCAGTCGGCGATGACTTCGGCGACCTGGCGGGCATCCACCCGGGCGTGGACCAGCGGTTCGTCGGCCTGCAGTTCGGCCAGTTCCTGTTCGATGGCGGCGGCCTCGTTTTTCAGGTCCGGGCGTTCTTCGTTAATGGCCTCAGGTTCTTCGCCGGAAGTGTCCTCAACGGTTTCGTTATCGGTCAGCAATTGCTCGCGGATGTCCACGAGGCGGGTGACCAGTTCTCGCTGGTCGTTCCAGCTTTGCTCCAGTTCCGCGGTTTCTTCCTCAAGCGTGGCGATCCGTGCTTCCAGTTCGCGCTCGCGGTCGGCGTCGACAGCCTGGCCCAGGGTGTGTTCGCGGCTGAGCAGGTCCTGCTCCATGGCCAACTGGTGCAGTTCGCTACGCACGTGGCTGAGTCGACGCGGCGGGGTACTCAGGTTAAGGCTGACCCGGGCGCAGGCGGTGTCCAGTACGTCGATGGCTTTGTCCGGCAACTGTCGGCCAGCCAGGTAGCGGGCGGACATTTCGGCAGCGGCTTTGAGGGCGCTGTCGGCGATCAGGACCTTGTGGGCTTTTTCGTAGACAGTGCGCAGGCCACGGAGGATGTGGACCGCTTCGCCCGGCGTCGGTTCGTCCAGCGCTACCGGTTGGAAGCGGCGGCTCAGGGCCGGGTCTTTTTCGAAGTATTTTTTGTACTCGCGCCAGGTGGTCGCTGCGATGGTCCGCAGCTCGCCACGGGCCAGGGCGGGTTTCAGCAGATTGGCAGCGTCGGAGCCGCCTTCGCTGTTGCCGGCGCCGATTATGGTGTGGGCTTCGTCGATGAACAGGATGATCGGGGTGGCGGAGCCTTTCACGGCTTCGATGACACCTTTAAGGCGCTTCTCGAACTCGCCTTTGACGGAAGCGCCGGCCTGCAGCGCGCCCATGTCGAGGGTCCAAAGTTCCACGCCGGTCAGGCGCTCCGGTACATCGCCGTTGACGATGCGCAGGGCGAGGCCCTCCACCACGGCGCTTTTACCCACGCCGGCATCGCCCACCACGATGGGGTTGTTCTTGCGGCGGCGGCAGAGGATGTCGATCATCTGGTCGATTTCGGAGTCGCGGCACACCACCGGATCCAGCTTTCCGCCACGGGCCAGCGCGGTGAAGTCGGTGGCGTAACGCTTGAGCGGGTCCATGTCGGTCTCGGCCAGCGGCGCCTTGCCATCGCCCTGTTCCAGTTCCGGGCGTTCAGCGGAGCCGACGGTCATGGCATCAAACTGGCGACGCAGTTGTTCGCGGTTGATGTCGCGCAGTTGCTGGCTGACCCGGGGCATCAGGTAACGGTCCGCGTTCATCAGCAGGGCGAGGAAAATGGCACCGGAACGCAGTTCCTTGTGGCCCAGTTCGGTGGAAGCCAGAAGCCAGGCGTCCTGCAGCAGGTCCACCAGCAACGGTGAGAACGAGGGATAGGGCTCCGCCGTCTGGGGCTCGCCATTGAGGCTGTCGCCCACCAGGGGCTGAAACTCCAGGTGGTTGATGCCCGCCTGCTCAAGAATCTGGCGTACATCGGAGAACGGCGTTTCCAGCAGCTTGAACAGCATATGGGCCGGGGTGATTTCCGCGCCCTGGCGGCTGATGCAAAGGGCCGCAGAGGATTCCAGCCCCTGGCGGCAAATGTCGTTGAGGCGCCCGATCAGCGCCGGCAGTTCTACCCGAATCACAGTGATATCCTTATTTCGGTAGTTGTTCCAGTACGCTGAGCACATCCCTGATGCGTTCGTTCAGCGCCATGTTGTAGAGCGAATAGATTCCGGCCATGGCCAACACAAACAGGCCGCCAATCCCCCAGATCGGCAAGCCGCTGCGCAGGTGGTTGCGGGCCGGGGTGACATTCGCCAGGGCATTCGCCAGGGGTTGGTCCTGGTCGTCGTCCCGCAGGCTTTTCAGCTGTTCGTGAAGACCACGGATAATGTCCTCGTATTCCTCGCGGCCATTGGTCATAACCTTGTAGCGGCCCTCAAATCCCAGGCACAGGCACAGGTAGATAAACGCCAGCATGTCCCGGTAGCGAGCCGGTTCCCGTTCCATGCGGGAGAGGATGGCGAAGACCTTTTCACCGCCCCAGGTTTCGTTGTGGAAGCGGGACAGCAGGGAATGCTGGGACCACACGCTGTGCGCGCCCCAGTCCGTACCCAGCACTGCCTCATCGATAAAGGCGCAGAGCACGTAGCGATAGGCCACCACCGTCGGGCGCTCATAGCCCTGCTCCACCAGTTCACGGTCGATGGCTGCCACTTCGTCCACCACCTGCCGGTACAGCGTTTCCACCTCCCGGAAATCCGCCAGCCGCCGCACCCGAATGACCAGGCCCAGCAACGGCGTGGCCGCATCGATCAGGCGGTTGTCTTCCAGACCACGAAGCTGGAACTGTTGGTTGGCAAAACCCTGGCTGACGGCGCGGTCGTTGTCACCGCTGTCCGCAAACATCAGGTCACTGAACGCACTGCCATCGGTTTCCATGTTGCCATTGGGTGAATCCATCACCGGTGCATCTGCCATGATTTAGCTCCTGATTGCCCAGAACTGCATTTCCATACCGGGGAAACTGCCGGCCACGTGGAAGGCAAAGCCGCTGGCGTTGTCGAGCATCTGCCAGGCCTGGCTCTGGTCGTCCAGACGGAAATACACAAAGCCGGCGTGGTACGGCAATTGACGCGGCGCCACCGGCAGTGCCGACAGCGGGATACCCGGCAACTGCAAGCTGATCAGATCGCGAATCTTCTCCACCGAGGCCACCTTGCACTGCTGGGTGAACTGCTTGCGCAGGTCGTCCAGTGGCATGTCTGCTTTCACTGCCAGGATGAACTCCGCACTGCTCGGCAAATGGGTATCCTGGATGGGCGCCACGGTGAGGCCGTACTGCCGCTCCTGCAGCTGGATCGCCAGTGCGCGCGGCTCCAGAACCGTGCTCAGGGACTGCCGTAGCACCTGCATCAGCGGCGTGAACGACGCTTCCGGCAGGTCATGGTCGTAGGCCGCGTATTCCCGGGGCAGCCGGTTTTCATCGGTGAACGTTACCAGCTCACCGCACAGTTCCAGCAGGGCCTCATACAGCCGCTCGGGGTGGAGCTGGCGCAGGCGGGCCAGGTGCATGAAGCGGGGGTGGGCCCGGTTGAGCATCTGCAGCAGCATGAAATCCGCCACATCGGCGACGCCACCCTGCCCCGGTGCGCCGACACGTTCGGCAATGTTCCTTGCCCGTTCCTTCATTAACCCTGCCATTTCGCCGACGAACCGTTGAAGGCGCGGAGCCGCCCGCACGCTCAGCATGGTGGGCATGAAGTTGGGGTCCATCACCAGGCTGCCGTCGGGGCGTTTCTCCAGGATCCGGCCAATGGCCAGGGCGGCGTAGGCGCTACGATCCTCACGCTCCAGCATCAGTCGCGGCGCCACCCGTGCCACATCAATGGCATGGGCGTCTCCGTCAATGGAGTGCAGGTCACGGACTTCCTCGGTTTGGGCACGAAACCGCCCGGAAACGGCGGCCTCCGGCCATTCCACTTCCGCCAGGGCGTCGCTGCTCAGGGGCAGCGCCAGGTACACCACCTGGTTGGCGACGGACGCGTCGGTGATTTCCAGTGGCTCCGGCGTCACGTCATCCTGGGGCAGACTGAAACGGGTTCCATCCGGAAACAGCCCGCTGGCATGCACCAGACCGATACGTCCGAAACTCAGGTATTCCGCGTTCAGTTCCAGATCGCCAAAGCCATAGAGGTAGTCCGATATCGCCAGCGCGCGTTCGTTGATCTGGTGTTCCAGGTACCTTTGTTGCTGCTGGAAGTGCTGGGGTTTGATGAACAGCCCGTCACTCCAGACCACTCGATTCATGACAGCCATCAGGATTCATCCGATCTTCTGAGTTGAACTTCCCGCTCGCGCAGGTTGACCAGCAGGTGATAACGACCACCAATGGGATCCACCTTCACCACTTTCTTCCACTGGGACAGGTTGGGGTAGGCATAGAACGCGATGATGCCGATAAAGCGCGTATCCTCGCTGATCTCGAACGGTTCGATAAACCGGAACTGCCCGGGCACCAGGGAATAATCATCGTGATCGATGTAGTTCTGCCCCAGTGAGTCCTCCAGGTCGTTCAGTAACTGGTCAAAATCCCCGGCCATCAGCATGGAGCTGTCCCGCATTTCGATCACCTGGAACGCAATCGGGGTCGGCGCCAGCGACTCGTTCGGGTTCACGTCCGGCTCCGCCAGCATGGTGAGATCCACGCGGCTGGGCAGATCCTCCGGATACCCTACGGGGATATCGGGGTCCCACAGTACCTTGGCGGTTTTCGAGACAGCGTTGTAGGGTGTGCTGCACCCCACCATCGCAAAGACAACGGCCAGTAAAATCCCTTTACTGTATTTCACGACAGATTCTCCCTCTGTAGTTGACGCAAGTGCTGGTCGTAAGCCTGTTCGAACACCTCCTGGAAGAGACGCTCAAAACCCTGCTGACGACTGGATTTAAGTTCGCGGTAGTAATGCTGGTACATGTCCCAGGCCCAGCGGCCTTCGTCCTCATGCTGCTGCAGCCCACGACGGTAACCGTGGAAACGGCGCAGCAGGGCCTCCGGGGAAAAGGCGTGGAGGATGGCGTCCAGCGCTTCGCTAATGGCTTCGCTGGTGGCGACCTGATGGTGACGAAGACTCTGCAGGCTCTCGCTCACGGCGGCTGGCGCGGACAGGTGAACGGGGCTGCGCTGGCTGGCAAACAGGGTCTGGACCGTGTCCTGGTAAGTCTGCCCCAGACGCAGCGGGTTGTCCTCAATGGGTTGCAGCCGCGTGCGCAGCGCCTGGTGGCGGCTGTCCTCGCCCTGGTGAAGCGCCAGCAGGCCCTCCACCGTGGCTTTCAGGGTCTGGCCGGCCTCTTCCAGGAACAGCCGCATCTCGTCGCTGTCATCAAAGCCCAGTTCGGACTCCATGCCCTTGAGCAGCGGCGCGCCACTGATGTGCTGGCGACTCTGGTCGGTGGCTTCCTGTTTCGTTCTGCGAGGTAGTTGTACTGACATCCTGTCCTGCTCTCCTTGTCTGACCGGCAGTCCGACCGCGACATCACGATTTTCCCGGTATTCATCGGTCACTTCGCCCTCGGTGGCGAACCATTCGGGCTTGCTTGCCAACAGATCCGCCTCGCGGGTGCTGGTCTCTTCCGACTGACTGGCGTCATCCGACGCCCAGTGATCCAGCGGATCCGTGCTGACCGACTGCCCCGGGGCCGGCGCCAGCCCCTGCAAAGGCTCATGGCCCGCGGTTTCCAGCTCCCTGCCCTCTCCCCGGACCAGCCCGCTTTCCTCCACATCCACCAGGGTACGATCCTCACCCTCGCCAACCGGAGCCGGGCCGGAGCCGCTCTGGCGACCACGCATCAGCTCGGCGCGGATCTGGTAACGCCCGATGGTGATGGTGTCACCGCTGTTCAGCCGCGCCCGGCGACCACGGCCGATGGGTTGGCTGGCGCTGTTGATATAGGTGCGGCCACTGCGGTCAATAAGGCAGAACACACCGTCAATGAATCGCACCTCGGCGTGTCCCGCCATGGCCCCGGTGCGATGGGACGACAGTTTCCAGGTATCGTTCTCAGCCGTACCAATGGAGCCTCCCGCCATGGTGAATACATGTTCTGGCAGCAAGCCACTGCCCACGGTGGCGGGATTGCTGATTTGCAGTTTCAGTGACTGACGTTCGTCCATGTCCGGTTTCCTTGTCGTTAACTCAGCGGCGAATCTGGAGGCGAACCGCCGGCAGCTTGCGGGCCTTCTCCGGCGTCAAAAACGAGTTCCAGCCCAGCCGCACCTCTGCCCCTGTCTGCATCGGCTTCACATCTTTCGGCCGCATCTGCAGTTCCAGGTCGTAGGCCAGTTGTTCCCGGGTGGTGAACTCCACCAGCTTCACCAGCCGCTGATGGTCCTTGCCGTTGGGCAGGAAGTCGGCAAAGCGCTGACGATCCAGGTTGCGAATGCGCAGGATGAATTTGCCACTGCGATCGCGGATACCGTTGCCGACCAGTGTGTCGTGCCCCAGCGCCGCGTTGGCGCACCCCAGGCGCGTTTGCTGATCTTCCGGGATGGCTACCCGGCGCAATACCCACTGCTCGATACTGACGTCATCCAGATCAAAGCAGTGGGCAACAATGCCACTGACCACTTCCGGAGAACGACTGCGGCCCGCCATCAATCCGGCGTAGGCCAGCATCTTCGACCAGTTGACCGGGGTTGCGTCCCGCAGGCGGCTGTCGCCGAGGCCCACCAGGGCGAATATGTGGTCGGAAAAACCGTCCGACGCGCCGGGTCTGAAACGCACGTAATAGCGGTACTTGCGCCAGGCCCGGTGAAACAACGTCACCAGCCGGTGATTGAAAAAGTCCAGGAAGTGACGGCGAATGCCCAGCTCCTGACCCGCTTCCCAGGCCAGATCTTCCAGGTAGTAACCGGGCAGCGGCGACTGCGATCCGTGCAGCCCCAGAAAGCTGACTTCCATCTGGTAAGGCGCGTGCTCATGCTCCGGCGAGAACGCCGAGACCACGTCGCTGCCCGGGAACCCCAGCCCGGCCGATGCCGAGAAGCGAATGCGCTCACGCCGGGGCAGGTCATCCTGGGACCGCTCGAGGTCATCCCCGTGGTGCCGGTGAATCAGATCCACCAGCTGAAAGAAACTGTAGCGCCGTGCGTTGCCCAGAACCGGCTGCAGCTCGGCTACATCAGCGGCTGCTGACCTTGCTGTAACGTCCATGTATACCGTTCCTGATTGTCTGTATTCACCACTTCCAATTGGTGAAAGGCGTTAATGCTCGCGTAAAGCGCAAAAAACTGGCTGAGAACCGTGCCAAACAGGTACAGATCGCCTTCCGAGGCGAACGCTGTCTGGTCCAGCTTCAATACTGACCGAATCCCCCGCACCGGCAATCCCCGCACCATGCGGTCCACCGGTGAGGTTTCTATGCCCGCAATGCCGGACAACCGCTTCTGGGACACGCGCTCGGCCTGGCGATCCACCAGCGCACGGAAGTCGTAAACCCGCAGCACCGTCCGCAGGGCGTCCACATCCAGCATGGAGAGGTAGTTCAGCGACAGGTTGGAGATCAGCGTCCACAGCAGGCTGCCGTCCAGCGTCGGCCTCAATGTGGCCGTGGGCCGGGTAATGTTGCTGAAGGTGGCGAACGCTGGCGTACTCTCCGTCGCCATGCAGATCTCCCCCACCGCCAGTTGGCTCGGCAGCTGCCGGTTGGTACAGGTGAGCGTGAGGGAGATGGCTTCCTGGCGACTCAGGCACTCGGACTCGTCGCCCCGCACAAACGACATGTAATGGTCAAAGCCATCACCGCGAACGCTGTCCCTCGCCCGTACCCGGTAATACAGTGCGGTACGGCCACGATCCCGTTCCACTTCGTGCTGAAAGCTCTCGAATGCGGTATAGATGCGTGGTTCGCCCCGCCCGGAGCGACCTTCCAGCCAGCCTTCCACCTGTTCGATGCTGAACACTTCGTAGTGGTCCGGAGAGCGGCTGGAGGGCGAGATCCGGTATTCGGTCTGCCGCCCGTTCAGGTCCACCGGCTCCGCTTCGTGGGTGAACAGGTTCACCGCCGGCGTGCAGTAAAGCTGGAAATTCTCTTCCCGTACTTTGGCGTCCGGCGGCAGGATCCGGTTGAAATGGAACCGCAGGCTGATTTCGTCCGCCTGTACCGCCGGCAACCGCCGCGCGAGGCCCTGGATATCCACGAATCGGAAGGCTTCGGGGAAGCTGAGGTACTCCTGCAATATCCGATAACCGGAGTAGGCGTTCTTCGGATACGGCAGCAACCCTTCATAATTCCCGAACCCGACCGGTTGTAGCAGGGACGCCGGCAAACGGTAGACGGACTCACCCACCACCAGTTCAATCCGTTCCAGGTAGTGGTTCAGCCAAAGGAACAGGGTTTCCGCAACATGACTCTCGCCACCCAGGTAAAACCGCAGGCTGTCCATCCCCAGGGACGACAGCGGTTGATCGGTATGCAACGCCAGATCCACTGTCACGGAGGATACTTCCCGCGAGTGCTCGGCGTTTGCCGCCGCTACGCTCACTGGATACACGTCGACAGCGCGGCAGGTGCGGAACCGGCACTGGGTCTGGCGGGTGGCATCGCCCAGCGGTCGGCTTTTGATTTCGGTATGCCGGTCTACCCGCTGGCGCTCGCTGATGGAGTGTAACTGCGGATCAAACCGCATGATGGTGCAGCTTGGCACCGGCCGCAGGTAGTTCGGCCACAGCATGTTCAGCAGCGAGTGGGTAATCTCGGGGAATTCGTCTTCGACTTTTTCGCGGAGTTTGCCGGTCAGGAAGGCAAAGCCTTCCAGCAGCCGTTCAACGTCCGGATCGGTGCTTTGCTCCGACAGAAACCTTGTCAGCTGCGGATGGGCATCCGCGAATTCCCGGCCCTGGAGCCTGAGAAAACTTAACTCGTCCCTGTAAAATCGGTTCAACTTCATAACTACTGCACCAGTCTGGGTCCGAGGGGGAAGGGGATGCTTTTCTTCTGGGAAAAAGAACTCGCTGCGCTCAGACACCTTTATTCCCGACAGAAAAGCATCCCCCTCCCCCTCTCATCCTTGCCCGCTACATCACTCGATAGTAGCGCTTGTCATCCAATAACAAATCGATGGTCGTCTTATCGTCTTCCGAACCAACGCGAAGGTAGACCGTCACCTGAAACCGCAACTGCAAGGGGTCTGGCCCCTGCGGCAGGTTGACGACATCCACCCGCTTCACCCTGGGTTCAAACTTCTCAATGCACTGTCGGATCGCACCGCGGATCTGAACGCTCAGATCGTGAGTGCCAAGCGTGGCGTCGTTGAAATCCAGCAGGCCCAGATCCGGTACGCTGGCGCTGTTACCCGGATGGGCATTCAGCAGGCGGACCAGGTGGCGTTTGATGGATTCAACAACGTGGGAGACTTCCCCCATGCTCTGGCCGGCTGGCTCGGCGGCCTGTTCCAGTCGTTCGAACAGGCTGCCGCTGCTGGCCTGCGATCCGTCGCTGGCCGGGTGATTGAACACGGATTAATCCTTGTCCAGTCGGCCAACCAGTGACAGTTCGAAGTTGGCACCCATGTACTTGAAGTGGGGCCGAACCGCCAGGGATACCTGGTACCAGCCCGGATCGCCTTCGACGTCGGATACGGTCACCTGCGCCGCGCGGAGCGGGCGACGGCTGCGGACGTCCGCTGGCGGGTTTTCCTGGTCGGCCACGTACTGGCGAATCCAGGTGTTCAGTTCCCGCTCGAGGTCCTGGCGCTCTTTCCAGGAACCGATCTGTTCCCGCTGCAGTACTTTGATGTAGTGCGCCAGGCGGTTCACGATCATCATGTAAGGCAGTTGCGTACCCAGCTTGTAGTTGGTTTCCGCTTCCTTGCCTTCCTTGGTGTTCGGGAACTGCTTGGGCTTCTGCACCGAGTTGGCGGAGAAGAACGCCGCGTTGTCGCTGCCCTTGCGCATGGTCAGGGCGATGAAGCCTTCGTCGGCCATTTCGTATTCGCGACGGTCGGTGATCAGTACTTCGGTCGGAATCTTGGCTTCCAGCTGGCCGAAGGATTCGAACAGGTGCACCGGCAGGTCTTCTACCGCACCGCCACTTTGCGGGCCGATGATGTTCGGGCACCAGCGGTACTTGGCAAAGCTTTCCGTCAGGCGTGTGGCCAACAGATAGGCGGTGTTGCCCCACAGGTAATGCTCGTGGTCGCCGGACACGTCTTCCTTGTAGTTGAAGCTGCGCACCGGGTTTTCAGTGGGGTCGTAAGGCACCCGCAGCAGGAAACGCGGTGAGGTCAGGCCCAGGTAGCGGGCGTCTTCGGACTCACGCAGGGAGCGCCACTTGGCGTATTTCGGGCCTTCGAAGACCGCTTTCAGTTCCTTGATGGCGGGCAGTTCCTGGTAGCTGTCAACGCCGAAGAAGGACGGCGCCACGGACGACAGGAACGGCGCATGGGCCATGGCACCCACGGAGGACACGTACTGTAGCAGTTTCATGTCCGGGGTGGACGGAGTGAAGGCGTAGTTGCCAACTACCGCACCCACGGGCTCACCGCCAAACTGGCCGTACTCGGTGGAGTAAATGTGCTTGTAGAAACCAGCCTGGGTGACATCCGGGGCGAACTCGAAGTCTTCCAGCAGCTCGGTCTTGGTGGCGTGGAGGATGTCCACTTTGATGTTCTCGCGGAAATCGGTGCGATCGACCATCAGCTTCAGGCCGCGCCAGGACGATTCCAGCTCCTGCAGCTTGGGCGCGTGCAGAATTTCATCCATCTGGGCGCTGATCTTGCGATCCAGCTCGACCACCATCTGGTCCACCAGCGCTTTGTTGACTGGCTGGCCTTTCTCGTCGCTTTTCAGCAGGTTGGCAATAAAGGTCGCCACCCCTTTGCGGGCCACATCGTAGCCTTCGTCGGCCGGCGCCATTCGGCTGTTGGCCATAACCTGGTCCAGCAAGGACCCTTCCG
Source organism: Marinobacter sp. DUT-3 (assembly GCF_050379435.1). Classification (NCBI taxonomy): domain Bacteria; kingdom Pseudomonadati; phylum Pseudomonadota; class Gammaproteobacteria; order Pseudomonadales; family Marinobacteraceae; genus Marinobacter; species Marinobacter sp. DUT-3. The sequence continues at coordinate 251,757 of NZ_JBNRMG010000004.1, forward strand.
CTACGGATTCGGAGGCAGCAGATTGCTGCTCAGCAGTGTCAGACATACCACATCCCTTCAGTACGTTTTGAATTAAGTCGGAGATTGACGGCGAACGTTCGGTTATTCGTCGCTGTCTGTGGCCAATTCCAGTTCGGCCAGCAGTTTGTCCCGGGCGTCGTCATTGTCCAGCAGTTCCTGCAGCTTGGACCGGAATGACGGCACGTTACCCAGCGGGCCCTTGAGGGCAACCAGGGCTTCGCGAAGCTCGATGAGCTTGTTCAGCTCAGGTACCTGGCGGGCAATGCCATCCGGGGAAAAGTCGTCCAGAGTCTGGAATGCCAGGTTCACCGGCAGTTCGTCGGCGTTGTCATCCAGCTGGTTGGATACCGTGGTGGTGAGGCTAAGATCGGCTTCCTTCATGACAGAACGGAAATTGTTCTTGTCGACGGAGATGGCCTTTCGGTCCTCGATGGGGGTTTCTTCGGGCTGCCCCTTGAAATCACCAACCACGAACATTTTCAGTGGCAGTTCGGTTTCAGCCTGCTGATCACCAGTGGCGGGGACATATTTGATATTGATGCGCTCTTTCGGCGCGACGGAACCGTCTTTTGAGGACATGCGCTTGCTCCCTGTGCAAATCATTTGCAGTAGTTCAATCCCTTGTGCATACCGTCCCGGTACGCAACGATCAAAACTCTACACAGGATGATATCCATTCTCAAGCAAAAATTGGCCAGCGCGTGGCAAAAATGTGCGACCGGGCAAAGTTTTGCCAAACAAAGCCCGGATCAGAGCCACAACGCCGGAAACTCATGTCGCCATTAACGACGCTTCGGCGTCCAGGCCCAGATCATTTCAATCTCGATGGGCTCCTGGTCTTCACTGTCACGGATGGTGACCGGCACAGAGGTTTCCCCTTTTTCTTCCACCTGGACCCGCTCCCGCTGTTCCGGAGTCAGGCGGGCTTCCACGGTCATGTCACCCTTGGCGCGACGGGTGTACTCCGCATGGACGGTCTTGATCACGGGGATCTTGTCGTCCGGTACGTTCAGGCCCACCAGAAAGCCGGTCGCGGACTCCGCCAGCAACAGGGACGCCACGGCATGAACACCACCAATGTGATTCTGAACCCGGCGCTTGTTGGCAATACTGATGACACAACGCTCCGCGTCCAGGTGCTCAATGCGAATACCGGCAGTACCCGTGAAAGGCACCACTTTGCCAAAAAACAGGGTCAGCGCCCGCGACCGGGCAAACGTGGGTAGCTTGTTGATTCTGCCGACAATACCGGTCAGTTTGTTGGTGGCGGCCATGGACGTCTCTCCGGTTAGCTGAAATTTTGAGGCAGGACAATAACCCATTCGTCGAAGGAAAGGAACGTTCAGTCAATGACGCCCGTCACCTCTGTGGCTATACTCGGCAAAACCGTAGTTCACGGATAACCCTCTCAATAACAAAGGAAACAGCCATGAGTGACCTGAAAGCCCAATTTGACGAAGCGGTTAACTATATCCAAACCGCTGAAGGCGATTTCAAGCCATCCAACGAAGTGAAGCTGGAGTTCTACGCCCTTTACAAACAGGCAACCGAAGGGGATGTCAGCGGCAAGCGCCCGGGCATGATGGACTTCGTGGGCCGCGCCAAGTACGACGCCTGGGCCGAACTGAAGGGCACTTCCGGCGAGGAAGCCATGCAGAAATACATCGACAAGCTCAACGCCCTGAAATAATCCTGCCCAGACCTTTGCCGGCATGGGCGCCGCCCACCAGCGGCGGATCGGGCCCCGATGCCGGCAACCCGCCCTAAATATTTTGCGACATTCAAACGATTGTCATAAGATGCGCGCAACATAAAAACAACAATGCATCCGGAAGAGTAGCCATGAACATTACCGAGGCGCTGGAACAAACCCAGCCTGGCCTTGTCGGCCGCGTTAACGAAGCAATCCAGAAGCACCAACTGAACCAGCGGGCAGAGCAAACCTACCTGCACTGGATATCACGGTTCGTGCTGTTTCACGAGCTGAAGGATCCGCAGCACCTGGAAACCAGAGACCGCCAACTGTTTCTCACCTACCTGAAGGACCGGATTCAGCTGTCACGGGCACGCCTGAACCAGGCCAGCCAGGCCCTGACGTTTTTCTACGAGGATGTACTCGGGAAGACGCCAGCCGAACAGACCGCAGCCGCCTAACGCTCAATCATGTTGATGTTCTGCGTCTCGTAGGTGCGATTCTCTGGCGGGCGGATCGTATAGTTGTTGCTATGGGTCTGGCCGGGAATCACCTTGGGGTTGCTGAAGCGGAATTCCACCGGAATTTCGCTGCGGCCCAGGTCGGTGCGAGGATCCCTTGGCTGCAAGGCCAGGGGATCAAGGTAGAAGTCCTCATCGGTGCGGGGCTGCACCGGCACCCCGGCGGCAGGCGCTTCCAGCCCACCTTCGATGACGGTATCAGCCAGGGTGTCCTCGGCCATGGACCGCAGGGAGATGGTTTCCATCGTTGAACGCTCACGATAGCCAAAGGCTTCGCCGCCTTCACCTTCAGCCGTCGCCTGCGCCAGCAGTGACGCGGGCGACAGGGCCAGAGCCAGCACAAAACCACCTGTGAATTTCCAGAAAGAACCCATACCAAACCCGATCCGTGAGTCAATTTTTGATCAGTCTATCGCCAAAGGCGACAAAAAACTCAACGAGTCGTCAGGTTTGTGACGGTTTTCACTGGTTGCCCGCAGGCTCCTCGTAACGAATCCCCGTGATGACCACCGAGTGCCAGCCCTCCGGCGTTCGCACACTGACCTCATCGTCCAGGCGCTTGCCCAGCAACGCCCGGGCCATGGGCGAATCAATACTCAGGTAACCCCGGCTCAGGTCGAACTCATCCGGCCCCACCAGCCGGTAGCACTGCTCACTGCCATCCTCATGCTCAATGGTCACCCAGGCACCGAAGAATACCTTGCCGCGATCATCCGGCAGGCGGTTGACCACCGTCAGCTCGTCCAGCCGCTTGGTCAGAAAGCGCACCCGCCGGTCGATCTCGCGCAGCTGCTTCTTGCCATAGATATACTCCGCGTTTTCCGAACGATCCCCCAACGCCGCCGCCTCACGCACCGCCTGGGTCACTTCCGGGCGCTTTTCCTTCCACAGGTAGCGCAACTCCTCCCGCAAGGCCTGTTCGCCCTGCGGGGTAATGTATCGGGTTCGTCCCCGCGCAGCACCGGACTGCTGTTTCATATCAAGACGCCTGTTTCGGTATCGGAAATGGTGAATGCGGGCATAAAAAAACCCCGTAAAAACGGGGTAAGGCTAGCGCTGTGCTGGAGGGAGAAGCAAGCAGTGATGACTGCCGGCCTCCAAATCTACAGTCTCCATTATGCACAGCGGGGATTACACGGGCGTGGCCAGTGAATTACGTTTTGGTCAGGGATATGGTCGTCAGCCTGCGGATTAGGTTGCGCACTCTAGAGAATGGGAATAGCGTTTGAGGTCAGTATATTTGAAACCTTTCCACAATGATCACGGGGAACACGCATGAACACCCAGAAATTGATGAACACTGCCCTGAACAGCCTGGACGCCCTGGGCTACCGGCTGGACCAGTACGGCATCACCGGTAAGGTGAACCGCCACAATCTGGCCGCCTTCATCATGCTGGAACAGAAGCATCTGGAAGGTGAGTGGGACAGCATTCAGGTTCGACTGGATCGCCGTCGCGCCCAGGTTGAGAGCCTTGTGCGTCCGGTGCTGAATCAGGTCAACCGCTTCCGCGGCGCTGCCAGCTGATCAGACTTTTGAGAGTTCCGACGGGGAGCCCCTCTGCTCCCCGCCATCCGCTCCATCCTGCGGATCAGCCTGGGTTGTGCGAATACGCTTCTTCTCAACCACATAGGCTGGCAGGCGAATAGTCACCGTCAGCCCGGGATTCTCCTCTCCCGGCCGGTGGTCCGACAGCTCAATCCTTGCCTGATGAATTTCCGCCACGGCACTCACCAGACTCAGCCCCAGCCCGTTACCGGGTGATGAACGGCTCTTGCCGACCCGATAGAAACGCTGGAAGACCTGTTCCTTCTCGTCATCCGGTATACCGATTCCACTGTCGCTGACTTCAAACAGGCAATCGTCACCCTCACGGCGAACCGCCACCCGAATGGCGCCCGTTTCCGGGGTATATTTGATGGCGTTGTCGATCAGATTGCTGACCATCTGGAACAGCAGGTCCCGATCACCTTCAATCATCACCTGACTTTCCAGGGACTGCTCGAACACCTGATCCTTGTCTTCCGCCAGCGCTTCGTAGAGTTCGCAGGCATCGCTCACCAGACCATCCAGGGACACCGGCTTCATGTCCGCGGTGTTGCCCCGGGTTTCCAGCCGCGCGATCCGCAACAGGGCGTTGAACGTGGCCAGCAGTTGATCCGCCTCGGCCACCGCGCGGCCGGCCTGCTCCCGCGCCTCGTCGTTATCGACAGACATCAGGGTGTTCTCGAGCTGGTTACGCAACCGGGTCAGCGGGGTTCGCAGGTCGTGGGCAATACTGTCGGAGACGTGGCGGATGCCTTCCATCAGGTAGACGATCCGGTCCAGCATCTGATTCAGGTTCTCCGCCAGCTGGTCAAAATCATCGTCGGTACCCCGGGTGGGAATACGCAGCGACAGGTGGCCGTTCATGATTCGCCGGGAGGTATTATTGATGACTTCTATGCGCCGGGTCGTACTTCGACTCATCAGGAAGCCGCCCAGCAGGGCCAGTGCCAGGGTAATGCCCATCCCCCAGTTAATGGCGGTTTCAATGACGCGCTTGAGGTTGGTGAGTTCATCCACGTCGCGGCCGACCAGCAACCGCAACCCTCCCTGAACCTCGAAGATACGGGCACGGGCCAAGCGTTCCGGGCCTCGCCAGCCCACCGACTCGTTCAGGGTGAAATTGATCCAGCCACTTTCCGACCGCGCGCCCTCCGGCCAGGTTTCGATATTGCCGGCGAGCTTGAGGAAGTCATCAGTGGTGAGCAGGTAGATGGATTTGGCGTTGGGGTCCCGCGCCACACGCTCGCGGATAATGGTAATCAGACCATTAATGCCGCGACCGCGGTATTGCTCCGCGAGGCCGGCGATCTCGGCCTCGATGGTCTGGTCCGTCTGGGCGGTCATGAAGCCGGCGGTGCGCCAGTATATGAACGCCAATAGCAGGAATACCGAGGTGGCAAACACCACCATGTACAACAGTGCTAACTGGAAGGACGACGTCCGGAGCTGGCTAAGCAGTTTCACGCAACATGTACCCTGCACCCCGTATGGTCTGCAGCAACGGAGTCTCGAATTCCTTATCGATCTTGGCTCTCAGCCGGCTGATATGCACGTCAATCACGTTGGTCTGGGGATCAAAATGATAGTCCCAGACTTTTTCCAGCAGCATGGTGCGGGTCACCACCTGGCCGGCGTTGCGCATCAGGTATTCCAGCAGACGGAATTCCCGGGGCTGCACATCAATATTCTGGCCGGCCCGCTTGACGGTTCGCGCCAGCAGGTCCATTTCCAGGTCCGCCACCCGCAGCACGGTTTCGGTCTCGGCCGACTGACGGTTACGACGCACCAGCGATTCAATGCGGGCCAGCAGCTCGGTAAAGGAGAACGGCTTGGTCAGGTAATCATCACCACCGCCACGCAGCCCCTCAACCCGGTCATCCACATCGCCCAGCGCGCTGAGGATCAGCACCGGCACCTGGTTTCCGGTGGCCCGTACGGTCTTGATGATCGCCAGCCCATCCATTCCCGGCAGCATGCGGTCCACGATCATGATGTCGTAATCCTCACTGGCCGCCATCATCATCCCTTCCTTGCCGTCGGCCGCATGGTCGACCACGAAGTCCGACTCCTTCAGGCCTTTGACAAGGTAGCTTGCTACATCCTGATCGTCTTCAATTACCAGCGCTTTCACCGGTTATCCTCCCGATAGCGGATTACTTTAAGCATTACATTACAAACAGGGTACGAAGAACTTGGTAACCCGGCCAGTTACGATCTTGTAAGAGGGTGTCGCCTATGGCGACGGTCACGACACCTTCTGAAACCAACCCAGGCTCTTAGCCGTCGTGGCTGCGGGGCGATACCCCGCACTTAACCAGCCTTTGTACCCCAGTTCATCCAGCCCGCGAAAACATTCGAAAAGTTAATTTCAGCGGTCCGGGGCAGAGCTATCAAGGAATAACCCCGGTATACAGAATAGCAGTAACGCTCAGCCTGATTATTTTTCCGGTTTTCCGAGGGTGCCCATCAGAGCGCCATTCAGGTGCTCCAGATCCAGCAACAGGCCGCTGTGGTCGACATCGCTATGACCATTGGCCACCAGTGACTGGTATTCATTGTGCACCTGCTGCGCCAGCGGCAGGGTCAGGTTCTCCGCCCGGGCCTCATCCAGAATCATCCGCATGTCCTTGAGCTGAATACGGGCCGGCGCGCCAGGGGAGAAATCACGGTCAATCATGCGCTGACCATGCAGCTCCAGAATACGACTGCCGGCGAAACCGCCCATCAACGCCTCCCGCACCGCCGCCGGATCGGCACCGCCTTTCGCCGCCAGCAACAGCGCTTCCGACACCGCCCCAATAGTGATGCCCACAATCGCCTGATTAGCCAGCTTGGCCAACTGGCCTGAGCCAACAGGACCGATCCTGGTGCACTTGCCGAGCACCTCGAAAACCGGGCGGGCACGGTCCACATCCTGCTCCGAACCACCGGCCATGATGCTCAGACGGGCCTCGGTCGCCCCCACCGTTCCACCCGACACCGGTGCATCCACATAGCCCGCTCCCTTTTCCGCCGCAAGCTCGGCGTGACGGCGTGCTACAGACGGCTGAACAGAACTCATATCGATCACCAGTGCGCCGGGCTTCAATGCCGCGATTGCCCCCTGCTCTACCAGCACCCGCTCCACCACATCACTGTTTTCCAGCATGGTAATGACGACATCCGCATCCCGGACGGCCTGTTCTGGTGAATCCGCAATGGCAGCCTCCCCCTTGAACGGGTCGCACTTACTGGCCGTGCGGTTCCAAAGGGTCATGGGAAAGCCGGCATCCAGGAGATTCCGGGTCATGGGCGCCCCCATCAAACCGATGCCCAAAAAGGCAATATGAAAACGATTCGCGCTCATAATTTTTGAACTCTTGCTCTGAAGTTGGAGAAGCGAGTGGATAGTCGTTTCCAAAACCCTGCGGAGCCATGGATGGCGGAGCGGAGCGTACAGGGACGTATTCACAGCGTGTTTTGGAAACGCCTATCCACTCGCTTCCGCCCCCAAGGTTTGCTTCAACCGATTATACAAACAAAAACGCCACCAACCTGAATCAGGATGGTGGCGTTCTGGAATATCCGGGCGCCTCAGAATCAGGCCGGTACGGCTTCCACCATACTCGTCCGGATCTTCTTCATGGCGTTCTTCTCAAGCTGCCGGATTCGCTCGGCAGAAACACCGTACTTGTCAGCCAGCTCGTGCAGCGTGGACTTGCTCTCGGACAGCCAGCGCTCCCGCAGGATATCCTGACTGCGCTCATCCAGAGTTCCCAACGCGTGCATCAGACGACCGTTGGAGTCCTCTGACCAGTCGGCGTTTTCCAGCTGCACCGCCGGATCGCCGCGCTGATCCTGCAGGTAATAAGCCGGCGCCTGGTAGGCATTGTCGTCGTCATCGTCCTGCGGACCATCAAAGGCGGTATCCTGGGAAGCCAGCCGGCCCTCCATCTCACGCACAACTTTCGGTTCCACGCCGAGATCTTCCGCCACGGCATGCAGCTCATCGTGACTGAGCCACGCCAGGCGCTTCTTCTGGCTGCGCAGGTTAAAGAACAGCTTGCGCTGGGCCTTGGTGGTGGCCACTTTCACAATGCGCCAGTTGCGCAGGATAAACTCGTGGATCTCTGCCTTGATCCAGTGCACCGCGAAGGACACCAGACGTACACCGTACTCCGGGTTGAAGCGCTTGACGGCCTTCATCAGCCCCACGTTGCCTTCCTGGATCAGGTCGGCCTGGGCCAGGCCATAACCGGAATAGCTCCGGGCAATGTGGATCACAAACCGCAAATGAGAGAGCACCAGCTGACGAGCTGCGTCCACGTCACCCTCATAGTGGAGACGCTCAGCAAGCTCACGCTCTTCTTCAACAGACAATACCGGAATCCTGCTCGCAGCCTGGATGTAAGACTCGAGATTGGCACCCGGAACCAGTCTGTCAATCAGCTGTAAACTCGTACCCATGCTTTTAACCTCCGAACCTGACGACCGTTAAATATACCAAGTGATTTTTTGATCGCCAAGACCTTAAAAAGTTCTTGGAATTTCCCAGTAACACCTTTAAAAACAACTGACTGGAAATTTCCGCTTTGTATCTTAAATAGAGACACTACGCCCTTTGCCGCAAATTCTACAATACGGTTTTCCCGCAATCCCGAATTAACCTCCAGCGACCTCTCCGGGCTCAATATCGTCCAAATGGCGCTTGACCGCTACCCAGGCCCCCAACCAGCCTAACAGCATGGCCACAATAAGCAACGCAAGCGCACCATCGAAAGTCAGACCATTGAGGGAAAAGTCGCTGCGGTATAACCCCGCCAGCCGCTCAACCGGGCCGCTGAGCCACCACAACGACAATTGCAGCAGAATCCAGGCCACCACACCGCCACCAAGACCAAACCAGGCCCCGGTATACAGGAACGGGCGACGCACAAAGGCATCGGTGCCGCCCACCATTTTCGCCACCAGGATCTCATCACGGCGGTTTTCGATTGCCAGCCGTACGGTATTGCCAATCACCAACACTACCGCCGCCGCCAGCAACAGGGCCAGGGCCCAGACCGCACGGGCCAGCAGGTCTGTCATGGCGTTCAGGCGCTGCAGCCAGCCCAGATCCACCTGCACGCGCTCAACGCCATCCAGGCCCTGCAGGCGGGTGACCAGCGTCTCCACACCGCCAGTACTGCGAGAGGCTTCATCCGGCGTCACCAGCAGGGTATGGGGCAACGGATTGCCTTCCAGATAATCCAGCGCATCATCAAGACCGGAGGAGACCCGGAACTCCGACAGCGCCTGCTCCTTGTCGATCAGCTCCACCTCCAGGATACGGCTGTCATCCAGCACCTCGGCCCGCAGTTCGCGTGCGCGCTCCAGCGAGACATTCTCACCCATATAGGCGGTAATGCGGGCACTGCTCTCCCAGCCGGCACTGACGCCCTGCAAACTGGTCAACAGTAACAACAGCGCCACCGGCAGCGCCAACGCCACCCCCATCACCATCCAGGTCATGGAACTGGCGACCGGGGTACGCCAGAGCCGCTCGGCACTGTCCCGGGCCACCTTGCGGTGATGCACCAGGTAACTCTCCGCCAGCTCCTGCCAGGGCGACGGGCCCTGCCTTGCGCCTTTGCGTTTACGGGGGTCAGGCGCCATGGCCACCTCCCGCAATTAAACGGCCGTGATCCAGGGTCAGGGTCCGGCGCTGCATATCATTGATCAGGGCAATATCGTGACTGGCAATCAGCACCGTCACGCCCACCTGACTGAACTGGGTGAACAGGCGCATGATGTCCGCCGACAACTCCGGGTCCAGGTTACCGGTGGGCTCATCCGCCAGCAGCACCGGTGGCTTGTTCACCACCGCGCGGGCGATGCCGACGCGCTGCTGCTCACCGCCGGACAGCTGCAGGGGGTTCATCTTTTCCTTGGTCAGCAGTCCGACCTTGTCGAGGGCGGCCCGCACCCGGCGGCCAATGTCCCGCGCCGGTACCCCCATCACTTCCAGGGGCATGGCGACGTTGTCGAACACCGTGCGATCGAACAACAGCTGGTGATTCTGGAATACCACGCCAATGTGACGACGAATATAGGGAATCTGGCGCTTGGGGAGCTTGTTCAGCATCTGCCCGCCGACGATCACCTCGCCGGCACTGGGGCGCTCCATCACCATGACCAGCTTGAGCAGGGTACTCTTGCCAGCGCCGGAATGGCCGGTCAGGAACGCCAGCTCGCCCCGGTCCAGGCTGAAGTTTACCTGCCGCAGGGCGGTATGGTCGCTGTCGTAGCGCTTGGTGACCTGACGGAATTCAATCATTAGCCGTTACTGCATCACTGGTCGTCAAACAGGGCATCCACAAAGGTTTCCGCATCGAAACTGCGCAGATCCGCCACCTGCTCACCCACGCCGATAAAGCGGATGGGCAGCTGCAGCTGACGCGCGATAGCGAACACAATACCACCCTTGGCGGTGCCGTCCAGCTTGGTCAGCGTAATACCGCTGACACCCACCGCCTGCTGAAACACCTGGGCCTGGCTCAGGGCGTTCTGGCCGGTACCGGCATCGAGCACCAACATCACCTCATGGGGAGCGGTGTCATCCAACTTCTTCATCACCCGAACGACCTTTTCCAGCTCGTTCATCAAATTCTCTTTGTTCTGCAGTCGGCCGGCAGTATCGGCAATCACCACATCCACCTCGCGGGACTGGGCAGACTGAATGGCATCGAAGATCACCGAAGCGCTGTCGGCACCGGTATGCTGGGCCACCACCGGCACGTTATTGCGCTCACCCCAGACCTGCAGCTGCTCCACCGCAGCGGCACGGAAGGTATCCCCCGCTGCCAGCATCACCGACTTGCCCTCATCCTGGAACTTCCTGGTGAGTTTGCCGATCGTGGTGGTCTTGCCAACACCATTCACACCCACCATCAGGATCACATAGGGCTGTTTGGTCGAATCCAGCTCCAGCGGCTTGGTGACATCCTTCAGCAGGCCGTGAAGCTCATCGCGCAGGGCCTTACGCAGGGCCGCGCCGTCCTTGAGCTGATTACGCTCCAGCTTGTCAGTAAGGGATTCAATGATTTCCGACGTGGCGGTGACACCGACATCCGCCATCAACAGCGTGGTTTCAATCTCCTCCAGCAGATCCTCGTCGATCTTCTTGCCGACGGCGAACAGATCGGATAACCCGGTGGACAATGTCGCGCGGGTTTTACCCAGGCCCTGGCGGATACGCTCTAAAACACTGACCTGCGGCTCTTCCGGAGCCGGCTCCGGTTCCGCGGCAGGTGCAGGGGCTGGCTCCACTTCCGCAACAGGCGCCTCTGCGGACGGCGCCTCAGGCGCGGATGCTTCCGCCTGTTCACGTGCGGGTTCGGCGCCCGGCTGTGGCTCAGGTTTTTTCTGGGGTACCGGTTTGGGCCGGGGAATACGCTTCCGGTTGCCGGCCAGGTCCAGAGCAAAAACGAGGACAAGAAGGGCCAACAGGCCAATTGAAATCCACTCTGCGGTCATACTCATTCCATCGGTTAAAATTGGCGGGACAAAAGAAAGCCGACATTCTAGCAGACTGTCGGAGGTAATTGGGGCCCATGCCAACGGCAACCCGGATGGCGACAGAACGATTTTCCGTTACCATGTCGCCATTCCAGAAACAGCGGCGGACAGCAGGAACCATGGGGCGGAAACCAAGACAACAGAAAAGCGCACGGACTGGTCACAGCGGACCGGCGAAAGCCGCTAGCGGCGGTGAATTGCGAATCATCGGCGGCGACTGGCGCAGCCGCAAACTGCGCTTTCCGGAAACCGGCGGCGTACGCCCCACCCCCGCCCGCACCCGGGAAACCCTGTTCAACTGGCTGAACTACCAACTGGCCGGCAGCCGCTGCCTCGACCTCTTCGCCGGCTCCGGCGCCCTCGGCCTGGAAGCCCTGTCCCGGGGTGCCGGTACAACCGTATTCGTCGACCACACACCAGCACTGGCCCAGGCCCTGCGCGGTAACCTGCGGCTATTAAAATCAGAAAAGGGAGACGTGGTCTGCCAGAGCGTGGACACCTACCTGGCCCAACCTCCGGCCGAGCCTTTCGACATCCTCTTCATGGACCCACCCTTCCGCCAGGGCTGGCTGGAAAACCTGTTCCCGCTGATCGCTGGTTATGGTTGGGTCAGACCCGGCGGCTGGATCTACGTGGAACATGAAAGCGAACGGACAACCCCGGAAACACCCGAGAACTGGACCCTGCACAGACAAAAGTCCGCCGGCCAGGTCACTTATTGCTTATTCAAAACAGAAGAATCAGAAGGTACTTGAAGGGAAACAGAGATATCTCACAAAAGTCAGACAGGTCTCGGGGTGGGGTGCTTTTTCTGACGGGACTAAAGGTGTCTGAGCGCAGCGAGTTCTTTTCCCGTAAGAAAAGGCACCCCACCCCGGGACCACCCCACCCCTTTTTAGGCTACAATGGTCAGCCTGCAAAAGGGCAGAAAGAAATTAAGCTGAAGGCCGCAGAGAATAAGCCCGAAGGTGCGCCGCAAACTCTTCCAGATAGCGAATGCCACTGGCCTCCGCCTCCTTGCACCAGTCCGCCAGCGCCTGCATCTTCTCCTGGGGCTTTACCCCACGCTTGCGCCACAGCGCCTGCAGCTCATGACTCATCTCATAAATCTTCCGCAACGCCGCATTACGCTCCAGCACCGTCTCCAGGTGCTCCTGCTCCTTCGGCTTGATCAGCGACACCTCGCGGGACAGCAACTGCTTCAGCTTGCGGTAACGGGGACGAATCTCATCATCCATCAGCGCCTTCTGCTGACGCAGCACCGGCTCCATAACGCGCTTGCGGTACTGGCGCATGATATCAAAGCGGTTGTTGGCAATGGCCTGAACGGTTTCTACGTCCACTTCCTGCTTGCCCGGCACATAATGGGCAATCGGCTTAAAGCCCTTCGGCTTGGCCAGACCAAACAGCTGGAACAGGCGAATGTAACCCCAGCCAATATCCACTTCGAACCAGCGGCGGGACAGCTTGGAAGAATTCGGATAGGTGTGGTGATTGTTGTGCAGCTCTTCACCACCGATCAGGATACCCAGCGGTGAAATGTTGCGGGCATTGTCCGCACACTCAAAATTGCGGTACCCGAACCAGTGACCGATGCCGTTGACAACGCCCGCCGCCCAGACCGGAATCCACATCATCTGAACCGCCCAGATCCAGATACCGTGAACACCGAACAGCATCAGGTCGATCACCGCCATCAGAGCGACACCCAGCATCTTGTAGCGGCTGTAGACGTTGCGCTCAACCCAGTCTTCCGGGGTGCGCTGACCATAACGCTCCAGGGTTTCCGGCGTGGCGGATTCAGCATAGAGCTCAGCGCCCTCGAACAGAACCTTGCGGATACCCAGAACAACCGGGCTGTGGGGGTCTTCCTCGGTTTCGCACTTGGCGTGGTGCTTACGATGGATGGCGGTCCATTCCTTGGTGTTCTGACCCGTGCTCAGCCACAGCCAGAAACGGAAGAAATGCTTCAATACCGGATGCAGATCCAGCGAATTGTGAGCCGAATGGCGATGCAGGTAGAGCGTTACACTTACGATGGTGACGTGGGTCATGCCCAATGCAACCAGGACCAGTTGCATCACCGAAAGGTCAAGGAGACCGTTAAACCACATATTCAATCCTCAATCATAATCGTGGTTCCACCGGCACGAAAACCGGAGAACCGTATTGGGCACTTTAGCGTACAGTTGTAAGCTCCAACAACTGCATTTGGACGAAAATTTGTTACTGATTACACTTAACGGGTTTCAAACCGTTCGTGCATCCCCCTGCTACCGGAGAACCCCGCTTGCCAGAATTACCGGAAGTCGAAACCACACGCCGTGGTATTGCGCCCCACTGTGAAGGACGCACCATACAACGGGTCACCATCCGCAACCGCAGCCTGCGCTGGCCGATTCCCCGGGAGCTGGACGAGCAGTTGACCGGCGCCACCATCCGCAGCGTGGAACGTCGCGCCAAGTATCTGCTATTAAAGGTGGATAAGGGCAGCGCCATTGTACACCTGGGCATGTCCGGCAGTCTGCGGGTAATCACCGACGATGCCCCATTACTGCCCCATGATCATGTCGAGCTGGAGCTGGACAGCGGCGTCCGCCTGCGATTCAACGATCCCCGGCGATTCGGCTGTTGGCTGTGGTCGGACACCCCGGAGCAACACCCACTGCTCGCCAACCTGGGCCCAGAACCGCTGGCGCCGGAATTCACCGGAGCGATGCTGTTCCGCCTGTCCCGGGGCAAACAGACACCGGTGAAGTCTTTCATCATGGACAATCACGTGGTGGTGGGCGTGGGCAACATCTACGCCAACGAAGCCCTGTTCAAGGCCGGAATACACCCCAAACGCAAGGCCGGGCGCATCAGCCTGGACCGCTATAACCGCCTGGTGGACGCCATCCGCGAAACCCTCAGCGCCGCCATCCTGATGGGTGGCACCACCCTGCGGGACTTCGTCAACAGCGAAGGCAAGCCCGGATACTTCGCACAATCGCTGCTGGTGTACGGCCGTGCGGCCCTGCCGTGTGAGGAATGCGGTACGCCGCTGAAGGAAATCCGCATGAACCAGCGCTCCACGGTGTACTGTGGCCGCTGCCAGCGCTGATGCACTCTGAAACAGAAAAATCGTTTGAAAATGCGCAAATATGATTCATAGTTAACAGAGTATCCACATTTGTAGGCTACAATTGTTATTCATGCGTTCACAGCCTGCGGCCCGGCGACCAACAAAAAGCCAATACGGACTGGCCGACACCAACTGGAAAGACAGGCAAGATTTCAGGAGACACAAGAAATGACCGGTACAATTTCCCGCATAGCGATGACAACCCTGGCAGTTTGCCTGCTGACGTTCTCTTCCCTTGGCCACGCCCGGGCTGTTGATGAAAAGCCCTCCGCCCTCGCCATGACCGGTGACGCGATCTTCGTTCGCCCGGCCCTGCTGGCCACCACCATTATTGGCAGCGCGGTTTATCTGGTGTCCCTGCCGTTCTCGGCACTGGGCGGGAACGCCGGCGAAGCGGGCGAAGTCCTGGTGGTTGGCCCCGCCAAGGCCACCTTCGTTCGCTGCCTCGGCTGCAGCCGCACCGGCCGCAAGGCTGAAACGGTCGAACAGGAAGACAACTGATCCGTAGTATCCCGGCTTGCCAAAACCCGGCGGATTCGGCAGCCTGAAGTGACACTCACTTCAGGCTGTTTTCGTTTATGGTGAACTGGTCTTCCCTCAACACTGTGTTCCTGGATATGGATGGAACACTGCTGGACCTGCATTTCGACAACCACTTCTGGCTGGAACACCTGCCCGCGCGCTACGCAGAGCACTACGACCTCAGCCCGGAAGAAGCCCGCGACACTGTGGTTCCGATGATCATGGCCGAGCGTGGCTCACTGCAGTGGTACTGCACCGATTACTGGAGCGACCGCCTGAAGCTCGACATTACCGGCCTCAAGGCCGAGGTGGGCGATCGCATTGGCTACCGTCCCTTCGTGACCGACTTTCTCGACGCCATTCGCCAGGCGGGGCTGCGCTCGGTGATCGTCACCAATTGCCACCCCGATCCGCTGGCGCTGAAACTGCGCCACACCCAGCTGGAGCAACGGGTGGATGGCATCATCTCCAGCCATGAGTTGGGCAAACCCAAGGAAGACCCCGAGTTCTGGCGCGATCTCGCCCAACGGGAGCCCTACCAGCCCGAGAGCACCCTGATGGTGGATGACAGCTTCCCCGTACTGGAAAGTGCCCGTGCCGCCGGCATCGGCCAGTGCCTGGCCATATTGGCCCCCGACAGCCGCCAGCAGGCCCGGGAAAAGCACCCGGAAATACCCTCTATTCATCACTTCAGCGAAGTGCTGCCTGCGCTGCGTGAACGACAGCCCCTGCCATCGGGCGAATGAGCCGGTTATAATATGACCATACGCTCATCAGGTGAGGAGACATGACGGCGACAAACACCGACGATCACCGTGTCCGGCTCGACAAGTGGTTATGGGCCGCACGCTTCTACAAAACCCGCTCGCTGGCCAAGGAAGCAATCGAGGGTGGCAAAGTCCACTACAACAGCCAGCGCTGCAAACCCGGAAAACTCGTGGAAACCGGCGCCAAGCTGACCGTGAGGCTGGGCTGGCAGGAACGCATCGTCATCATTGATGACATCAGCGACCGCCGCCGGGGTGCGCCCGAAGCCCAGAAGCTATACCACGAAACCGATGACAGCGTGAAACGTCGTGAGGAACTGGCCTGGCAACGCAAGACCATGCAGGCAGCCCAACTTCCCCCGGCGCGGCGACCCTCCAAGAAAGATCGCCGTGATATCCAGCGTTTCCGGGAACAGAACGGCATCTGAACCGCCGTTCCAGCCAGAAACACCACAACCCTGTTATCCACTGCCCGCTTATTACACTATTTATTTCAGGAGACATCACCATGGCATCCCGGGACCAGTTCCAGCGATTTATTTTCGAGCACAGCCAGGTTCGTGGTGCCTGGGTGCAACTCGGTGACAGCTACCGGGAAATCGTCAGCCAGGCCCCCTACCCCGACACCGTGCGCCAGCTGCTGGGAGAATCCCTGGTGGCCAGCGTACTGATGAGCAGCACCCTGAAATTTGAAGGCACGCTGTCGCTGCAGGCCCAGGGCGAAGGCCCGCTGCGCACCCTGATGGCCGAGTGCAGCCACGACCGAAAGATCCGCGGGCTGGCGCGCTTTGACGAACACGCGGTGATGGAAGACAACTTCCACAACCTGCTGGGCCAGGGGCGCATGGCCATTACCATCACCCCGGACCAGGGCCAGCGTTACCAGGGCGTGGTACCCCGGGAAGCGGATACCCTGGCGGGCTGCCTGGAAGACTATTTCCAACGCTCGGAACAGCTGGCCACCAGCCTGTTCATCTTTGCCGACGAGCAGCGCTGTGCCGGCCTGCTGCTGCAGCGCCTGCCAGGCGCCAGCGATCACGATGACGATCTGTGGGACCGCATCAACCACCTGGCCCGCACTGTGGAAGCGGAAGAACTGCTGGAACTGGACAGCGAAACCCTGCTGCACCGCCTGTTCCACGAAGAAACCGTGCGCGTGTTCGACGCCGAACCGGTCACCTTCCACTGCAGCTGTTCACGGGAACGCACCCTGGGCGCATTGGAAGGTATTGGTCAGGAAGAGTGTTACAGCATCCTCGAAGAACAGGGCAGCATCGAAATGGATTGCCAGTTCTGTCATGCTCACTATCGATTCGATAGAAATGATATTGATCATCTTTTCACCGGCCATACGTTACACTGAGGCCTTGATGAATTAGCCCCAATGCCAGTATTGGCGCGGCTTTCGGGGCAGTCGTTTTTTACCGGCGTCTCTGGCATAATAGCGCGCCTGAATTGACCCGATTGCTCAGATTTCCGCCAATTCTCACCGTGCGGTCTGGGCAATCATGAAGACACCCCAAGGGCGAGGTCGAAGTGAGCAACACTTATAATGATCTGAGTTCAGCACGACTGGTCGAGCTGGCACTGGAAAGACGCGAAGGCCAACTGGCATCCAACGGTTCACTGGTCGTCCGCACCGGCGAACGCACCGGTCGTTCCCCGATGGACCGCTTTATCGTCGAAGAGCCCAGCACGGTTGACGATATCCAGTGGGGTCCGATCAACCGTCCATTCGACGCTGACAAGTTCGATGCCCTCTGGGATCGCGTTGAAGCCTACATCGCGGAAAAAGACCGCTTTGTCTCCAACGTCCACGTCGGCTCCGACCCCGAACACTACCTGCCGGTGAAAATGACCACCGAAACCGCCTGGCAGAACCTGTTCGGTCGCAACCTGTTCATCCGCCCGGACAGCTACAACCAGGCCGACAAGCAGGAATGGCAGATCCTCAACGCCGCCAACTTCCAGTGCGTGCCCGAGCGTGACGGCACCAACAGCGATGGCTGCGTGATCATCAACTTCGCCAAGCGCAAGGTGCTGCTGGCCGGCATGCACTACGCCGGTGAGATGAAAAAGGCGATGTTCTCGGTACAGAACTTCCTGCTCCCAGAGAAAGACGTACTGCCGATGCACTGCTCCGCCAACGTCGGCGAAGACGGCGAGACCTGCCTGTTCTTTGGCCTGTCCGGCACCGGCAAGACCACCCTGTCCGCCGATCCCGATCGTTTCCTGATCGGTGACGATGAGCACGGCTGGGGCCCGGGCACTGTCTTCAACATCGAAGGCGGCTGCTACGCCAAGTGCATCGACCTGAGCAAGAAGAACGAGCCGATCATCTGGGACGCCATCCGCTTCGGCGCCATCGTCGAAAACGTAGTGATCGACCCGGAAACCCGCGAGCCGGACTACACCGACGTCTCCCTCACCGAAAACTCACGCTGCGCCTACCCGCTGGAGCACGTTGAGAAGCGCGTAATAGAGAACCGCGCCGGCGAGCCGTCTCACATCGTCTTCCTGACCTGCGACATGACCGGCGTACTGCCGCCCGTGTCCGTCCTCAGCAAGGAAGCCGCGGCCTATCACTTCCTGAGTGGCTACACCGCGCTGGTGGGATCCACTGAAATGGGCTCCTCCTCCAAACTGAAGTCCACCTTCTCCACCTGCTTCGGCGCACCGTTCTTCCCGCGCCCGGCCGGCGTTTACGCCGAACTGCTGATGAAGCGCATGGACGAATTCGGCAGCAAGGTCTTCCTGGTTAACACCGGCTGGACCGGCGGCTCCTACGGTGTCGGCGAGCGCTTCAGCATCCCGACTACCCGCGCCATCATCAGCGCCATCCAGAACGGCGACCTGGACGATGCCGAAACCGAGCACCTGCCCACCCTGAACCTGAGCGTTCCGGTCAGCGTGCCCGGCGTAGACAGCAACCTGCTAAACCCGCGCAACACCTGGGCCAGCGAAGCAGACTACGACGCCAAGGCCGCCGAACTGATCGGCCAGTTCGTCGAGAACTTCAAGAAGTTCGACGTCTCTGACGCCATCGTAGAGGCCGGGCCCAAAGCATAAGCCCGCCTTTACTGAAAAAGCGCCCTGCTCCTTGAGCACGGCGCTTTTTTTGTGCCTTTCAGAACTCCCACAGCCCCGGAAGCTGGAAAAACAGTCGTTGTGATCATTTTTGTTTGGGATGGTGATCAGGAAATTACTCGGAACTCATTGACCTGATGGGGTTTTCTGCCTAGTTTTGGAGGATTATTGAATTGAGATATGAGTCAGTGGAAAAGTGATCATTCAGACTCATATACAAATGTTAAATGGCAAATCGCATGCCCATAAAAAAGCAGATCTTATTCGTGGTAGGTTCCCCGGTCGCGTTGGTATTGATTCTGGGGCTCATGGACCGCCTGCTTCCTCATCAAAGCTTGAATCCTTGGTTGCTGATAGGTTTCCTGTGCACCGTTGGTTTTGTGCTGACATTCTTTTTGTCTTTGGCAATGGCTCTCATGTTAGCCGTTGCCATGCCCTTTTTAGTTACGATTGGAATGTCACTTTTATCCAAACCAGGTGCAGAGCAAGGCCTTGAAGGCATTTTATTCGTCGTGATATCGATGTTTTTCGTGCCGAGTGTATTGGGTGGCCTGGTAGTTAAGTTCATTGCAAGGCGCATTTAACCAGTAGTTGTAGTACGTTCCAGGCCTCCGGCCTTCCACCGGACGCCCCTGTCGGGGCGCCGCTAAACAAAAGCGTTAAATTTCTGATCGGAGTAACGAGTGAATCGATATACACGGACGTTTTTTCAAGCCCTCTTGGTGCTGTTACTAACTGGCTGCTCATCTTCAGAAAGTGAGCAAAGTGGTGTTGAGTACATTCAGAGCTACATCGACGCCCAACTTGGTTTTGATTACGCTGCGCTGATGGAAACAGTTGAGAGCCAAAGAGATGAGCTGATTCGTCATGCAGCCATTGCCTCAAGAGTAAATCGTGAAATGGATATACTCTTACAAGATCCGGCCGGCCGCTCGAAGCTGAAAGAATATGTTGATAGTCTCTCAGAAGAAGAAAAAGCGGCTCCTACGGAAGTGGCGAAAATCGCTAGTGAGATGAGGCCGCCACTGGCCAAAGCATTCGAAGCCTTCTCTGTTCAAATGGCTGTAATGACAGTAACTGAGGAAATCTGCGGAAAGCCGAAAGCAGCAGAGAAGTGGCAAGACCTTTTCATTCGGGTGAATTCAGAACTCGAGGAAAAACTACCTAAAAGAGCATTGGAAGAGATCGAGAACAAGTATCTTCAGCACCTGGATTCGACAGCAAAAGACTACGAAAACGGAGCTTACAAGCCATCATGTTCTGCCCAGATGGAGAATACGGATTTTCTACATTTCTCAGAATTGGTGCTCAAGGAAATTTAACCAAGTGGTCAACGGGACGCTGCACTTCCCCCACTTCAGTAGACACGCATCGATAACTCCGCCAAGGGAGAAAACGTGAGTATTAATATTCCCACGGAACAAGGCTTCGTAATGCCTTTAGACGGTGTGCTAGACATTGTTAATGACGCTCTTAGTAGGCCATAAATATAACAAGGCCAGCCACAGCGACGGCTTTTCCGTTGCGGCTTCGCCTCCACTACAAAGCCGCGCGTGCTGGCGGCGTTATGGGTTCAAAATGTTGCCAACCAAGACTGCTCTGGTTATTTTGTCTGTAAGTTTCCTGTTGTCAGGGTGTGTCGGGATTCATGCAGGATTTGGATTGGAAGAGGGGCCGGAATTAAGTGCTGAGGATTTGTTGCGAGGCGCGCGCCTTTGCCATTTAGAGATAGAGCGTGAAAGCCAATTAAAGCCTGAAAGGTTGCGCTCTCACTTCAGAGACGTAGAAGTCGAAAGTTATAAATCAAAGACTGTCTACAGATTTAATAAAATAAAATATACTAATATGTTAGCGATTAGTGCCGGGGTAACGATTCCTTTATTCTATCATGAGGAAGATTATCAATGTGAAGCAATATACTATAAAAATAAAGATCCGGTTTTTAGGAACTATGAGGAGCCTTATAAATTGACCGGTTTTATATGTGGAGTATATACAGATAATAGTTGGGCATTTCAAGCCGGCTGTGTAAGTGACTACTTTCAGCGCTAGGAGGCACTGGTAGCCCCATAACAAGCGGCTGTTGTCGAAGGTGGTTAATGGGACGCCAACTACGCTGCGCTCCGTTGGCGCCTTTTACCACTGGCGTTAAATTAATCCTAGAGTTATTAGTTTTTTTCGACCTAGAGGAATCAAGCATCAAAAGCTTCGCAATTATTTCGATTTTTTCTCTTTAGGATTTATTTCTGCATTTTTTCTTCAGCAGTATAATTATGAGGAAAATATTGTAGAAGATGACACATGACTACTTTACAACCCATTGAGAAGAACAATGGTTAAATTGCTAGATTATGCAAAGTCTTGCAGGCCTAACCCCGATATTTAAATTTAGTATAGCCTACTTAATTCAAGCACCAAAGATCTTTATGAATGGCATATGGATCGTATAAAAAAGTATATTTGTTTGATACCACAGATTACATTGAAGCTCATAAAAGTGCTCATAAAAATGACGTTCACTACATTGATAATATTGAAAAAATTTACGCGCACTGCGAGTTTTAGTTTTTAACATGGCCGATTTTCAGAGCTACGATCCCGCGGTTAAAGGCGAGGATCTCTTCAGATAGGAACGAAGCGCCTATTGGGTCAGCCGACCGCTTCGCAGATGGCCTCGGCATCGTTGTCGTCGTTCTTGCTGCTCTTGCGATAGGGTGCCACGATTCGCGGTGCAATAATTCGAACGTCATGGCCGAGCCTGGTCATTTCCCGCGCCCAGTAGTGGGCGCCCGAGCAGGCTTCCATGCCGATCAGGCACGAAGGTAATTGTGCGAAGAACGGCAACAGCTTGAGTCGATTCACCCGTTTGCGAACCACGACCTTGTTGTGTTGGTCGGTGCCATGAATACTGAACACAGTTTTCGCCAGATCGATGCCAATGGTTAGAACATACATGATGACTCCTCCTGCTTTTGATTCAAGATGTCGAACACCTTCAATGCGGCACATGGATGCCGTGGGAGCAGGGGGAGTCCATATCATTCATTAAGAGGCGGGTAGTAGATGCAACAATCGCAGATTATGGAAGATAAGATTATTTCAGCAGTAAAAGACTTTGCTGACTCGATAAACTCGGGGAGCAAGGTCGTTGCTGACATGTCTTCACTAATAGATGTGACGGATAAGCTGCCTCTTTCGAGTTTTGACTACTGGGAGCGATTGATTCGTTCCGAGTTTTCTTCAGCACTAAGAGAATCAAACGCTCCGAAGTGGAAGGCATGGTCAAAGACTAAAGCATTGATAACTTGGATTGATCTAATTAGCTGGGATGGTTACAGGCGAGAAAAAGCTCTACGAGCCCTGTCGGGGGAGGCACCCAATACATTCTTTTTCTCTCTTGCTGTCCGCAGGCTTAATGATTGGGTGCCTCAAGTTCGTAAGGCCGCAAGGGACAAGCTTCCTGAGATAGCAAGATCGACTGATCCTAAATATGTTGTTGAAGCGCTGTGTGTTGCACTTTCCAATTGGAACTCCTGGGGCAGGATCGAAGAAGCGGATAAAGAGGTGCTTCTTCAAATCATTTGTGAAGAGGAAATAGCAAAGTCGCTTAGGTCTAAGTTGGTTTTATCAGCTTCTGGGCCTATGCCTTCGCTCTTTTCTCAGCTTGGTCGCACCCCGATACTTGATGGAAAAATTGAAGGAATAGCTGGTTCAGCTATTCAGCCTTGCGTTCGAGCTAAAGCATACCGTAGCTTATTTGAAGGGCGAGTTGTATGGATGGAAGGCCGGAAATGGGAGTGGACCGATATACGATATTGTGAAGGCCGGCTGAAGCCTATCGTTGCTGAACGAAAGTTGAATATTAAAACCCCACTAATCGAATTGCTAAAAAGATCATCTGAAGATCCTTCATCTATCGTTAGACGAGTTTCAGCAGAGATTCTGATACGAGAGCTAGACAGTCTAGGTTCTGTAACTAGGGCTTTTGCTGAGCGATTTGCGTTAGACAAATCTCACCCTGTATCTGAGAGGGGTGAGTTCGCATTAAAGAAACTGGAAGAAGCGGAACGTGCCAATGCCTCTTAGCAAGGTCAAGCACCATCGCGCACTTCGTGCGCTGGACCTCGCTACGCTCGGTCGGTGTTGGCAGCGTTAAAACCAGAAAGCAGGACGTCGTATGCCAAGGATGACACCACACCCAATTTTCCAGCTGATTCTGTCCGCTTCGTTCGTATTCCCAGGACTTGCACTTGCTGGACAAGCTAACCCTGACGACTACATCGGCAGTAAACAGTTGGTCTTGGAAGTCCGATACTGTGAATGCGAGGCCACCAAACCCGATAGTCGTCCATCCGATTTATTACCGGGTTTTCTGGAAGAGTCGAGTATTTTGAGGGTAGCTGCGGCCGCCGAAGATAAGGGCTTTGCTTCGTCCCATGAAGTTTCAATCGGTTTTGAGTTCAGTCGAATCAAAAACTCATCCGGTAAACTCAAGTTCAACTATGCTGGCACATATACCACACGTAGCGGGGATAGTTCGGGCCAAGGGCAGCTCTTGCTGGAGAAGGGTCAATGGGTAAACCTGTTTGGCTCGCTTCACGAGAGTGAAGCCGGGTCGCGCCATGCCAATGTCGCGGTGCGGCTAGTCGAGCCAGATGGTTCCTGATGGCGCTATGTCTACCGACCAGAACGGAGGAACAGATGAAGTCCATTACGACCTCGCTCATGTTTGTCGGGGAGCAGGCCGGGAAAGCCGAGGAGGCAATCAAGTTCTATACCTCTTTATTTCCAGGTTCAGAGATCACCGATATTCAGCGCTACGAAGCTGGTGAGCTCGAACCAGAAGGTTCTGCCAAGATGGCTCGGTTTACGATAAGCGGTACCGAGTTTATGGCGCTGGATAGCCACCTTGACCACCGGTTCAATTTTACACCCTCCATGTCACTGTATGTTGAGTGTGAATCGACGAGCGAAATTGAGGCGGCATTTCGGGCCTTGGCTGAAGGTGGCTCCGAGCTAATGCCTTTGGATAATTATGGTTTTAGCCAAAAATTTGGGTGGTTGAAGGATAGGTATGGGGTGTCCTGGCAGCTCAACCTGTCGAACCAGAATGGCGGCAGCATCAACACATAGCCAAGTTCAGCACTCTGTAGCCTCCGGCTGCCGGACGCTCGCAAGCTCGCGCCGGTTATTGGGGCGTTATACATGAGAAGGAACTCTGATGAGCCTGAAAAATCACTTTGAATTGCTAGCCGCCTACAATCAGTGGATGAACTCGAAGGTTTATGAGGCTGCGGGACAGCTCTCTGCAACCGATCTGGCCAAAGACCGTGGGGCCTTTTTTGGCTCCATCCTGGGTACCCTGAATCACATCCTCGTTGGTGACATCCTCTGGCTCAAACGGTTTGCTACCCATCCGTCCTGCCTGCACTCGTTGCGGGAGGTCGCTGATCTCCAGAATCCGACAAGCCTGGATCAAATACTCTTTGACGATCTTGGTCGCTTATCTGACCAGCGCATCTGGCTGGATCGCCAGATTATTAACTGGATAGCCGAGCTATCCGAAGGCGATCTGGATTTCGTTCTCAGCTACCACGACATCAAAGGCATTCCTGCCAGAAAACGGTATTCGAGCCTGGTTCTTCATTTTTTTAATCATCAAACTCATCATCGAGGGCAGGTTTCTACCTTGTTATTACAGGCCGGTGAAGATGTTGGGGTCACTGACCTGTTAGCTCAAATTCCAGAGGAGACTCATCTATAACCAGCCGCTGTTGCCGGATCAGGCAGGCTTTGGCGCCGGTGAGTTACGTCCGCATTGCTGGTACCAGCGGGCACTGGCGGCAATAACCGCCTCCATCGGAGGGCGCGCCAACCCTTGTTCCCGCAAGAAAGCATCGGTGCTTGCGGTGTCAAAGCGGGTGGGTTGGATAAAGTGCAGGGCCTCGGGCCAGGTGTTCATCAGCCGCGGCAGACCGGGCAGGTGTAGCAGGGCGGCGAGTACCGGAATCGGCAGATGGTGCTGGGGCGCCCGCCGGCCCAGGAAGTCGGCTGCGATGGCGAGCATACCCTGCAAATTAGGCGTGGTCGGGTCCAGGGCCAACAACCGTTTCGGGGCGTTGTCACTGGTGGCGGCAACTGCAATCAGTGACGCCAGATGATCCACAGCCACCAGGGGCAGCCAGTGGTCGGGACTGCCCGGGATCATCGCCATGCGCCCCCGGGCCAGGTTGTCGAGCAAGGCAAACAGTGGCTGGCTCGGATCCAGAGCGCCTGTGTGGCTGTGGCCGGCGACAGTGGCGGGTTGTACTTCCACCAGGTCCAGATCGCTTGCAGCCGCCAGCGCGCGTACCCGGATTGCCGCTTCCAGTTTGCTGGCCTCATAACCGCCGGCCCGACGGTAAACCCGCCGCCAGTTCACTTGTTCAGGATTATCGTCGTTGATTCCCAGTCGCAGCAGGTGATCTTGGTTTTCCAGCATGAAGCCGCTGATAAACACCAGGCGGCTGTGGTGACGCCTGGCCAGCTCGGCCACCGCCAGGCTGCCGGCTACATTGGTGCGATGGGCCGTGGCAGGGGCTAGCTGCCAGGCAAAGCGGGCCCCCAGATGAATGATGACCCGGGAAGCGGGCAGGTCCTCCGGCAGGCCCAGGCCGGGCAGATCCAGATCCCCCTGCACTGCATGTAGGCGGTCACCCTGCCCGCCCAGGGCATTCACCTGTCGGCGCAAGATCGGGAGCTGACTCTCAGGTTGGCGCAATACGGCACACAGGTCGTGACTACGGGTTAACTGGGCACAGACATGGCGGCCGATAAAGCCTGTGGCGCCGGTGATGAGCAGGGTCATGGCAGGTCTCCTTGTTAAGGTCTGCCACCACGTTAAAGGGTAGAGTATGCTCTAAGGTCAACACCCGGTTGAGGGAGTATTATGCAGATTGCGGAACTGGAGCAGCGTACTGGGGTGAACCGCCACACTCTGCGCTATTACGAAAAGGCCGGCCTGCTGCAGGAAGTGGAACGGCGCGGCAACAATTACCGGAACTACCCGGAAAAGGCGGTGGAGCGGGTCGCCATGGTCCGTCAGCTCAAGGCGTTGGGCTTTTCCCTGCGTGAGATTCGAGAGGTGCTGGATGCGTTGCGCAGTGACAGCATTGATTGTGAACAGGGCGCGGTGCTGATGGCAGAAAAAAAGGCGGCGGTAGAAGACAGGATTCGCGAGCTGAAACAGGTCAGCGCCCTGCTTGGCCGTGAACAGAAAAGGCTAGAAGAAAGCGCGGCGGCCTTACGCGAAAGCGGGCGCTGCAAGTAACCAACCGCTTCAGTTCGTTCAACACTCCCCCCGGGTATACTTCGGGCTTCCAGCCATAACCAAGGAACAAATCCATGCCCCTGGCTGAACAAATCTGTCTGCCGCCCTGGATGACGGGCGCGTTTATGGTGTCGCTGATCGTCGAGGAAGTGGGCGGCGCGCTGGTACTGGGCACCGGTGCCATGTTGGGGATCTGGGGAGGCTAATGGCTTACTTTCCCGACTCGCGGGACTGACCGCGAATGGTGTGGCCCCAAGCCAAGGGATTGGCCTGGATACACCGCTACCATGCTCAGCCCAACCGTCCGTTTCCGACGAACACAGGCTGTATCAGACAGAACCATGACTCCAGAAGAACCACGAAGCTCATTTGTTACCTCCCTTATTGAAGACCAGGCGCCCCAGGAAGTCCTGCAACTCGGCCTGGGTGATTTTGACCTGACGTTGTCGGTCTGCCGTGCGCTTAACACACTGGACAATTCAGCGCTGACACTGCTCACACCCAACCTTCTTCAGCATTCCGAGTTTCTGAAAGAGACCCGGAAACGGAACGTGGAAACGGTGATGGATCTGGTCGAGCTGAACCGAACGCCCGCCGATGAAGTGCTTCCGGATTTCTATTTCCAGAACCGAGCCATCAATCTGGCTATCATTAACGAAGTGGGCCCATTCGATCAGGCGCTGGTGGCCATTTACTACGTCGACAAGATGCTCGTCTCCCGGGGCACCCTGATCATCAACAATGCGGACACCCCGGTGATGAGGAAACTCTGCCGTTACCTGGTGACCGAGCGTGAATACACGCTTCTGCGAACCCTCGATGGTGTAAAAAACGGATCAGTCCTCACCCGCTTACTTCGCCGCCAATTCAATAAGGCTCCCAGGGTTGTGCAGGACACCGTTAGTACCCTCATCAACCCCGACCTGCTCATGCTGGATGACGATCCAAAACTTCAGGGGTCGATGATCGCCCTGACAAGACGTGCGGAGGAAGGCGAGATCGATATGGACTTCGATACCCTGCTGGAATCCATCATGAGTGAGTAAGCCGGGGTCGGCACAACACCTGAAGTGTGCAAACGACGTCACGCGATTGCATGGCAGCGGGCCGGGCGATGGGCTAAGCTCTTGTTTTATCGTTTTTTGGCAAGATGCTGATTAACACCGGGGATACAGGGAGGAACCATGAAACCACGGATCAGTATGATCACTCTGGGTGTGGATGATCTGCCGCGTTCGATCAAGTTCTACGAGCACGGCCTGGGCCTTCCTAGAATGGATTCGCCACCTGAAGTGGCATTTTTTACCCTGAACGGTACCTGGCTCGGCCTGTACGGGCGTGAAGCCCTGGCGGAAGATGCGTCGGTGTCGGGGCCTTCTGAAGGGTTTGCGGGGTTCAGTCTGGCGCACAATGTGAGCTCTGAGCACGAGGTAGACCAGGTCATGGCTCAGGCGGTCGCAGCGGGTGCCGTTGTCACCAAGCCTGCCCAAAAAACGGATTGGGGTGGCTACGCCGGTTATTTTTCTGACCCCGATGGTTATCTCTGGGAAATCGCACATAACCCGCTGTTTTGGGTCGGGCCTTCGGATGAGTAATAGATCAATATAAGGGAAAACTTTTGGATCTGGATGAAATAGTTCGACAAGCCGGCGACGAGCGATCAGCAATCGCTCTGAAGGGGTTGCTTCAAAGATTCTTAGACCCGGCCTTTGGAGCCTTGCCAAAGTCAGAGATTGAATTGCTCGTATTGAACGCTCTGGAAGAAGTAGGGGCAATTTCATCTGAGCCCGGAGTATATGAGCTCGTATCAAAGCTCCGTGTTACAAGAACAAAAGCCCGTAAATTAATCTACGAGAGAGAGCTGAGAAGGCTTTCAGTGTCGGAACTGGATTCGCGAGTAAAGAATCTTCTCAAGCGCCCAATCATTCAGAAGTCTGGCGACCAATTCGTTCTAGAAATTGAAAACCCGCTGATATCTGACCATTTACGATCCAAAGTCCAGTTACTCGGCCACGTTTCAGACGGCTCCTTCTCTCCCAGTATCGTCAAACTGCCCCTGGACGCAGTTGTTGCACTGATCGAGCTGTACATCCCTGAACATGAACGCCAGGCGGTTAAGGAAGCGCTCATTGCGGCTGGAGCTCCAGACAAGTCCTTTAAAGGGGTGCTGAAAGCAGTCCTCAAAAAGGTTGCTGGTAAAGTCGCATCAGACACCGGGGAGGCATTGCTGGAAAGCGCATCGGAATATATGTCGCCTATTGTTGATGGAGCTGTCGACGGGCTCACAGAGAAAATTTCAGAAGTTTTTCCTGTTGAAGGTGAGAATGGTGGCTAACACGGCCAGCCTGTACGCTCCAGCGAAGCAGACCAGGACACCAAGGCCGCTGGATGGCTGTTCTGTGCAGCATGATTGAAAGCACAAAATGAGGACGTCACGCGATTACATGACAGTAACAGGATAGATGAACTAAGCTGTTGTTCTGCCTGGTTTATGGGCATGACGCTCGTGAGCGAAAAGTCGTAATAATCAAGCGGTCAGCTTTCGCGATATCGAAGCGTTCTATCTAATTGCTGTCAGGAAACCACAATGACTCTACGAACTCTCCCCTTTTGGCTCGTTGATGTATTCGCTAACCAGCCATTGTCAGGCAATGGACTGAGTGTGTTCTTGCTTGATGACGATTTGCCCAAACATGTCATGCAGAGCATTACTCAGGAAATGCGCCAGTTCGAAACAATTTTCCTGCAGCGGACCGATCAATCATCAAAATTCAATGCTCGGATTTTCACAATGGAAGAGGAGCTTTCCTTCGCCGGACACCCAGTCATCGGGGCGGCAGCGATGCTTCATTCTGAGTTCTTCTTGACGGAAGATGAGGTTCGCCTTGAGTTTGTCATTCATGGCCGGAGCATCAACTTGACTAGCTGTCGCCAAGGTGAGTCCTATGTCGCAGAAATGGATCAAGGAACTGCAACCGTTAATCCCCCGATTCCAGCGGAAAGAAATGAAGCCTTTTTAGAGGCGCTGAATCTTTCAATCACTGATCTGGCTCCAAAGCTTCCGTTACAGGTAGTTTCAACGGGACTTCCTTACCTAATCGTGCCTATAACTTCCAACCTTGAACGCGCCCGGATCGTTGCTTCTGACTTTGAGGATTTGTTAGCGACAGTGGGTGCCAAATTTGTTTACGTCTTGGAAGTAAACGAACTCGAAGGACGTACCTGGGAAAATGATGGTAGTGTCGAAGATATCGCCACTGGCAGTGCAGCAGGGCCGGCAGCGGTGTATTTGGTTACACATGGGCGCGCACCCGTAAATGATACCCTTGTTTTGGCGCAGGGACGATTTCTGCATAGGCCAAGCGAGCTTTATGCGACTGTTCAGGCAGGCTCTGAATTGAACGTGACCATAAGGGGTAAAGTCTGTTTGGTTGGCAATGGAACGCTACGACTTCCTAACCAATAGTTCCATTACGTTCCGGGTCTGACGGCCCTCCACCGGACAGTCTGGTCGCCGCTTCCGAACGCTTCGCGCTTGGTTTCCAAGGCACAGATGTATACAGGGAAAGGTTTAAATGAAACTTGATAAGTCACTCTCGATAGCGTTGTTTATGTTCTTATCCGGGTGTTCGCTCTTTACGACCAGTGGCCGACAGTTATATGTGGAAAATCGTTGTGAGCAAGATACTTCTGTTAGCACCAGAGGCCTGAACCACTGCCAGGATGCGGCCAGCATGAATACCTATGGCCAGGATTACGAAACCTATCAAAGGGAATACGAGGAACTGTCGAATTAGCCCTATCCCGTTCGACTATGAAGTGCACCTCAAACAACAGGAGCTCAAATCATGTCGGCTAACAAGACTGCACTTCCAACTATCGGTACGCTCGAAGACTGGCAAAAGGCCCGCCAGGCGCTCCTCGTCAAGGAAAAGGAACTGACCCGCGCCCAGGACGCACTGGCCGCCGAGCGCCGCCGGCTGCCGATGGTCCCTGTCGAAGACCACTTCACCTTCACCGGGCCGGAGGGTGAGGTTTCGCTGGTTGACCTGTTCCACGACCGCCGGCAACTGATCGTTTACTGTGCCATGCTGGAGCCCGGCGCAGCGCCCTGCCAGGGCTGTTCAATGGTCATGGACAACATTGGCCACAATATTTCACACGTCAATGCCCGGGACACCACCTTCGTGTTCACCTCACCGGCGCCGCAAAGCGAAATCACCGCCCTGCAGAAGCGGATGGGCTGGGACACGCCCTGGTACACGGATCACGGCCGCCGCTTCGCCGACGCTTTCGATGCGGGAAAAGGGTTTGCGGTGAACGTGTTCATTCGTGATGATGACAACCGTGTATACCGCACCTACTTCACCACGGATCGCGGCGGCGAGCTGTTCGACACCAATTTCCGGTTGCTGGACCTGACACCCTATGGCCGCCAGGAAACCTGGGAAGACTCACCCGAGGGCTGGCCACAGACCCCGCCGTTCGAGTGGTGGCGTATGCACGACGAATACGATACATAACCAGGGATCTCCGATTTGCCCGAGCTAAAGACCGCCGGCCTGTTTTTCATCACGGCCATTGCTGAAATCGTTGGCTGTTACCTGCCGTACCTCTGGCTGCGCGAAGGCAAGACCATCTGGCTTCTGGTGCCAGGGGCTTTGAGCCTCGCCGCCTTTGCCTGGCTGCTGTCATTGCACCCGACTGCCGCTGGCAGGGTGTATGCGGCCTACGGCGGCGTCTATATTTTTACCGCAATACTGTGGTTATGGGCGGTGGACGGCATTCGGCCAACGGTCTGGGATTTCGTGGGCTCATCGGTGGCCATTCTGGGCATGGCGATTATTATGTTTGCGCCACGTAGCACCTGATAGGACCCCGCTGAATGATCACTTTGCGTACTCTTACCCTGCTCTTGATGACTTCCGCCTTTTCCCTCACCCATGCGAGTCCGTTGCTTGAAGTCGTGAAAACGGTAGAACAACGCCTGGACGCCCGCGTAGGTGTCACCCTCTACGATTCTGCCACCGGAGAAACCTGGGACTATCAGGGCGATGCTCGTTTCCCCATGACCAGTACCTTCAAAACCCTGGCCTGCGCAGCGCTGCTGGCGCGGGTGGATGGAGGGACGGAGGACCTCGATCGACGAGTCACGTTCGACAAAGACGATCTGGTCACCTACTCCCCAGTGACCGAGACACGCACTGGGGAGCCTGGCATGACACTGGGGGAGATATGTGAGGCTACTATGGCCACCAGTGACAATACGGCGGCCAATCTTGTACTGAATGCCATCGGCGGCCCCGGCAGTGTGACCGGGTTTGTTCGCGATCTGGGGGATAAGATTACGCGGCTGGACCGAACAGAAACCACCCTCAACGAGGCCGCGCCGGGTGATCCGCGAGATACCACAACACCCAATGCGATGGTGGGCAACCTCCGCAAACTCGTGCTGGGCAATGCCCTGGCTACTGATTCCAGGGATAGGCTAATAACCTGGCTCAAGGGTAACCGGGTAAGTGACAACTTACTCCGGTCTGCACTCCCCCGGGACTGGCAAATTGGAGATCGTTCGGGCGCCGGAGGCTACGGCTCACGCTCCATTGCTGCCGTGCTTTGGCCACCCAACCGTCAGCCTCTGGTACTTGCCATCTATATCACCGAGACCGAAGCATCATTCGATGAACGCAATAAGGCCATTGCGGAGATTGGGAGCGTGATTGTAAAGCTCCACTGAACACACCTGGCCCCTTTTGCCAAACCGGTGTGACGGTGGCAGGATAACCGCTTCCTGATTTTGTGCTAGAGGGCGCCATGAATCCGACCATTGAACTTCTCAAGTCACACCGTTCGATCCGTAAGTTCCAGGATCGGAAGATTCCCCGCGAGCTGTTCGAGGAGCTGATTCGTGCCGGCCAGAGTGCCGCCACATCCAGCCACGTGCAGGCTTACTCCATTATCCATGTGGTCAAACCGGAGAACCGTGAGGCCCTGGCGGAGTTGAGTGGTGGCCAGCGCTATGTGGCAGAGTGCTCCGATTTCCTGGTGTTCTGCGCGGACATGAAACGGGCCACGGATGCCGCCGAACGTGCCGGTGCCGAGGTGGTTCGCGGTATGACCGAGCAACTGCTGGTAGCAAGTATCGATACTGCACTGGTCGCCCAGAACATCGCGACAGCAGCGGAATCCGAGGGGCTGGGCCTGTGTTACATCGGCGGCATCCGCAACAATCCGGCCGAGGTGAGCGAATTGCTGCGCCTGCCGGATCATGTCTACCCGGTATTCGGCATGTGCCTGGGCTATCCGGACCAGAATCCGGAGGTCAAGCCGCGCCTGCCGCTGGCGTCAGTCCTCAAGGAGGACTATTACCAGGATGAGCGCGACCCCGAACTGGTGGCGGAATTCGACGCCACCATGCGCACCTATTACCACGTCCGCACCGGGGGCAATAAGGACACCAACTGGTCGGAACAGCTCAAGCCGCTGTTCACCTCCAAGCTGCGACCCCACATGCGAGACTTCCTGCTTGGCAAGGGTTTTAAAATGAAGTAACGCCGAAGCCGGGGCTACTTAACCGGGCGCCCCTACCAGCGCCCGGTATACGTCCACCATGGCCAGGGTTACCTCAGTGCGGCTGCGTACCGCCGCGTCCCGGGTGGCGGTGAATTCCTGTTCCGCCGTCAGTACTTCAAAGTAGCCGATAAAGCCTTGCTCGTAACGGGTGCGGGCCAGCTCCACCGCTTTCTCCGCATCGGTCATGGCCTGTTGCAGTCGCCCTTCCCTTTCCTGCGCACGCTGGTAACGCACCAGCCGAGTCTCCGCTTCCTCCAGCGCTTCCAGTACGGCTTGCTGATAGCTGGCCAGTGCCGCACGACTGTCGGCGCCGGCGGCCTCGATGCGGGCCTTGACCTTCCCGTGGTCCAGGAAGGTCCAGTCGATGCCCAGGGCAACTCGGCGGGATTCCGCCGGACCGGTGAACAAGTCACTGGTGTCTGCGGCAACCGAACCCAGCAGTCCGCTCAGGGTAAAGCGGGGAAACAGGTCGGCGGTAGCCACGCCAATACGGGCGGTGGCAGCGGCCAGACGGCGCTCCGCAGCGGCAATGTCCGGGCGACGGCGCAGTACGTCCCCGGGGCTGTCCACGGGAATGACCGGCAAGGCTTCAGGGAGTTCAGCCGGAGGCGACAGTGTCTCCACCAGTGCCATCGGCGGCTGGCCGGTCAGCACGGCGATGCGATGCATGGCCGCGCGGATGCCCGCCTGCAGGGTGGGCAATTCAGCGCGGGTACGTTCCAGTTGGGCACGGGCACGCACCTGATCAAACTCGGTGCCCCGGCCTGCCCCTACCCGTGCCTCAACAATGTCCAGGGACTGCTGTTGCAGTGCCACGCTCTGCTGTGCCACCCGATACTGCTGTTGCAGGCCCCGCAGTTCGAAGTAACTGCTGGCCAGTTGCCCGGCCAGGGCGACCTGTACCGCACCCAGGTCAGCACCGGCGGCTTCCAGCTCCGCACGTTGCGCATTGGTGGCGCGGCGCAGGCGTCCGAACAGGTCCAGTTCCCAGTTGGCGGCCAGACCAGCCTGGTAACGTTGAACCCGTTCCGGCCCTGCGCCCGGTGGTGATTGCTCAATGTCCGCCAGGTATTGCTCGGCGGCGGAGGCACTGGCAGTCACGCTGGGCCATTGCTCCCTTTCGGCGCCGTACAACAGGGCAGCCGCGCGTTCATAGCGGGCCACTGCCCCTTCCAGGGTGTGGTTGGCGGCCAGGGTCCGGTCGATCAACTGCGCCAGCAAGGGATCATCAAAACCCTGCCAGAAGCGTTGTTGATCAACACCGGCACTCGCTTGTTGCCCTTGCGAGAAGGCGTCCGGTTCCGGCGTGGCCGGTGCCTGGTAGTCCGGCCCCACGGCGCAACCGGCCAGCAGTGCCAGCGCGCTGGTCATGGTGAGTACTTTAAGCATGGCTACCTCCCGGCAGTGCGTCTTCATCCTCGTCCTCGTCGCAAATCAGGGTGGAGGTATGGTGGCTCTTCAGGCGATGGCTGCCGGAAAGCTTGCGCAGGGCCACGTAGAACACCGGCGTCAGGAACAGGCCGAACAGGGTGACGCCGATCATGCCGGCGAACACCGCGGTGCCCAGAGCCTGGCGCACCTCGGCGCCGGCACCAGTGGCCAACACCAACGGCACCACGGCGGCGGTAAAGGTGATGGAGGTCATGATGATGGGCCGCAGCCGCAACCGGCAGGCCTCCAGCGCCGCTTCCACCACGCTTCGCCCCTGCAGTTCCAGCTCGCGGGCGAACTCCACGATCAGAATGGCATTCTTGCAGGCCAGGCCAATCAATACCACCAGCCCCACCTGGACGAAGATGTTGTTGTCACCACCCCCGAACCAGACACCGATCAGCGCCGAGAGCATGCACATGGGTACGATAAGGATCACCGCCAGCGGCAGCGTCCAGCTCTCATACAGCGCCGCCAGCACCAGGAACACCAACAGGATGGCGAGTGGGAACACCACCAGCGCAGCGTTGCCCTGGGTCGCCTGCTGATAGCTCAGGTCCGTCCATTCGAAGTCCATGCCAGCGGGCAGTGTCTCGTTTGCCAGTGCGGTCAGGGTGTCCATGGCCTGGGCCGAAGACAGTACCCGTGGGTCCGCTTCTCCGGCCAGGTCGGCGGCAGGATAGCCGTTATAGCGCAACACCGGGTCCGGTCCGAAGCTCTGGCGGATATCCACCATGGAGCCAATGGGCACCATCTCGCCCTGCTCGTTGCGGGTACGCAGGCGGGCGATGTCCTCCACGCTGTCGCGGTAGGGGGCATCCGCCTGGGCAATCACCTGCCAGGTACGGCCAAAACGGTTGAAGTCGTTGACGTAAGTGGAACCCAGATAGGTCTGCAGGGTAGCGAACAGCTCCGTCAGCGGCACGCCCTGGGCCTTGGCCTTGAGCCGGTCCACTTCCGCATCCAGCTGCGGCACGTTGGCCTGGTAGCTGCTGATGGGATAGCCCATGCCCGGGGTCTGGCTGATGGCGCCCTGGAACTGGTTCACCGCGTTCTGCAGGGCACCGTAGCCCAGGTTGCCCCGGTCTTCGATGAACAACTGGTAGCCGGAACCATTGCCCAGCCCCAGGATCGGCGGTGGCATGAAGGAAAACGCAAAACCTTCCTTCAGCCCGCTGATTTTCTGGTTGATCTGGGCGTTAATCTCCCCCGCGCTCAGGCTGCGCTCATCAAACGGCTTGAGGGGGAAGAACACCACACCGGTGTTGGAGGTGTTGGTGAATTGCAGCGCATTCAGGCCCGGGAAGGCCACAGCGTTGGCCACACCCTCGGTTTCCATGGCGATATCGGTCACCTGTTGCAGCAACTGGTCGGTGCGCTCCAGGGAGGCCCCTTCCGGCAATTTCACCCCGGCCATCAGGTACAGCTTATCCTGGATGGGGATGAAGCCCGGTGGCACCGCTTTGAACATCAGCCCGGTGCCGGTCAGCAACAGCGCATAGACCACAAACACCGCGCCACGCCGGCGCAGGGAGCGGGACACGCCGCCCTGGTATTTCTCCGCGCTGGCGTTGAAGAAGCGGTTGAAGGGCCGGAACACCCAGCCGAACAGGAAATCGATACCCCTCTGCAGGCGATCCTTGGGAGCGCTATGAGGCTTGAGCAGCATGGCCGCCATCGCCGGTGACAGGGTCAGCGAATTGATGGTGGAAATCACCGTGGAAATGGCGATGGTCACCGCGAACTGCCGGTAGAACTGGCCGGTCACACCTGAAAGGAAGGCCATGGGGATAAACACCGCACACAGCACCAGGCCGATGGCGATGATAGGGCCAGACACTTCCTTCATGGCCTGGTGGGCCGCCGCCAGCGGGCTCCGGCCTTCCTCGATATTACGCTCAACGTTTTCCACCACCACGATGGCGTCGTCCACCACGATGCCGATGGCCAACACCAGCCCGAACAGGGTCAGGGTGTTGATGGAGTACCCCAGCAGGTAGAGCGCGCCGAAGGTGCCGATGACTGACACCGGTACCGCCAGCAGCGGAATGATGGACGCCCGCCAGGTCTGCAGGAACAGGGTGACCACCAATACCACCAGCAACACCGCTTCGAGCAGCGTGGCCACTACCGCCTTGATGGAATCACTGACGAAGATGGTGGTGTCGTACACCGCTTCATACTCGACACCCGCGGGGAACCGGGTGGCCAGTTCGTCCATGGTGTCGATCACCTCATCACGGATGTCCAGGGCGTTGGCCCCCGGGGCCTGGAACACACCAATAGCCACGGCGTCCTTGCCATCGAGTTGGGAGCGCAAGGTGTAGTCACCAGCCCCCATCTCCAGCCGGGCGACGTCTTCCAGCCGCAGGATTTCGCCGTTGTCACCACGCTTGAGCACAATGTCGCCGAACTCTTCCACAGTTTCCAGCCGGCCACGGGCGTTGATCAGGGTCAGGAAGTCACTGTCCGGCACCGGTTCGGCGCCGATCTGGCCGGCGGAGACCTGGACGTTCTGCTCACGCATGGCACGGACCACGTCGCTGGCGGTCAGGCCGCGGGCGGCAATCCGGTCCGGATCCAGCCAGGCGCGCATGGCGTAGTCACCGCCGCCAAAGATCTGGGCATCCCCTACCCCCTGGATACGGGCCAGCCGGTCCCGTACATGCAGCCGGGCGTAGTTGCGCAGGTACAGGGTGTCGTAGGTGCCGTCCGGCGACGTCAGGTGAACCACCATCAGGAAAGTCGGTGACTGCTTCTGGGTGGTCACGCCCTGACGGCGTACCGCCTCCGGCAGCCGCGCCTGCGCCTGACTGACACGATTCTGCACTCGCACGGTGGCATCTTCCGCATCCGTGCCGGGGCGGAAGGTAACGGTCATCTGCAAGACACCGTCAGAACCGGCCACGGACTTGAAGTACATCATGTCCTCGACACCGCTGATGGCTTCCTCCAGCGGTGTCGCCACGGTTTCTGCAATCTCCTTGGGGTTGGCGCCGGGATAGACCGTGCGCACCACCACCGAAGGCGGCACCACTTCCGGGTACTCACTCACTGGCAGGTTGGGGATGGAGATCACCCCGATGGCGAGAATGATAATGGACAGCACCGCCGCGAAAATCGGCCGGTCCACAAAGAAGCGCGAGACATTCATTGCACAGACTCCCCGGCTACCGCAACCGCGGGGCCCTGACTGGCATCCGGTTCCCTCATGGCAACCAGTTGCGGCTTGACCTCCATGCCGGCGCCAAACACTTTCTGAACACCGTTGATGATTACCCGGTCACCGCTGTTGAGGCCTTCCCGGATCACCAGCAGATCCTCCACCTGATGACCGGCGGTAACCTGCTTGGGAGCAACCTGGTTGTTTTCGTCCACCACGTAGACGTATCGGCGGTCCTGATCGGTCAGTACCGCCTTGCGGTTGACCAACAGTGCACGGTCCAGCTCGGCCACCGGCATTTCCACCCGGGCAAACTGACCGGGCTTGATCCGACCACCCGGATTGCCTAATACCGCCCGGTATTGCAGGGTGCCGGTACCGGGGTTCAGCCGGTTATCGACAAAATCCAGCAAGCCCTGGTATTGGCGGCCGTTGTCACCCAGGGCAATGCGCACATTACGGGGCTGGTCATTGGCCAGCAGCTGCTGGCTGCTGAATGCGGCCTGTTCATCGGCCTCGAAATAGACGTGCACCGGGTCCACTGACACCACCGTGGTCAGCAGGGTCTGGTCCGCGTTGGCCAGGTTGCCACGGGTCACCAGCGCCCGGCCGGCACGGCCACTCACCGGCGCGGTAACCCGGGTGTATTCCAGGTCCAGCTCCGATGTATCCAGTGCTGCCTGGGCGGCTTCCACCCGGGCGCGGGCACTCATCAACGCGGCGTTACGCTGATCGTATTCCTCCTGCGAAATGGCCCGGCTCTCCAGCAACGTCTTCGCGCGGCCAGCTTCACTCCTGGCCAGTTCCAGCTGGCTCCTGGCCAACGCCAGATCGGCACGGGCCGCCTGCGCACGGGCCTGATAGGGGCGGGGGTCAATCTGGAACAACAGGTCACCGGCCTGCACCAGCTCCCCTTCCTCAAAGGCTACCTCGTGAATGTAGCCGCTGACCCTGGGCCGCAGGTCCACGGTTTCAGGTGCTTCCACGCGCCCAGTGAACGATTCCCAGAGAGTCACCGGCTCCACAATGACTTCCGCCACATCCACCTCCGGTGGTGGCGGCATCGCCATCGCCTCGTCACTCTGCACATCGCATCCGGACAGTAACACTGTCATCATTACCAGAGCCGGGACCAACACCCGGCCAGGTCCTTTGAAGTTTTTTCCGGTCAGACGTTCCATGATTCCTAGCTCCGCAGTCAGGGGCGCCTTGTGAGCGTTCCCGTTAATCAAGAGATCCGGTCAGATCGCTTGTTAGGTCGGTTGGGGTAGAGGTTTTTCGACATGAAACGGTATATTTCAGTCCCTCTTCCCCGATTGGTCGTCTAACATAAGGAGTGTTGAGTGCAGGAGGGTATCGGGTTACTGCGGGAAGC
Organism: Marinobacter sp. DUT-3; assembly: GCF_050379435.1. NCBI lineage: Bacteria > Pseudomonadati > Pseudomonadota > Gammaproteobacteria > Pseudomonadales > Marinobacteraceae > Marinobacter > Marinobacter sp. DUT-3. The sequence goes on from NZ_JBNRMG010000004.1 coordinate 290,427, forward strand.
TTGCCCGATTCTGCCAATGTACCTGTAACCCACACCACCGGGGCCCCGGGAGCGGAAGAATGACCGTTCGATTTCCGTAGTATTTCGCGTCGGTTACAGGCTTTCGGTGTTTTTACCTGGGTTTTCGCACCGGTTGCCGGTTTCTGCGCAGTGATTGCCTGATTCTGCAGAACCTGCTCAAAGGGCATACAGTTCAGGTTTCGAAGGATTATACTGCCGCGAAAGGGAGACGCGACGATGACTGCCACCATTCCTGAGTTTGCCACCAACCTCGCTCTGAACCTGCAGCAGCAACTGGCCCGGGTGGCCGGTCGCTGGACATCACAGCAAGGGATACAGAGTTCCGCCATTGATGGCCTGGAGCTGATTCGTTGCGACCAGCCCTCCAATTGCGGCTCCACCGTCTACGAGCCGTCCCTGTGTTTCGTGATTCAGGGCACCAAAACTATTCTGTTGGGTGACCGGGAAATTACCTATGCACCGCTGACCTATCTGGCCAGTTCCGTCCATCTGCCGGTTCTGGGCAGAATTGTCGACGCCACCCCGGAGCATCCCTACCTGGCGGTGAAGCTCACCGTGGAACCACAGGAAGTGGCGGATCTGGTACTGGAACTGGGCGACAAGGCCCCGCCGCTGGATCCCCATGGCCCCTGCCCGGAAGTGGAGTGTGGCCTGTGTATTTCGTCGATGGACGAGCGGATGCAGAGCGCGCTTTACCGACTGCTGAGCCTGCTCGATTCCCCCGGAGACATCGCCATACTGGCGCCATTGGCCCGCCGGGAAATCATCTACCGGGCCCTGATCGGAGACATGGGCTCACGCATGCGCAAGTTTGCTGCCGCCGATTCCCAGGCGCACCGGATTTCCACGGTCATTTCAGCGTTGAAGGATCACTACGCAGAGCCCCTGCGTATCCGCGAATTGGCGGACGCGGCAAACATGAGCGAGTCCACCCTGTACCATAGCTTCAAACAGGTCACCCGCATGTCACCGCTGCAATTCCAGAAGAAACTGCGCCTGCACGAAGCCCGGCGCCTGATGCTGGCCGAAGGCCTGGAAGCCGCCACCGCCAGCTATCGGGTCGGCTACGAAAGCCCCTCCCACTTCAGCCGGGAGTACAGCCGCCTGTTTGGCGCACCGCCCAGGGCGGACGTCACCTTCCTGCGCGGGGAACGGAGAGCGCCCGAACCCGTGTGACCGGCCGCACTCAGCCGTAGAACAGCAACGGCACGAACGCCACCAGCACCAGGGATATACCCATGGCAATCAGTGGCATGATGATGCGTTCATGGCGCTGGTAGAAAGTGCCGCCTTCTTGCTGCGCCGCCAGCACTTCCGCTTCGCCGACCACCTGTCGGGTCAGCAGGTGGTTCAGGGCCACCGGCGGGCTCAGGTAGCCCAGTTCGAAGGCCACCAGGGTGACCATCCAGAAGTGAATGGGGTGGATCCCGCTGCTGTAGGCGATGGTGGACACGGTGGCGGTCACCAGGATGACGGCGCCAAAGGCGTCCATGATCATGCCAAGGATCACCAGGATGACAACCATCAGCAGCATTGCGGACCAGGCGCTGTCGAAGGCCTGGGGGAAGGCTTCCATTAGCTGGGAGCGCTCGATAACACCGCCAATACTCACGGACAGCCCAAGCAACAGCAGCAGCGCCCCGATCTCGGCGGTGGTGTCGTTAGTGGCTGACCGCAGGCTGCTTTCCAGGCCCTGGTGCGGAGGCCCCTCACTGGCGCGGCGCGCGCTCTTCTTCAGGGTCACGTGCTCGAACAGCAGTATCGCCAGCATGATCACCGGCAACAGGCGCGGCGCCGAGAACTCGTCCATCTTGACGTCCAGGGCAAAACGGTAAAGCAGCACCACACCGGCGATCACCAGGGCGTAGGGAATCAGTGGTCGCAGGGCCTGCATCATGGCCGGGAATGCCTCAGCGGACGGTGCCAGATCAAACTTGCTCTGGCGGTTGACCGTCAGCGCCACGGTCATGAACATCATGGCGGTCAGCACGAACACCCAGATACCCCAGCCAAACAGCTCGTCGGTGGTCACCTCCCGGTTAAGATAGGCGATGACTACGACCAGCAGACAGGGGCGTAGCACCACCCCCAGGGAGCCGGACATAGCGGTGGCGGCGAGGGCCAGGTGCCGGCGCGCGCCCGCGGCCCGCAATTCGCTGTAGATTACTGCCCCCGCGGCGATAACGAAAATGCCTGAGGCGCCGGTATAGGCCGTCGGTACCGCCGCCACCAGCACGGCAACCACGGCCAGCATCTCCGGCGGCATCCGCCACGGACGAAACACGTTGAAGACCAGTGTGGCCAGCCGTGTCTGCTTGAGCATCATCCCTACCCAGACGTAGAGCCCGACATTCAGGAACATGTCCGCCAGCTCCATCATCTTGCCGAGATAGATGCCGATGCCGGAGGCATGCCCGATCAGGGCAAAGTAGGTGCCCGAGATCAGACACATCACGGTATACAGCGGTACCGCCAGGAAAGCCTTGTTGAAGCTGCCGCCGTCCTTCAGGTCATCGGGTACCCGGAACAAACGGTACAGGCTGGCAAGGGTTAGACAGGAAAAACCGATGATCCACAGGTTGTGGAGGAGCAGCGCTTCCGGTGACATGGAGGTGTCGCTGCCCAGGCTCGATTGCCGGAAAATCACACTGGAGCCCAGCAACATGGCGTTGGCGATGGTCTGCAGAGTATGGGATACGGTGTAATCGAGCCGGGTTTCCATGGCCCGCATGGCAATGTGGTGGCGTGTCAGGGTTGCGGTCACCGCACATAACATTACCAGGATCACCAGAATGTAACGCTGGGATTCCAGCCCGAACGCAATCAGGTCGGCAATGAATAACTCGACGGCACGATAAGCGCGGACACCGGGGGTCAGTTTGTCCTTCAGGTTCTCGTAGCTGGCGAAGCTGGCCTGGCAATCCGCTACCGACCGTTCAATGGCAAGGCGGACATCCGCCGGGTCTTTCTCCTGGTCACCCAGCAATGCCGCCATCGGGTTTTCGGAGCCACCCGCTTCGGACAGCTCCTGTTCGACAGCGGACTCAATATCACGGTTGGGGTCACAGGTAGGCTGGACCAGATCGGAGCGAAGCTTGTAGTAGCCGCCCCACATCTGCTCCCCTGCCCCCAGCATCTGGTTGTGAATATCACTGCTGGTGGAAAACAGCACCACCGCCAGCAATAGCAGGCAAGCGGGCAGAGAGGAAAACCACTCCAGCCCGGTACGACGAAAACCAACCTGGGACATAACGGCGCGCCCTGAAGACATTATGGGTTACAGCAGATCATCCAGATCCATGGTTTCAACGTCTTCCGGCTCGTCATCCCAGAAGGTGCCCAGGCGACCCAGCGGCGTCCGATAGCCGGTGTTCTCAACCCACATGCGATCGGAAATGGCCACAATCATCTGTGTCGACATGGCATCGACGAAGGCCCACTCCTCGTTCGAAGGCGTTTCCTCAATGGACTCGGCATGACGGCGGATCACGTCACGCAGACGCTCATTGTCACCCTTGTTCATGGCAGCAATCGCGTGGAAGACATGGCTGAGGCGAACACCTGCCTGTTCACCCTGGCGATCCGACATCTCCAGCCGCTCGAAGGCGTTCTCGCCCTCGGGCATGGCGCCGGGAATCATCGCCCAAATAGTCGCTCGAAGCGCCATCGGCGCGCCCCACCACTTGTCGCTATCCAGACAGCTGGTTGCCCTGCCGACCACCGAGCCTACATTCTTGGGCACACCAATAGCGGAGGTGGACTGGATCTCGGCGTTCAGCGCCTGAAGTCCTGACAGCAGGCCCGCCATGTAGATGAATTCGTCCAGGTCGTCATCGAAATCGGGGCACTCGCCATTACTGGGCTCGCCGTAGTAAGCATTGTGATGCTGCCAGCTGCGGAAATAGCGCTTGGCAGCCAGGGCGTGTGCACGCTTCTGGCGGATCATCGCGTCTTCAGCAGCATTACCATCCATGTTACCCAGCGCAGCCAGTCCGGTCAGTTCGTGTTCACGGGCCTGCTCATCCGCGCAGCCAGCGGCCGACAGGTAAAGCATCACGGCAATCTGGTCCGGCTCATTGGTTACCCGACCAAACGACATCAACAACGGAGCGGTTGCCTCACTCATGGCGCACCCCATGGCCAGGTCATCGGTGCTCAGCAGATAGGGTACGGTATGGTTTCGGGAGAACCCCTGAAGGACATCGCCGGTGGTCTTGTAAACCATGTGGTTCACCACCCCACATCCGCTCAGGGCGACGCTGGCAACCACTGCCGCGGTCACGCCACGCAGCTTTGCCAAACCGGGCAACCACTGTCCCGCAGCTTTCTGGAAACGTTTCATAACTTCTGCACCTTCTTTTTTGTTTTCAGAGCAATCGGGCCGCCCGGACCACCGCTTGCGAAGCGTTACCGTTTGTAACCGGGCACGCATTATGGCGGACAAACCTCTGTTTTTATGAGAACCGCACCGCAAATGAACACGGTAAAACGCTATCCTTTATCATCATGGGTTTGCACATTGCAGCCAAACCCACTATAGATTTGTTCAGCCTGCGGCTGGCTTGCCGCCGGTTTGACACCAAAAACGACAACAAGGAGTACCCGATGCGCAAACCTGAACTGGCAGCCGCCATTGCCGACAAGACCGGCCTGACCCGCGAGAAAGCCAGCGAGGTCATTACCGCCGTGACCGACCAGATTTCGGCGGCGGCCTCCAAAGGCGAAGACACCACCCTGATCGGATTCGGCACTTTCAACATCCGCACTCGCGAAGCCCGCGACGGACGCAATCCACAGACCGGCGCCACCATCAAAATACCTGCCAGCAAGACCGTCGGGTTCAAGGCCGGCAAGGCACTGAAAGAGGCGATCAGCTAAGCTGACCGGGCCCGCGAGTGCGGGCCTTCAGCCAATCCTCAGGAAGCACACTCAGACCGGGAGCCATCCACCCGGCAACGAATCGCCTTCATCAGCTTGATCGCACGCTCGTCGTATACGTCGTCCTCAAGCAGGGACAACCGCACCTTGCGCAGCATCTTGTCGTATTCCGCCACGTCTTCCTGCGGGGGATGCATCCACACATCTTCCGGAATTTCGGCTTCGGCCTGGGCAATGATCTCGTAGGCCTCATCGATGCGTTTGATGGCCTGGTCGCGAACCATCTGGCCTGCGTCATCCGGGAAACGGTCACGATGGATGATGACCTGGAAGTTCATGTACGCCAGCGCATACTTGAACACCCCGCCGTCGGGATTCACGCCCTTGTACAGCTCCAGCGGGGCGTAGGCCACGGCCGGAGCATAGGCCAGATCCACGCTGCCGTTATTGAACTTGCCGGCGAAATTGGCGGAATTGGACCCCACCACGGACGCACCCACGTGGCGCACCATGCGCACCGACGCGTTGTCAAAGTCGAGCGTTGCGATACGCTTGCCCTGCAGCTCTTCCACTGAGTCGATGGAACGATCACGGGTATGCAGATACACCGCGCCGCCGGGGAACACACCCGCCACTTCGTAGGGACCGTCAACCAGGAACTGGCGGGCCTTGGGCTGGCTCAGGGTGTTGTAGAGCAGGCGCATCTCCTCTTCGCCGGGGACCGCACCCATGGCTTCGAGAGTACCGGTGAATTTGTTGAATTCACGGGCGCGCGTGCCCGTCAGCAGGACGGCATCGCACTGGCCGGCCTTGAAATCTTCGGCGGCCACTTTTTCATCCGTGTAGGCGTGCAGGTTGAGCTTGATGCCCTGCTTCATGGCCTCGGGCTGGAAGGTTTTGGTGATGGCGAACAACGGGCCATTGGCACCGACCGGATCAAACACGCAGAAACTTCGTTCGAGTATGGATTCTTCGGCCTGACTGACAGGCGCCAGCAACAGACTGGCACACAGGGCGGCAGCGGCAGCCACCCGTTGCGGGAGGTTAGCTGATTTCACGGGGATAACTCCTGAATTATTATTGTCAGACGGCGGGCACATCCTGTTGTACCCGTACATCGTGAGACCCTGACCTGAGATTAGGTCGGGTGTCACAAGAATACGTTGGCACAGGTGCCTGCCTTCAAGGGCTTTTCAGCAACAAGGTGAGAATCTGTGATGGGCTCGACAGAGGCGGGGCAACCTCTGCCGCATTTCCTTGCCCGGGCAACCGGGTCAGAGTACGCCCGGGCCCCAGGCAACGCGCCCCTCGCAAAGGGTCAGCTTGACCACGCCGGGAATGGCTTCATCCATCACCGGCGCGTGGCGGCCGGTCGACACCAGGCTGTCCTCCCCCGGGGTCCAGGTTGCGTCCGGATCAAAAATACACAGGTCCGCCGCCTCGCCCTGCGCCAGGCTGGCCGACCGCCCGAGGATAGCCGCCGGTCCGGTGGTCATTGCCCGCAGCAACGCAGACCGGGTCAGTTCACCACGTGCCACCAGCATCAGCCCCATGGACAGGGTGCTCTCGATGGTGGACAGGCCCGGTTCGGTCGCGCCCAAAGGCGCCTGTTTGGCGGCAGAATCGTGGGGCTGGTGCTGGCTGACGATGGCATCAATCACACCCTCACGGACACCGGCCAGCAGGGCCTGGCGATCGGACTCGGCCCGCAATGGCGGGCGCACGTGGAAACGGCTGTCGAACCCGGACAGGGCGTCTTCGGTGAACAGCAACTGGTGCATGGCGACATCGGTGGTGACGGCGATGCCGCGACGGCGGGCATCCGCGACCATTTCCACACTGCGCGCCGACGACAGCTGGCTCAAGTGCAGGCGCACACCGGTTTCCTCCGCCAGCAACAGCATTTCCATCACCGAAGCGGTCTCCGCCACTTCCGGAATCCCCAGCAGGCCAAGGCGTGAGGCTACCAGGCCATCGTGGGCATAACCGTCCGCCGCCAGCGCCTGGTTCTCCGGACTGAACATCACCGTCAACCCGAAGGTTTTGGCGTAAGCCATGCAGCGACGGAGAATGCGCGCATTGCGCACACCACGGCCACCGTTACCCAATGCCACGCAGCCGGCGGAAGACAGGCCCGCCATATCGCTGAGCAGCTCCCCTTCCAGACCCCGGGTCACCGCGCCTACCGGCAGTACCCGGATCGGCGAACGGGCGTGGGCTCCGTCCCGGATCAGATGGGTGACCGCCCCGGAATCATTGACCGGTGACGTCTCTGGTGAGGCGCACACCGTGGTGAAGCCGCCGCGTGCCGCCGCGCGGGTTTCCGAGGCGATGTTGCCTTTCTGCCCGTTGCCAGGCTCCCGCAGGTTGCAGCACAGATCCACCAGGCCCGGCGCGACAATGCTGCCGGCGGCGTCAAAGATCTCATCGGTGTTGACGGTCTCGGCCGCCTTGCCAACAGCGCTGATCACACCATCCGTGATCACAACGGCCGCCTCGGTCAGCTCATCACTACCCGGCAGTACCAACCGGCCATTGATGATTTTCAGGGATAGTCCAGGTGTGTTGTTGGTTACCGTCACGCCTGCTCCCTCCCGGCCTGTTTCTGGTTGCGCTCTGAAACCTGCCCGCCCATCGCCATAGACATCACCGCCATACGGATGGCGATGCCGTTGGTGACCTGATTCAGGATCACCGACTGGGGGCCATCGGCCACGGCAGATTCAATTTCCACTCCACGGTTGATCGGCCCCGGGTGCATCACAATGCATTCGGGATGGGCCAGCGCCAGCTTGTCCTGGCTGAGGCCATAGAGGCGATAAAATTCCCTCTCGCTGGGCAGCAGTGCCCCTTCCATCCGCTCTCTCTGAAGTCGCAGCATGATCACTACGTCCAGATCCTTCATGCCTTTTTGCATGTCGTACTCCACAGTGCAGCCCAGGCTTTCCACGTCCCGGGGCAGCAGCGTGCCCGGAGCGATGACCCTGACTTCCGCCGCGCCAAGCTCGTTGAGGGCGCGGATCTGGGAGCGGGCCACGCGGGAATGCAGTACGTCGCCAACGATGGCCACTTTCAGGCCCTCAAAGCCGCCCTTGTGCTGGCGGATGGTGAGCATGTCGAGCATCGCCTGGGTGGGGTGGGCATGGCGACCGTCACCGGCGTTGATGATGGCGACGCCCGGAGTCACGCTTTCGGCGATGAAGTGCGGCGCCCCGCTCTGGGAATGCCGAACCACAAACATGTCACTGGCCATGGCCTCCAGGTTGAGCAGGGTGTCCGATAGCGATTCGCCCTTGGAGGTGGCCGAGGTGCTGATATCCAGATTCAGAACATCGGCGGACAGGCGTTTGGCGGCCAGTTCGAAGGTGCTGCGGGTGCGGGTGCTGGATTCGAAAAACAGGTTCACCACCGTGCGCCCCCGAAGCAGGGGGACCTTCTTGATAGTGCGCTCGCCCACTTCGATAAAAGAATCTGCGGTATCGAGAATGTCGGTCAACAGGGCGCGGTCGAGCCCGTCAAGGGTCAGGAAGTGCCGCAACTGACCATCTGCGGTCAGCTGCAGGGATCGTTTGGAAGCTTGGTCTATCATGTGTCGCCTGTTCGCCTGTTCACGAGAGAGTTTCGCGGTGGTTACTGCCCGGTTTCCTGCAATTCGATGCGCAACGGATCGGGGCCGCGGAGTTTTACCCGCTGATGACTCTCCAGCACCAAAACCTTGCCGGTAACATCCGGCTGGATGGGCAGTTCCCGGGCACCGAGGTCAATCAGTGTGGCAAGAATGATACTGGCTGGACGGCCATAATCGAAGATTTCATTCATTGCCGCGCGAATGGTGCGCCCACTCATGATGACGTCGTCAATCAGGATGATGTCGCGGTCCTCGGTGCTGAACGGCAGGCTGGACGGCTTCACCTTCGGGTTCAGGCCAATACGGCTGAAGTCGTCCCGGTAAAAGGAGATATCCAGCTCGCCGTAGGGCTCTTCCAGCCCCAGGCGCTTCCTCATGACATCGGCGAGCCAGACGCCGCCGGTGCGGATACCGATCAGTGCCGGGGATTCCACGCCCCGCTCAGCCATGATGTCACGCAATCCGGCCTCCAGCTCATCCAGCAACCGGTTCATATCAAGCAATGCGGTCATTATTCCCTCACTTAACGCCACCGGCTGTATCCGGCGGGATTTACTGCTGGTGAAACCAGGTTTCCAGGATCAGCACGGCGGCGCGGTCATCCACGCCGTGGCGACCGAAATCGCGACTGCCGCCACCGGCCATCACCTCACCCTTGGCTTCAAAACTGGTCAAGCGCTCGTCGACCATTTCCACCGGCACGTGAAAGCGGCCGTGCAAGCGTTTGCCAAACTTGCGGGCGCGGGCGCACATGTCGTTTTCGCTGTCGTCCATATTAAGGGGCAGACCGACCACCACCAGATCCGGCTTCCACTCATCCAGCAACTGGCCGATGGCATCCCAGTCAGGAATGCCGTCCCGGGCCGGCAACAGGGTCAGGGGCTGGCCGGTGCCCAGTAGCTGCTGGCCGGTGGCCACACCGATACGGCGGGTGCCAAAATCAAACGCCATAACCCGGCGGTTACCTGCCTCAGGCATGGCCGATGGACTCGCTCAACTGGTTCAGGTCAATGCCGATCAGCTTCAACACAGCCTCGTACCGCTTGTCCCAGGGGGTACGGAACAGGATGTCGGTATTGGCCGGGCAGGTCAGCCAGGAATTACTGCCCAGCTCGCTGTCCAACTGCCCCTCTCCCCAACCGGAATACCCCAGGGCCACCAGGAATTCATCCGGGCCCTCATCACAACCAATACCTTCCAGAATGTCCCGGGAGGTAGTGAGCATGACGTCATCGGTCACCTGGGCGGTGTTGTGCCAGGTGGTGCCGGGCGAATGCAGGACAAAGCCGCGCTCGGGCTGCACCGGACCGCCACTGAAGACCGGCAGGTCCAGTTCGCCGCCCTCCATATCCAGTTGTTCGAGGATTTCCCCCAGGTGAATGTCCAGGGGATGGTTGATCATCAGCCCCAGGGCACCGTCGTCGGAATGTTCGCACAGGTAGATCACCGCCCCGTGAAAACGCGGATCCTCAAGATAGGGAGAGGCCACCAGGAAGTGGTGCCGCAAACTGTTGGGAGAATGTTTTGATGCCGTCATCCCGATGTCAGCCCCCGCTGCTGGAAAGACCAGGTTCGAATGATTTCAAGCTCGTCGACCTCCTCTTTCATGCTGTCCGGGAACGGTGCGAATGGTGCGGCCATTCGCACGATACGGATGGCGGCATCATCCAGCACGGTGCTGCCGGAGGATTGCAGGATGGCGACTTCTTTGATTGTGCCATCCTTTTTCAGAGAAACCAGCATTCTCAGTGTGCCATAGATACCGGCTCGCCGCGCTTCCGTTGGATAGTTGATATTGCCGACCCGTGTCACCTTGGTAATCCAGTTCTGAACATACCAGGCATTGCTTGAACGCAGGGTGGACGCCGCCGTCACCCTCATGATGCGGGGCTTTTTGGCGTAAGCCTGGCGCTGGGCATCAAACCGGGCTTCGAGGCTGGCAATTTCCAGACTGCGCTCCATCAGACTCTTTTTCTCGCGCACCGGCAACGGCTCTTCCGTCGGTTCCACCGCCTCTTCCGGCTCCCGGACCTGGCGACTGGACGCCGAATCGGTTTTTACAGTCTCGCGATCCTGCTGCTGTACCGGCTCGGTCCGGGACGGCGGCTCCGGCTGCACCTCGGCAATGTCCGGCTGGCTGATGTCCGTCGGCTGCGGCGAGGTCATTTCCCGCGCTTCCTCTTCGGTCCCGCTGCCCTGCTGACTGGTCTGGGCCAGGAAGTCGGCCTCATCCGGATCGGTTTCATCGTCAAATTGCGACAGAGTGATTTCCATGGTTTGCGCGGAGGAGCGCGGCGACTCCGGCGCGAAAGTAATCCCCAGCACAATCACCGCGTGCACGGCCAGCGCCATGAACAGGGTAAAGGAAAACCGATCGAAATCATTTACCTGCGCTGCCATTGTTACTTCAACCGCTTCTCGATGGCGTCCATAAGCTGCCCGGAAATATCGATACCGAAGGCCGCATCCAGTTCACGGATACAGGTCGGGCTGGTGACATTGATTTCAGTGAGGTAATCACCGATCACATCCAGACCCACAAAAATCAGCCCCTTCTCCTTGATGACCGGCGCCACCCGTTCACAGATTTCCCGGTCACGGTCGGTCAGTTCACGACCTTCGCCACGGCCGCCTGCCGCCAGGTTTCCGCGATTCTCGCCCTGGGACGGGATACGCGCCAGCGCGTAGGGCACAGGTTCGCCGTCAATCAGCAGGATGCGCTTGTCGCCATTGCTGATTTCGGGAATGAACTTCTGGGCCATGGCCTGGTGGGCACCGTAGTTGGTGAGGGTTTCGATGATGACCCCCAGGTTGGCGTCGTTTTCCTTGACGCGGAAGATGGAACGGCCACCCATACCGTCCACCGGCTTCATGATGATATCGCCATGCTCCGCGTAGAATTCACGGAAGCGGGTGGAGGACCGGGTGACAATCAGCGGCGGGGTCAGGTCCTCGAACTGGGTGGCGAACAGTTTCTCGTTGCAGTCACGGAGGGTCGCGGCGGGGTTCACAACCAGCGCGCCCTGCTGTTCGGCGGCTTCCAGAATGTAGGTCGCCATCAGGAATTCCCGGTCCACCGGCGGGTCCTGGCGCATCAGGATAACGTCCAGGTCGCCCAGCGCCCGGTCCTGGGAGGCGCCAAAGGCGTACCAGTTCTCGGGGTCCAAGTGTACCGTCAGGTCACGGGTGTGCGCCCTGGCCTGCCCGCCCTTCAGATACATGTCCGGGAGCTCCATGTACTCAATCTGCCAACCGCGTTTCTGGGCCGCCAGTAACATCGCCAGTGAACTGTCTTTCTTGAAGTGGATCTTCTCGATGGGGTCCATCACGATCCCGAGTCGGACTGTCATAATGCCTCTTGAGCTCCAGGGTTAAAAACACGAACCGGTCAGCAGAGCGAAGGATAGATTAAGTGCTATGCTGTGAACACTGATGGTATTGTACCCGAGCTTTGAATGCATCCGCAGAAATCCGGGGTCTGTAACGTGACATTGCAGGCAGAAGTACATTTAGTCACAAAGTTGTGCTTTTTATCCGGCCATCGATCCTCTATAAATGAGCGGGATTTATAGAAGAATCCCAAGGTTTGTGTTAAAAACCCCGTTTAAAATAACGACAGTCGCAGAGCGCAAGGCAGTTGGACAATGGATGACAACTTCGAGAATCTGAAGATTATGGTGATCGACGACAGTAAAACCATCCGTCGCACCGCGGAAACCCTTCTGAAAAAGGTCGGCTGTGAGGTCATCACCGCAACTGACGGCTTTGACGCTCTGGCGAAAATCGCCGATTCCCAGCCGGACATCATTTTTGTCGATATCATGATGCCCCGCCTGGACGGCTATCAGACCTGCGCACTGATCAAGAACAATTCCTCTTTCAAAAAGACGCCGGTCATCATGCTCTCCAGTAAGGACGGTCTGTTTGACAAGGCCAAGGGCCGTATCGTCGGTTCTGATCAGTACCTGACCAAGCCGTTCAGCAAGGACGAGCTGCTCAACACCATCCGCCAATATGTACCCCAGGCGGAACAGTAAATCAGCCGAAGCAAAGAACTATTGAGGAAATCATGGCCCGCATTCTGATTGTTGACGACTCCCCCACCGAGGTTAAAAAAATCTCAAGCATCCTGGAAAAGCACCAGCACGAAGTACTGACTGCTGATAACGGTGCTGACGGTGTGGCCAAGGCCCGCGCCGAGACTCCGGATCTGGTTCTGATGGACGTGGTCATGCCAGGCCTGAATGGTTTTCAGGCCACCCGACAACTGACCCGCGCTCCGGAAACCGCTTCCATCCCCGTGGTGATTGTGACCACCAAGGACCAGGAAACCGACCGTGTCTGGGGTACCCGTCAGGGCGCCAAGGGCTACCTGGTCAAACCTGTCAAAGAAGATGACCTGATCAAAACAATCAACAGCCTGATTGCCTGATCCCCAACCTTGGAGTACGCATGTCCGCCCAGGCCGCCCCTTATGCCGTTCTGACGGATATCGCCCAGCGCAGCCGGTCCATGGCGGCCGGCCTGCCGGAACAGCAGGAAGCCGTTGAACTCTGGAATGGCATCGGCTTTGTTCTGGCGGGCGAACGCTATGTGGCGCCCATGGGCGAAGTCACCGAAATCCTTCATGTCCCCCGGTTTACTCACATTCCGGGGGTTCAGCCGTTCATGATGGGGGCCGCCAACGTTCGTGGCCGCCTCCTTCCCCTTGTCGATCTTGCCGGCTTCTTTGATGTCCCACGCTCGTCCCGCAGTCAGCGTGAGCGCCGGGTATTGGTGGTGGAACAGGGTGATGTGTTCAGCGGCCTGGTGGTCGACAGCGTATCCGGGATGCAGTACTTCGCTCGGGACAACTTCGTGGCCTCGCCCGGCGATGTCCCAGCGAACGTTCAGCCGTTTGTTAACGGTGGTTATGAACGGAACGAAGAGGTCTGGAAAGTGTTCTCCGCCGCCGACCTGGTGGAAGACGAGCGGTTTCTGGACGTTGCGCAGTGGTAAGGGTGATGACCACGGCAGGAGCATCATCCCTGCTACCCAAGCCCGCATAAGAAAACTTGCCAATATGATGAAAAGGCCGGGAGCCAGAAAATGAAAAACAGAGCCGGAAGATTCAGTATGGGCCAGGGAGGCAACAAGCTCGTTGCCGGCCTGATTGCCGCACTGATTGCACTCACCGTCCTGCTTGTTGTGGTCCTATTCATAATTAACAAGGACAGCCAGAACGATCAGGAATACATCGCCCACGCCTCCGAGCTGCGGGTACTGTCACAGGAAATCGCGAAGAACGCGACGGAAGCCGCAGGCGGTACCGCCGAGGCCTTCGACCAGCTGCGCCGGTCCCGTGATGAGTTCCAGCAACTGTGGTCCTACGTGGTTGACGGTAACCCGGAAACCGGCCTGCCTCCCAGCGAGTTTGCTCGGGAAAGCAGCGTTCAGGCCAACTGGGACGCGGTTCGTGAAAATGCCGACAGTATCCTGTCCACACGGGACGCGGTCCTAGGCCTGCATGAAGTGGCACAAACCCTGAACGAAACCATCCCCCAGCTGCAGGTTGAGTACGATGACATTGTACAGATCCTGCTGGACAACAACGCCCCGGCCGAACAGGTGGCACTGGCCCAGCGCCAGTCCCTGCTGGCCGAGCGTATCGTTCGCTCTGTGAACAACGTACTGTCCGGTGACGAAGACGCGGTTATCGCCGCTGACCGGTTCGGCCGTGACGCCAGCCTCTTTGGTCGCGTACTTGACGGGCAGATGAACGGCAACCCGGCCATGGGCATCTCCCGCGTGGATGACGAAGACGCCATCTACGGCCTGGAAGCGGTTGGCGAGCTGTTCGAGTTCGTTTCCCAGAACGTTGACGCCATCCTTGAGGCTTCTCCCGACCTCTTCAAGGTGCGTACCGCGGCCTCTGACATCTTCCAGAACTCCCAGATCCTGCTGGACGACATTTCCGTCCTGGCCAACAAGTTTACCGGGCAGGCCGGCTCCCGCCTGATCGGCCCGACCCTGGCCTTTATCATCCTTGCCGGCATGGTCGGTATTGTTGTCCTGATCGGCGTGGTGCTATACCGCGAAGCCCAGGAGCGTCTGGCGACCACCCAGGAACAGAACGAGCAGAACCAGAACGCGATCCTGCGGCTGCTGGACGAACTGGCCGACCTGGCAGATGGTGACCTGACCACGGAGGCCACGGTTACCGAGGACTTTACCGGCGCCATTGCGGACTCCATCAACTACGCGATCGACCAGATGCGCGGGCTGGTACAGGCGATTCGTGGCACGGCGGTACGGGTTGCCTCGGCATCCCAGGAAACCCAGGCCACGGCCATGCACCTGGCCGATGCTTCCGAGCACCAGGCCCAGGAAATTGCCGGCGCCTCTGCGGCGGTGAATGAGATGGCGGTGTCCATCGACCAGGTATCCTCGAACGCCGCTGAATCCTCCGCGGTTGCGGAGCGGTCGGTTGCGATCGCGAAGAAAGGCGCGGAAGTGGTACAGAACACCATCCGCGGCATGGACAACATCCGTGAGCAGATCCAGGAAACGTCGAAGCGGATCAAGCGTCTGGGTGAATCTTCCCAGGAAATCGGTGACATCGTATCGTTGATCAACGACATCGCCGACCAGACCAACATCCTGTCCCTGAACGCCGCTATCCAGGCCTCCATGGCCGGTGACGCGGGCCGGGGCTTCGCGGTGGTTGCGGACGAAGTTCAGCGCCTGGCGGAACGCTCCTCTGCGGCAACCAAGCAGATTGAAGCACTGGTCAAGACGATCCAGTCGGATACCAACGAAGCGGTTATCTCCATGGAGCACACCACCGCCGAGGTGGTCCGTGGCGCCCGTCTGGCCCAGGACGCGGGTATCGCCCTCGAGGAAATCGAGAACGTATCCATGTCTCTGGCGGAACTGATCCAGAACATCTCCAACGCTGCACGTCAGCAGTCGTCTTCGGCAGCGCACATTTCCAACACGATGAACGTTATCCAGGAAATCACCTCCCAGACCTCCTCCGGTACCAACGCGACTGCGAAGTCGATCGGTAACCTGGCAGAAATGGCGTCCGAGCTGCGGTCCTCCGTTGCCGGCTTCACCCTGCCCGAGGAAGAAGGGGCGGAACAGCAGGAAGAGGAAGACAGCGACGTCCCGGTGGTGGGCTGATCGAATTTCCGAGGCGACTGACGGTTTATGGCTGAAACACGCGACGACCGCTCACCTGCCGAGGGCGTCTGGTCCCTGCGCCGGCTTCCGGAAATGGATGAGGCGCAGTTCAACCAGTGGCAAACATTGCTGGAACAGCGGACCGGAATCACTTTGGCTTCCGGTCGCCGATCCTTTCTTGAGACCAATCTCGGGATCCGGATGCGGGAAATCGGCTGCGACAGTTACCAGGCCTACTACGAAAAAATCGTATCCGGGCCCGATGCCATTGTGGAGTGGGCAACCCTGGTTGACCGCCTGACCGTTCAGGAAACCCGGTTCTTCCGGGACCCTGATGCCTTCCGGTTCGTCTCGGACTTTGTCCTGACCCGGCCAAGGGAGCAGCTGAAACGGCGACCACTGGAAGCCTGGAGTGTCGGCTGCTCCAGCGGGGAAGAGCCCTACACCCTGGCGATGATTCTGAATGAATGCATGACCCAGTTGGCGCTGCCACCGCTGTTCGGGGTAACCGGATCGGACATCAGCAAGCCAGCCATCGAAAGGGCCCGCAAGGGCGTGTTCAATACCCGCAAGCTGGCGGGCGTGAACAACGATCTCAAGGCCAGGTACTTTCGACCGGCGGAACGAAATGCCGTGGAAATGGCCGAAAGTATCCGGGAACGGGTGTGTTTCACCCAATTGAACGTGCTGGACCTGAACGAGGCTCCCATGCACGGGATGAACATTATCTTCTGCCAGAATCTGCTGATTTATTTCCGGCGCTGGCGTCGGCGAGAAATCGTGAAGCGGCTTGCAGAAAGGCTGGCGCCCGGGGGGTTGCTGGTCCTGGGCCAGGGAGAGCTGACCGACTGGCAGCCCCCTGGCTTACAGAGGGTACCCTCGGAACATGTGCTGGCGTGGATCAAACGCCAGACTGACGAAGAATAACCGGAGTGGTTATGGGCAATCACCATGACAGCATCGCCCTGGACTGGGTTCGGGGCGAAATACAGGACACGCTGACCCAGGGTCAGCAGGCACTGGAAGCGTATGTCGAAAACCGCGACGATACCGCGCGTCTGCGCTTCTGCCTGAACTACCTCCATCAGGTGCATGGCACCCTGCAGATGGTGGAGTTGTATGGCGCTGCCCTGCTTACCGAAGAAATGGAAAAGCTCACCCAGGCGGTACTGAACGATACCGTCGGGAGCGTGGACGACGCCGTTGAAGTGCTGATGCAGGCCATCCTGCAACTGCCCCAGTACCTGGAGCACCTTGCGACCAGCAAGGACGATTTCCCCATGGTGCTGCTGCCACTGCTGAATGACCTGCGGGCCGCTCGTGGCGAGTCCCTGCTGTCAGACACCTCCCTGTTCAAGCCTGACTTGAGCCGGTCACAGCAGCGGGCTGCCAGCAATGCGTCACAGCGCCTGCAGGATCCGAAGGTGCTTGGTCATATCCGCAAACTGCGCCAGATGTACCAGTTTGCCCTCGCTGGCGTGGTCCGCGAAGCGGATCTGGATGCCCACTTCGATTACATGCAGAAGGTTCTGCAACGACTGATCCGGCTGTGCCAGACAACCCCGAGGGGCGAACTCTGGAAAGCGGCCTCGGCGTTCGTGGAAACCCTGCAAAACCGTATCAACCCGGTGAACACCGCGGTCAAATCCCTGCTACGGGAACTGGACAGCGAGATCCGCCGACTGAGCGACGAGCATGTCGACATCCTTCAGCAGCCGATCCCGGAAGCCCTGTTCAAGCATCTGCTCTACTATGTCGCACGAGCCCGCGATCTGGACACGCCCCGGGTGGCGGAGCTGCGCAAGGACTATCACCTGGAACAGGCGCTGCCGTCGGAAGACGACGTTGATGCCGCCAGGACCCGGGTCTCCGGTCCCGGTCGCGAAGCCATCCACTCGGTAGTCAGCGCCCTCAACGAGGAACTGGCCAAGCTCAAGGATCAGCTCGACCTGTTTGTAAGGGCGGAGCTGAGGCAGAACGATGAGCTGGAAGACCTGTTGCCGGGGCTCAGGCAAGTGGCCAATACCCTCGCAGTGCTCGGCCTCGGCATCCCCCGCAAGGTGGTGACCGACCAGATCGAGCTGGTAGAACGCTTGTCCAGACAGCCCAAGGCTGTCGACGACGGCACTCTGATGGACATTGCCGGGGCGCTGCTTTATGTCGAAGCGAGCCTGGCGGGTCTGGACAGTGACCGTTACCAGGAAACCCACGAATCCGACGATGGTGAACAGGTCATCAACCTTGGCAGCCGTGAACTCGGTGAAGCCAGTGGTGCGCTGTTAAGGGAATCGAGAAACACCCTGGAGCAGGTGAAGACCGCCATCGTCAATTTCATTGCATCCCAGTGGGATGTCCGTGAAATCGAACATGTTCCCGGCCTGTTACACAGCATCCGCGGTGGACTGGGGCTGATTCCCCTGGAGCGCGTGGCCGACATGCTGGGTTCCGCCGAACGCTACGTCACCGATGTGTTATTGGGTGGCAAGCAGGTACCGGACTGGAAACAACTGGATACCCTCGCGGATGCGGTAACCAGCATTGAGTATTACCTGGAACGTCTGGCGGAAGGCATCGGCGAGAACGACAGCATTCTGCACGTCGCCGAGGAAAGCCTGGTGTCCCTGGGCTTCCCCGTGGGTTCCGAACCAACCTGGCAGCAGCCGTCGGAGGAAGATATTCCGGTGGTCGACAGCGAGGTGACCGCCCCCGAAGAAATGCCACCGGCCGAAGCCAAAGGCTCCGACGAAGAACTGCTGGATGATGAGATTCTCGGTATCTTCGTGGAAGAGGCGGAGGAAGTCCTGCAGACCATCCACGAATTCTATCCGCGTCTGCGCCAGAACCACGATGACCGTGAAGCACTGACGGAAGTGCGCCGAGCGTTCCACACCCTCAAGGGCAGCGGCCGCCTGGTCGGTGCCACCAGCATTGGCGAACTGGCCTGGTCCGTTGAAAACCTGCTGAACCGGGTGATCGACCAGACCATCAGGCCCAACGACGACCTGTTCGCCCTGATCGACGACGTGAACGCCCGCATTCCGTCACTTATCCGCGAATTCCGCGAAGGCCAGTCCGGCGGTGACGTGGTTGAGCTGATCGAACGTGCCGAGGCCATGTCCACCACCCGCAAGACCGACGACGATTCCCCGGCCCCGATCGAGGAAGAAGCGCCGGAGATACGATTGGCCTCGGAGCCACCGGTGGATCACGTTGCCGCTGACGACACCGCCGACGATGACGACCTGATCGATGACGAAATCCTCGAAATCTTCATCGAAGAAGCCGGTGAGGTCCTCGACACCATTCGGGAATACCTGCCCATGCTGCTACGCCAGCATGATGATCGTACCGCGCTGTCGGAAGTGCGTCGCGCCTTCCATACCCTCAAGGGCAGCGGTCGCATGGTGGGTGCACTGGTCGTGGGTGAACTGGCCTGGTCCGTGGAAAACATGCTCAACCGGGTGATTGACGGCAGCATTTTCATGAACGATGACATTGCTGTTCTGCTCGAGGATGTCACCGCAACCCTGCCCGCTCTGGTGGAAGACTTCGAGAAGCGCCAGGCACCCAGTCGTGATACCGCGCCCCTGGAAGCGCGCGCCAACTCCCTGGCCAACGGCGAGATTCCGGATGCAGCGGCAATGCCCGTATCCGACCCGGCAGAAACCGCCGATGCGGATAGCACAACGGTCGACACCGAATACGATGACTCGGGCGTGGATCCGGTGCTGCTCGACATTTTCGAGAGCGAAGCCGAAACCCACCTCCAGACTCTGAAGGCATTCCTGGAAGGCGCCGGTGACAAGGCCTCCGTCGCCTACACCGATGATCTTTCCCGCGCCCTTCATACACTCAAGGGCAGTGCACACACGGCGGGCATTGGCCCGATTGCGGCCGTGATCACGCCACTGGAACGCTTCGTCAAGGAATCCCGCGCGCAGAACAAGCGAGCGGATCAGGAAATCGTCGGACTGATCGCCGAGGCCTGCGACTTCCTAACCCAGGGGCTCAGCCAGTTACGACAGGACCCACAGGCCCCGCTGGACGGCGCCGACGATTACCTGCAGCGCCTTGACCGCATCACCGCGGAAACCCTGCGCAGCCACACCAGCGTGGATAACGAAGCGCCCCGGCAACAGCCCGCGCCACAACTGGTTCAGCTGTTCCTGAATGAAGGCCTCGACATTCTGCTGGACGCCGATCGCATTCTGGACGATTGGGCTGCGGATCCGCAGAACACATCCGCCGTCGATAAACTGGGCGCCGAACTGCACCAGTTGACCGAAGGCGCACAGGAAACCGGCCTGACCGATGTGGCCGGCCTGTCCGGCGCCCTCGGCCAGACCTATGAGCGTGCCGGTTCCCCGGATTTCACACCGGATGCAGACTTCTTCACCACCGTGCGCGCTGCCCACGAACAACTGATCAACATGATGGATCAGGTGGCTGCCGGGCTGGCGACGGAATCCGGCGAGGAACTGATTGCCGAACTGGCAGCATTGACCGCCGACCTGAGCGAATCCGGCGAAGCCCGGCCTGATGCGTTTGAGCAGGAATTCACCGGCGACCTGGAAGAAATTGACCTCAGTTTCGACATGGAGGAAGAGGAGCGTCCCGCCGGAGACAGCGAGCAGCCTCCGCTGGTGGAAACCGACGAGGACATGGACAACGAACTCGCGGAGATCTTCCTTGAGGAGGCCCGCGACCTGATCAACAGCTCCGCCGACACGCTGCACAACTGGAGTGACAACACCGGCAACCTCGATCTGCTGAGACTGCTGCAACGTGACCTGCACACCCTCAAGGGTGGTGCACGGCTGGCGGATATTCCGGCGGTGGGGGATCTGGCCCACGAACTGGAAAGCCTGTTCGAAGGCCTGAGCGAGCAACGACTGTCCATTACCGACGAACTGTCGGATCTGCTGTTCCGCAGCCATGATCGCCTTGCCGGCATGGTGGATGCGCTGGAACAACAGGAGTCACCGCGCCCGGCTCCGGACCTGATCGGCGAGATCCATACTTACATGGACAACACCCGCGGGTCCCGCCCGGTCACCGACGTCAGCACACCGACCGAGGACGACGACCAACCGCTCCAGGCCGTGCAGGACGAGCCGGAACCGGAAGCCACCAATCTATCGCACCTCGATCCGGAACTGGTGGGCATCTTCCTGGAAGAAGCCTATGACCTGATCAATTCCACCGGCAGTGCCCTGCACAGCTGGAGCGAGGATCCTTCCGACCGGGCGATCGCCGCGGAGCTGCAACGGGATGTGCACACCCTCAAGGGCGGCGCGCGCATGGCCGGCGTTGATGCCATTGGCGACCTGACCCACGTACTGGAAGACCTGTTCGAGAAAGTCGCTGAAGGCCAGCTGGCAGCCAGCAATAGCATGAACGACCTGCTGTTTGCCTGCCATGATCGGCTGGCCCAGATGGTCGAACAGGTCGCCACCCAGAAGCCCTGCCCGCCGGCTGACGAGCTGGTCGCTGAAGTCAAGGCGATCCTCTCCGGCAAACCGGTACCGTCCCGTCAGGACGTGACCGATGCGGCGCCATCCGACGCCCCGGACAGCGTGACCGAAGCCCTGCCGGAAGCCACCGACGACGAGCTGGTAGGCATCTTCCTGGACGAGGGGCTGGAAATTCACGCTGCCGTCAGCGAGTGCCTGGCGCAGTGGCGGGATGAACCAGACGAACTCAGTGGTGTGACCCAGCTTCAGCAGGAACTTCATACCCTGAAGGGCGGCGCCCGCCTGTCCGACGTCGATCCCATTGCCGATCTCGCAGAGGCCTGGTCCGATGCCCTTGATCCGCTGATCAGCGGCGCCAGTAACCAGGCTACATTGCTGACACTGAGCGATCAGGCGCTGGACAGCCTGAAAACCATGCTGAACAGCCTGGAAGAAGGCGGCAAGCCAGACCCCGACCAGAAACTGGTGCAGGCCCTGCAGGACGCACACCGGGCAGCCGCGGACGAAACGCCCGTGGAAACGTCCCCGGCAACCACGGACGAAGACGTTGATCCTGAAGTCCTGGACATTTTCCTGGAGGAAGCCGGCGAGATCCTCGACCAGTTGGAACAGCTGCTGGAAGACTGGCGCAAGGAACCGGCCAACCACCACTTCAATCAGGAAGCCCAGCGCGCGCTGCATACCCTCAAGGGGGGCGCTCGCCTGTCACAGCTGAGCGAACTGGGTGACAAGGCCCACGCCTTTGAAACCCGACTGATCGACCTGGGTGGTAACGCCCCGGACGACCAGACCTGGCAAACCATTACTGATGATAACGACGCCATCGTGGCGCTGGTCAACCGGATCCGCGATGGCGTCGGGCAAGGTGGCGCCGTTCCAGCGCCTGCACCCGAGAAGCCGGATGCGGAAGAAAAGCCGGTGGCTCCCGTGGCCGAACCGGCTCCGGCGCCCGAGAAACCGTCTCAACCAGCGCCAGCACCAACGCCGCAAAAGTCAGCGGCCAAGCCCCGCAAGAAAGCGACCGATGTGCAGCGCGCGGCCCAGGAATCCATCCGGGTATCGGCGCCGTTGCTGGACGAGCTGGTTAACCTGGCGGGCGAAACCAGTATTACCCGTGGCCGTCTCGAGCAGCAAAGCAGCGATTTCAGCCACACCCTGGACGAAATGGCGGCCACCATCGAACGTTTGCGCGAGCAGTTGCGGCGGATGGAAATCGAAACCGAGACCCAGATCCTGTTCCGAGCGGAGAAGGAGCACGGACCGGACTACGGCGACGATTTCGACCCCCTGGAAATGGACCGCTATTCCTCCATCCAGCAGCTGTCACGGGCATTGACCGAGTCCTCTTCGGACCTTGCGGACCTGCGTGAGACCCTGTCCGACCGGGTACGGGATACCGAGACCCTGCTGGTACAGCAGTCCCGCATCAACACGGAACTGCAGGAAGGTCTGATGAAGACCCGCATGATTCCGTTCGCTTCCATGGTTCCCCGCCTGCGACGCATCGTGCGCCAGATCAGCGGCGAGCTGGGCAAGAGAGTCGAGTTCGACGTCCGCAACCCGGAAGGGGAAATGGACCGCAACATCCTCGAACGTATGATTGCGCCGCTGGAACATATGCTGCGTAACGCCCTGGACCACGGCATCGAAACGCCGGCTGATCGCAAGAAGTCGGGTAAGCCGGAAACCGGTGAAGTAACCCTGTCACTGACCCGGGAAGGCGGTGATGTGGTACTGCGGATGATCGATGACGGTGCCGGCATTCCCTCCAGCGTGATCCGCGACAAGGCCATTCGCCAGGGCATGCTGTCGGCGGACGAGGACCTGAGCGATCGGGAAGTCCTGCAGTTCATCCTGCAGCCGGGCTTCTCCACCGCCCAGCAGGTAACGCAGATCTCTGGCCGCGGTGTGGGCATGGACGTGGTCGCCAGCGAAATCAAACAGCTGGGCGGCAGCCTCGATATCGACTCCACCGTGGGTCGCGGCACCACCTTCACCGTGCGCCTGCCCTTTACGGTGTCCGTCAACCGGGCCCTGATGGTGTCCACGGGCGAGGATTTCTACGCCATCCCGCTAAACACCATTGAAGGTATTGTGCGGGTCAGCACCTACGAGCTTGAGGAATACTACAAACCGGACGCACCGCTGTATGAGTACGCCGGCCAGCAGTACCGGCTGCAGTACCTGGGCAACCTGCTCAACAGTGATCACCACCCGAAGCTCCAGGGCCAGGCCCTGCCGTTGCCGGTCATTCTGGTTCGCGGCGCGGAGCAACCCATGGCCCTGCAGGTGGACAACCTGATGGGTAGCCGGGAGATCGTGGTGAAATCCCTGGGGCCGCAGTTCAACTCGGTGCGGGGCGTGTCCGGCGCTACCATTCTCGGTGACGGTAACGTGGTGGTGATCCTCGATCTGCCGGCGATGATCCGTTCCGACATCCTGTCCGAGCGCCAGCGCCTGGCCAGCATGGAGAAAGCCCGCGAGTCCGCCCGCTATGAACAGCGCGAAACCGTGGTGATGGTGGTGGACGACTCGGTGACCGTGCGCAAGGTGACCTCACGCTTGCTGGAACGCAACGGCATGGAGGTCATCACCGCCAAGGATGGTCTCGACGCCGTGGCACAGCTACAGGATCACCGCCCGGACATTATCCTGCTGGATATCGAAATGCCCCGGATGGACGGTTTCGAAGTGGCCAGCTTTGTGCGCCATGACGACAACCTGCGGGACACCCCGATCTGCATGATCACCTCACGAACCGGTGAGAAGCACCGCGAACGGGCACTGGCTATTGGTGTCAATGAATACCTCGGCAAGCCATTCCAGGAAACCGAGCTGCTTGACACCATTATCCGGCTGACCGGGAACCAGTGATGGCCGGCCTGTCGCCAGGCCGGCCAAGCGTCGGGATCGTTTCGGACATTGTCCTGCAGCGCCACCGCCTGCAGGCGGCCACGTCGAAGTTTGGTCTCGACGTGTGCTTTTCCGGAGATCCCGATCGCCTGCAGGATTACCCGGAATTTCCGGATGCCAGCCTCTGGCTGGTCACCCTGGAGGATGAAGCGGATCACCCGGTGCTGTTTGACCATCTGCTGGAAAACACTGACGCGCCCGTGCTGTTCGGACTGGACCCGGCGCCAAGGCCCGGCACCACGGACTATTTCCGTTGGGAGCAACGGCTGCTCGGCAAGCTGGAACAGCAACTGGGCCACCTGGAAGAACTGGATTCGGAAGCCAGCCTGGAAGAGCTCGCCGAACAGTCACCAACGGATGCGCCCCAGCTGCCCCATTGGATTCCGGCGGCAGCCCCCGGCTCCATCGCGGAGCAAGTCTGGATACTCGGCGCATCCCTGGGTGGGCCCGCAGCGGTCAAAAGCTTCCTTGACCACCTGCCACCCGGCCTGCCCGTGGGCTTTATCTACGCCCAGCATATCGATGGCAATTTCACCGATGTGCTGACCCGCGTGCTCGGCCGCCATGCCCACTATCAGCTCAAGGGCGCGGAGCCCGGTCACCGGGTTCGCAATGGCGACGTTGTGTTATTGCCGGTGGAACGGGAGTGGACGCTGAACACCGAGGGCGCGCTGGTCGAGAAGGAATCACCCTGGCCCGGCCCCTACGGCCCTTCCATCGACCAGGTGCTGCTGAACGTGGGTGACCATTACGGCAGCCGCTGCCATGCTATCCTGTTTTCCGGCATGGGCAACGACGGCGCCATTGCCGCCCCCCTGCTGAAAGCCTATGGCAGCAAGATCTGGGTCCAGGAAAGCAACAGTTGCGGGAACAGCTCCATGCCGGACTCGGTGGCCGCCACCGGCTGCGCATCCTTCGTCGGCACGCCGGAACAGCTGGCCCGGGAACTAGTCAAAACGATTGAAGAATCCTGCCTGCTCAAGGGCCGGCAAAAAAGGGATTCCGCCTGAGGAAATGAGTGATGAGCGATAACAGTCAAACCCTCTCCTGCGTCATGATCCCGATGAACGGCAGACAACTCCTGTTACCCAACGTATCCATTGCCGAGGTGGTGGATTACGCCAGTTCCGATGCCGGCGCCAACACGCCGGAGTGGCTGGTAGGGCACCTGAACTGGCGGGGACTGGACCTGCCGGTCATTTCCTACGACGCCGCCAACGGCGCCACCCTGACCATTCCCGGCGACAACCGCGGCCGCATTGTGGTGCTCAATACCATTGGCAATGAACATCGGCAGGTTCCGTTCATGGCACTGGTAACCCAGGGCATCCCCAGCCAGGCGCGCCTGAGTGAAGAGCAGATTCGCAAGCTGGATGGTGAAGCCGGTCCCGCCGACCTGATGCAGGTTGAGGTGGAAGGCGATACCGCCTGGATTCCGAATCTGGAGTACCTGGAATCACTGGCCGCTGAAGTCGCTCACTGAGCCGATTCGAAACTTCAGTGATTTGTCGGATTACGCTTTGCTAATCCGACCTACAAAGCGTTGGAATCTGATCGGGCGGACATTTCATCGATACCGGGGCATGGTACTGGCGTTTGCAAATGTTATAATGTTGCAAATTCTCCAGGACAGTGGCCATGCCGACCAGCGCTCTTCCCTATCGCCCGCACAATCACGATGCCTGTGTAGCCCAGGCGCTGGCGGATGCCCGCGCCATCTGCCAGCAACAGAATGCCCGCCTGACGCCCACCCGTGAACGGGTGCTGGAGCTGATCTGGCAATCCCACAAACCCCTGGGCGCCTATGATGTACTCGCCGAGCTGGCGGAAGACGGCCATAACGCCGCTCCACCCACGGTCTACCGGGCGCTGGATTTCCTGCAGCAACATGGCCTGGTCCATCGTATTGCGTCACTGAACTCATTTGTTGGCTGTACCCATGCCGGCAAGCACCACAACGGCATGTTCCTGATCTGCCGCAGTTGCGGCAATGTGCTGGAACTGACCTCTCCGGAAGTGGCCCATGCGGTGTCCACGGCAGCCTCTGCCGAGGCCTTCCAGCCACAAGACGTGATGATCGAGATCGCCGGACTCTGCCCGGGCTGCCGTACGGATGCCCACCATGACTGAACCGCTGGTAACCCTGGAACGCGTAACCGTTGCCTTTGACGACCGCCCGGTGGTGGACCGTGTGGACCTGACAGTCCATCGCGGGGACATCATCACCATTATCGGGCCTAACGGCGCCGGCAAGACTACCCTGATCAAGGCCGTGCTTGGTATCCAGCGAGTCACCGAGGGGTCGGTTAATCTCGCCAGGAACCTGACCGTTGGCTACGTTCCCCAGCATCTGACCCTGGAATCCACCCTGCCACTGACCGTCAAACGCTTTATGGCGCTCAGTGGCCGTTCCCGGGGCGAATGTCTGGCGGCACTGGAAAAAACCGGTGTAGGCCACCTGGTCGATGCCTCCATCCATCACCTGTCCGGCGGCGAAAAGCAGCGCCTGTTACTGGCCCGCGCCCTGGCTCGCAAGCCAGACCTGCTGGTACTCGACGAGCCGGCACAGGGCGTGGACATCAATGGCCAGGCGGCGCTCTATGACCTCATCCGTCAGCTACGGGACCAACTGGACTGCGGCGTCATCATGATCTCCCACGACCTACACCTTGTGATGGCCGCCACCGACAAGGTGATCTGCCTCAATCAGCACATCTGCTGCAGCGGGTACCCGGCGGATATCTCCCACGATCCCGCATTTATCGAAACCTTTGGCCAGCCGGTGGCCGAAAGCCTGGCGGTATACCACCATCATCACAATCACCGCCACGACCTGCACGGCGATGTGGTATCCGGGGTGATCACGGACGACAGCCACCAGGAGTGCGATCATGCCCATCATTGATGCCGTACTGGACGACTTTTTCTGGCGGGCGCTGCTCGGTGGTCTTGGCGTCGCCCTGGTGGCCGGACCGCTTGGCTGTTTCGTGGTGTGGCGCAAAATGGCGTATTTCGGCGATACCCTGGCCCACTCCGCGCTGCTGGGCATTGCCCTGAGTTTCCTGATCAGCGTCCCCCTCAACGTTGGCGTCATCATTACCTGCGTGGTGCTCGCGATTGCCCTGGTGCTGCTGGGCCGCAGCCATACACTGGCGACGGATACTCTGCTGGGCATCCTGGCCCACAGCGCGCTGGCCATTGGCCTGGTTACCCTCAGCTTCATGCCCGATGTGCGTGTCGACCTGACCGGCCTGCTGTTCGGTGACCTGCTGGCCATGAGCCGCAATGATCTGGTGTGGATCTATGGTGGCGCCCTGCTGATTCTGTTGCTGTTGGTGACGCTCTGGCGCAGCCTGCTGATGAGCACGATCCATGAAGAGCTGGCACGGGTGGAAGGCATTCCCGTGGAACGCCTGCGACTGGTGCTGATGCTGATGTTCTCACTGGTCATCGCGGTGGCCATGAAAATCGTCGGTGTGCTGCTGATCACCGCGTTGCTGATCATCCCCGCCGCCACCGCCCGGCGCCTGGCGAAAAGTCCGGAACACATGACACTGCTGGCGATCGCGTTTGGTTTCGTGGCGGTTGGCGGTGGCCTGACTCTATCCTGGCACCTGGATACGCCCGCCGGGCCGTCGGTGGTCGTCACCGCATTCAGCGCATTCCTGCTGATCTATGGTGGCGCACGACAGGCTCAGGCCTGAACCCCGGGTTTCCCTAAGGTGCACCGTTGGTCTAAAGTGTAAGTCTGCGGGTGTGTACCTCCATCCGCCCCCAGATCCTTACGATCGCCAGACGGACGGAGCCATGGAAAGCACCAGTCTCAACAGGAGTCCGGGACAATTCCTGCGTTCACTGTGGCGCCCCTTCCTGTGGGTGCCACTGGTGGTGCTGATTGCGGGCCTGACCGTCACCGCCTTTACCGCCGAGCAGCTGGCAAACCACACCCGAATTCTTGCGGAACACGCCTATCGCGCCCAGCACGACGCCCTTGTCAGCCACCTGCACGCCCGGGCTGTCGCCCAGTCCCCCGAGCGCCAGGTAGAACAATGGCTGGCGTCGGTGTTTTCCCCACCTTATCCCAACCTGTCGGCGATACGGGTGGACACCCTGGAGCGCCACACCAAGACGCCACTGTTTCAATCCGGCCCCCTTGTGCCGCTGAACAGCTCGGGCTCGCTGCGCTCGGAAATCAACCTGGAGAATCACCACTGGCTGATCACCACCATGCCGGATAATACCTTGTTCCGGCAGCAGGCCGACAAGGCGCGACTGGTCACCTGGGGAGCAGGCGCGCTGATAACCGCCCTTGGCGTGGCGCTGACGCTGTTGCTGTGCGCGCGAATCCACACACTCCGCAACCAGGTGGACCAGCAACAGCTGGCCACGGAAAAACTGGATCAGCGGCTGGGTAATATTCAGGTGGAAAAATCGATCCTGCGCCAGGCACTGAACGACAGCGAGCAACGCAGCCGTGACCTGGTGGCGCTCTCCGGCGCGATGATCGGGGAACTGGATGAACAGGGCCGCGTTGGTTTCATATCGGCCAACGTCGCCGACTGGCTGGAACGGGCACCCGCCGACCTGTCGGGAACCCCCTTTGAGGAACTGGTCGCCCCCGACAATCAACCCAATTTCCGCAAGGCCCTGGCGGCGGCTCGCAGCGACAAGCAGATGCAGAGAATCGATCTGGCATTGCTGACCGCCGACCACGATGGCAACACCATACCGGCCACCCTCCGCATCCTGGCCCTGCAGGACCCGGTTCACGGCCACACCGGCTACCGCATCAGCGCCACCTAAAGGGCCTTGTGGGAACCGTCACACAGGGGAGCTGTGCCCGTCTGCTTGCAGCCACAAAACCAGACCCACTCCTTTTTCTCCGCGACATATTTTACCGGGGTGAAGCCGGTTCCCTTATGGGAACCATCGCAAAATGGCTGGGACTGGCTTCGCCCACAGGCGCACCAGAAATAGCTCTTGCCTGCCTCGACCAGAACCGAGCAGGGCGTTGTCCTGGGAATTTCAGGCTTTGCAGAGGCCATGGAAGACTCCTCGTCATTGATGTCACTTCCTCTGGCAGTATAGCCGCAATGCGCAACACCGCTGCCAACAGCCCAAACCAATAGCGGTGGAATAGCGAGGTCCGAACAAGGGCTGGTGGGGTCACAGAGTCAAAAAATTCAAAGAAACCACCGTTTCTCCTTTTTGACTCTGTGACCCCGCCAGCCCGAAACGCCCAATCTCTAGCGCTACCCGCCGCAGCCCAACCCAGAGAGGGCAAACCTAAAGCGGCCGAACCACCTCAGCCAACCGCCCGGAGGAAACCAACTCCATAAACTCATCCCCCAACCGGTCACTCTCGGCAATCGCCTTACGCCAGGACCGCTCACGTCCTTCATCATCGCCAACGTATTTCTCGAAATCCTTCCGGTCCGGCAGCTTGCGATCCGGCAACGACTCCAGATACTCCGGCGAAGGCGCCACCAGCAACACATCCTGAAGACGTGTCGCATCGCCGCGACGCCAGGGCAGCGTCTTGTCGAACCAGCCCGGTACCACCTTGTCGGTGAAATGCGGATAAAGAATAATTCCCGGCTGTTCGTAGGGCAGATCCAGGTGATAATCCAGCAGCCCGCCATCGCGGTAGACCCCCTCCGGCGCACCGGGAATATTGCGCACACCGGACATCACCATCGGAATGGACGCCGACGCCAACAGCGCAGGCAGTAAATTGTCACGGGTCAGTGCCACTTCATGGCTGGGGAAATCCACCAGCTTCGACACCGGCGCTTTCAGGCGGGCATCGTGAATGATGCCGCGCTCCATAAAGCGACCCAGGTGACGCCGGCTCACCATGTTGGCGCTGATCGCATTCATCAAACCAAGGCTCAGCCTGCCCCGGGTATCGTGCTCCAGCATGCCCCGGCTGCGCACCACAACCACATTGAGTCGATAGAACGGGTGATTCAGCAAATAGTCCTCATGACCACCCAGCAACTCTTCCAGAAACAGGATGCTTTTCCGGCTCACTTCGGCAGTACTCACGCCCTTGGCAAACCGTTGTGAGGTATAAAGATCGGCCAGCCGCGCCAGTTGGGCCTTGGGATCATCAGTAGAGGCAATGGCCGCAAAGCGCCAACTGCCAATGGACGAGCCGATCAGCGAACGCTCCTGCGGGACAGCAGGCAACCAGTCTCCGAAGATGGCTTTGTCCAGCCCCGAGATACCCAGGGCTTTAGGGCCACCGGCGGCGCCGGGGATCACATGGACATCGTCCGCCGACAGAGGTTTATCGTGCAGTCGCTGCAGGGCTCGGCGACCGGCCCGGATGGTCAACGCGGGCGATCGGGTATGTATGGCGGTCATGACAGCTCCCTCCTGAAAACCCAGCGAGTTTATCGAACTGTCGGGCTGTCAGCCAGAGAAGACACCACCTCAATCCACTCAATCTAACCCACCTTGCAACACACCGTGCTAGACTTTCTGAAGTCCGGTCATGGAAGCGGGCTCCATAGAACACAACAGCAGGAGTGGGCTGTGAATCCATTTGCATCGTCGGACACATTGGCCGCCAACCCGACTCTCGCGGTCCTGGGTTTTAAACGACAACTGGTCTACCACCTTCATTTCTGGTCCTTCATTGCCGTTGCCCCACTGGTCATGGTGCAGTGGAATCATGGCAACTATCTGCTATCCGCACTGCTGATACTGTTCTGCATCAATGCCCTGCTGGTCATCGCGCTTCTCCGTTTCCGCAACGTCTATTTCCTGAAAGGGCGCCTGTTTCCATTACTGGCGGTTATATGCGCCGCCTATTCCACCACCATCAACGGCCATGCCGGCCTCTACTGGGCCTACCCCGCCGCGACAGCTCTGTTTTTCCTGCTACCGCTACGGGAAGCAGCCGTCTGCAACATCCTGTTTGTTACCGTCATGGCTGTGGTGTCGTTTCTCCAGTTCCCGGAAGCGGATTTCTGGCGTATCACCTTTTCCCTTGGTCTCACCTGCCTGTTTGCGATGATCTTTGCCTGGCTGGTGGGTCGACTTCATGAGGAACTCACGCGCTTGGCGACAACCGATCCGTTGACCGGCTGCCTCAACCGGTCGCAACTGGCGGACATCCTCAACGGGCAGATCCAGATGCGGGAACGGTATGAGCGGGTATCCAGCCTGATTTTGCTGGATATTGACTACTTCAAGACAATCAACGACCAATGGGGGCACCTGGCCGGCGACACAGTGCTGACGGAGTTGTCCGTAAGGATGCGCAGGCGTCTGCGGGAGAGTGACCAGTTATTCCGGATCGGGGGCGAGGAGTTCATGCTGGTATTACCGGAAACCCGCCAGCGGGACGCCGATACCCTGGCCCAGGAACTGCTCACCTGCATCAGCGCTCGCCCTTTCCTGGACGATATCAGTGTCACCGCCAGTGCCAGCGTAGCGGAAGTCGTCAAGGGTGAAACCTGGTCGGTGTGGCTGAATCGCGCCGATCAGGCGCTGTACCTGGCAAAATCCCGGGGCCGCAATCAGGTGGCCAGTGCGCCAAGAACCTTAGATGTATCCGCCCGCCCCGATGACGATCACACCGCAATGATCGCCGATAGCGG
Source organism: Marinobacter sp. DUT-3 (assembly GCF_050379435.1). NCBI lineage: Bacteria > Pseudomonadati > Pseudomonadota > Gammaproteobacteria > Pseudomonadales > Marinobacteraceae > Marinobacter > Marinobacter sp. DUT-3. The sequence continues at coordinate 322,115 of NZ_JBNRMG010000004.1, forward strand.
ACGCTAAATCCGCTTGCGAAAATCCCGGTAAGCCGAGAACACATCCCACGGGCTTTCAAAGTGCGGGTAGTGGCCGATGTTTCGCAAACTGACGACATCCGCATCCGGAACCAGCTCCCGGTAGCGCCTTGCCATGGCCGCGCCCGACACCGGGTCCGACACGCCGGAAATCAGCCGCATGGGCTGGGTTGCGTTCTGCAACGCGCCAACCCAGCGATTGCGGTGGCAACGTCGCTCTTCCATGAAATGAATCAGGTGGTGCAGGATGCCCCGGCCATTGTTGTAGGTGAGCAACTGCCAGAAATCGTCCATATCCTGGTGATCCGGCGGATTGGCCGGCCCCAGTAACCGGCGAAAATTGCGCTCAAAGGTGCGACGGTTCAAACCACGGCTTATCAGGCCGCCCAGGGGGCTGCGCAACAGTTTCTGGATAAGCAGCGGGCTATGGACTTCCGGAAACAGCGCGCCATTAAGAAAACAGACACTGGCAATGCGGAACGGTAACGAGCCTTCCTGCTCCCTGGCCAGAAGCTCCTGGGTCACGCTGTCACCGTAATCGTGAGCAAGCAGATGCACCCTCTTCAAGCCCAGGCCGGCAATCCAGCCCTCAAACAGATCTGCCTGGTCCTCAATGCTGTAGTCATAACGCACCGGTTTGTCAGAGAACCCGAACCCCAGCATATCCAGCACCAGCACGTTGTATTGCTGGGTCAGCATCGGCCACATCCGGTTCCAGTCCCAGCTTGCGGTGGGAAAACCATGGAGCAATACCAGCGGTTCTCCCTGCCCCGCCATGCGACTGAATATGGCGTGGCCCTCATAGCTGAACCACTTACCGCCCTGTTGCCACCATTCCAGCGTTCCAGCCTGTTGTTTGCCCCGGGAAGCCGTTGCGTGTCCGGAGATCACCTGATCCATGTCCTGTTCCTGGAAAGAGTTTGCAGCTTAAAACTGTAGAACAAACCGGTGCGGGCCGCCATAGCCACTGATCGAATTTGCGGGCGTCATCCGGGTCATCAGTGGTCTTTTGTGGACGGGTCCACGTAAACCATGGAGATAAACGACGATTTCCCTTAAGCTTCGCCCTGAATCAGACACAGAATACCGGAACCGATTATGAGCAACTCTCTGGAAGATTTGGCCGGCCACTACCGCGATATCATCAATGGTCTTGGGGAAGACACCTCCCGTGAGGGCCTGATGGACACGCCCAAGCGCGCGGCCAAAGCCATGCAGTTCCTGACAAACGGCTATCAGCAGGATCTGGGTGAACTGGTCAACAATGCCGTCTTCGAGTCCGCCATGGATGAAATGGTGATGATTCAGGACATAGAGCTCTACAGTATGTGTGAGCACCATATGCTGCCGTTTATCGGCAAGTGCCATATTGCCTACATGCCACAGGGCAAGGTGCTGGGGCTGTCCAAGTTCGCCCGCATTGTCGACATGTACGCACGCAGGCTGCAGATCCAGGAAAACCTGACCCGGGAAATCGCCGAAGCCATTGAAACAGTCACCGGTGCCAAAGGTGTGGCCGTGGTGATCGAGGCCCAGCATATGTGCATGATGATGCGCGGCGTGGAGAAACAGAACTCCCGCATGAAAACCTCGGTGATGCTGGGCCAGTTCCGCAAATCCCAGGCGACCCGAACCGAATTCCTGCAACTGCTCAGCCACCGGGACTGATCCCATGTCGACCGCTCCCGTAGCCGTGGTGACCGGCGCCGGACGCAGGCTTGGCTATGAGATCAGTGCAGCGCTGATCAAGCGTGGCTACCGGGTGTTTGCCCTGCACCGGACCCCCACCGACGACGTGGACCACCTGGTTCGCGAGGGCGCGACGGCGTTACAGGTCGACCTGGGGGATCCCGAAGCCCTGCAGGCCCGGATTGACGAGATTGCCCGCGACACGGCCAACGTCAGCCTGCTGGTGAACAACGCCTCCACGTTTGAGAGCGACGCTGAAGATCCACGGGAACGGGCGGCTCAGGCTGCCTACCTGTTTCAGGTAAACAGCACGGCTCCCATGCAACTGATGCACGGTCTGTCAGTCCCTCTGGAACAGGCAGCCCTGGCGTTCGGGCGGCCGTCACTGGTCGTCAACATAACCGATATTTTCGCGGAGCGCCCGAATCCGCTCTACAGCGCCTACTGCGCGTCCAAGGCAGCCCTGGCCAACCTGACCCTGAGCTATGCCGCCCTGCTCGCCCCTGATGTACGGGTAAACGCTATTATGCCCGGGCCGATCCGCTTTCTTCCCCGCCACACCGACAACCAACGGCAGCAGGTGCTGTCAGAAACCCTGCTGGCCCGCGAAGGGGGCTTTCACAGTGTGGTTCTCCAGTTGCTGGCCCTGGTGGACAACGATTTCATTACCGGCGCCCAGATTCCGGTGGATGGTGGCCGGCGCCTGGCCCAGGGTATGATCAGCCACGTCAAGGGAAACCCGGACTGACCCATCATTGCGACCGTCAAACAGGTCCCGGTAATAAGGCTCATCAATATCCGAGCCCGCAAATCGCCCACTCTTGCTGTATTCCAGAATGTCCACATCGAGGGTGCGGTCCTTGCGGCTGCTGAGTGGGTCGGAGCGATCCCGCCCGAAGGATTCCTCCAGCAGGTTCAGCTCACACTTCAGCTGTTGCGGGGATAATGGACTGAACAGCACCGCCAACGCGTTAAGGAACGAGCGCTCGGTGTCGATGCCCCTGGGGCGGGTGTGGATCACCGGCGACAACCACAGAGACCCATGGGTAGCCAGCAAACTCTCAACCGCCCTGGCCAGGTTGTGTTGCGGTTCAATGTTGCTTCCAAGTCCACACAGGTACCACATGACGGCGTTATCTCAGTAGCTTTCGGATATAGGCACCTACCAATACGGTCACCAGCAGCACTCCGATCATGGATTCCAGGGTCACCAGTATGGAAAGCAGGCCAGTCGCTGGCGGTGCCGGTTCACTCCACTGGCCGAAGAAGCTGCTGATAAAGCTCTGCAGACTGAGCATCACCGCTTCGCCGGAACCAACGCCAATGGCCATGTACAGCAGCGAGAATATCACCGAGACCATCAGCGCTGTCGCCAGAACATTCCGCAACCGGATGCCCCACCCGAAGACGCCGCCGAGCAGGAAGCGACGGGTCCGGCTGGTTTCCTTGTGGTGGCGCATGTGGAAGAACGCGTGATCCTCCTCTCGCAGATGACCGGTGGCGGACATCCAGTTCTTGAACCGGGTGTAGGCTTCCGCCAGCTGACGGCGGTCCTCCCGGTCGGGACGAGGCATACGGGCCCTGGCGAGCAGACCAAAGGGCGGGGGTGTCGTGGATCGCCGGGCGGGGCTGGTCCCGTATACCAGTGACACCGGATCAAACCAGGCTTGTTCCGCGTGAAAGCGGGCCATCTCGATGCTTGGGGTGCCCTCATCGGGCGCTTCCAGCTCCAGCATCCAGGCCTGACTCACCGACGACCCGACCAGGCTGCAACGCCCCCGGAGCCGTCGACCGGTCATCCGCAGATGGCGGCCCACCAGGGTATCCTCGATGGCAATGCCGGTGTCTTCGTCTACCACTACGACCCGGTCCAGCCAGAGGTCGGCCGCGAGTTCGCAGTTGTCGACCAGGATCGAATCCGCGGTGACGTTTGTCAGACGTAGCTGGTTCAGGTGACTGCGACGGATCTCGACACAGCCGGAGACGGTATAGCCTTCGAAAAACAGTCCTCCCTCAAAGCTATTCCGGCTCAGTTGTTCGGCGTGGTAGCTCTGCCGTCCGATATAGACACCACCCAGGGCGGGCTGATCGTTGACCGGCGCATCGTCCTGCACGGCCATCAGTTGTACCGGCGCTTCGAAACTGCCGTTCAGCGCCAGGCAGCCGCTCAGGGTCATTTCGTTGAGCCAGAGCATGTCATCACTGCCGCGGGTGCCAAACTCCATCAGCAAGGAACAGGCCCGGATACCACGGAAGGAAATACCGCCGGCGCCACTGAAATCACAGTCGAACATGACCACGCTGCCATCCAGGTGGGCGGATTTCAGGCTGAAATGGTTATTGAACTGACAGTTAAGGCACCACAGGCTGCCCTGAAACCGCGCACGGAGCCAGCGGAAATCACCCGACACCCGGCAATTGATCAGCACCACCGATCCGGCAATGTCCAGATCCGGCTGTTCCGAGCCATCCAGCACCGCATTGGCAATCACCACCACACCTTCCGCCGCACCGATGGCGGCAAGGAATTCAGAGCCGGCAAGGTGACGCGGCTGATCCGCTGGCAGCTCCAGGCCGTGGCCAGTTACGGCCACCTCTGCCGTCTCGCAAGCGTCCAGCACCTCCCGCACCACCAACGTCTGGCCATCCCGACGATCCCGCCCGAGGCGGACCCGGAACGCCTGGCCAACCGTCACCGCCGGGTGCCCGGCCCTCTGGAACGGGCGCCAGTGGCTATAACACAGCGCCTGATCTTCGGTCACCAGGACCAGAAAGCGCCCCGACTTGAGATCGGAATGGATGATCCGGGCAACTATTACGTCGTCGGTCAAAGGACAAACTCCTGTCCCTGCTGCGCAAAGCCGGCAAAGTCCCTTTCCACCTCCGCCCGGTGTTGCTCGAAAGTATCCTCATAGCTCATCAGGTACATACGATCACGCACGGTTTGCGGATAGTTCTCACGGAGTTCGCCAACCGACGCATGCACCGGATTCCAGTCTGACAGGGTGGCGTCATGAAGAATGGTCCGGGGGGCGTACCTGGATACCAGCTCTGGAATGGGACGGGTATCGCCACTGAACAGCAAATGCTCGTTCAGCACCAGGCCATAGGACGGCTTTTCCGGGGTATGGCGGTTCTGGAACGGCTGTAAACGGACCCCTTCGAATTCAAAGGGCTGATCATCCAGCAGGACCACATCGAAGAAATCCGACAGCTCGGCCGGCCCTTCTCCCACTTGGCCCATTACGCCCTTGAGGGTGTGCTCCCACAGCTCTTCATAAACGCCGGGAGGCAGGTAAAGCGTGGGTTTGAAGCCATAACGGAAACGGCATTCGTACCCCAGGCGCTCCAGGCCGAAACAGTGATCTGCGTGGGCATGGGTGATGAAAATAGCGTCCACATCCGCCAGGGTCAGGCCCCGATCCCGCAACGCGAATTTGATGGTATAACCGGCATCAATCAGCAGGCGACGACCACCGGCTTCCACCATGGCATTATTGTTCCAGTGATCAATCGCTTCGGAGTGGCCAACTCCAAGCATGGTCAAGACTGCCATACTCTGGTCCTTTTTGAGTTACCGGGCGCATCAGACGGCGAGCACCTTGAACAGCGATCCTATTACATGCAAGCCTTGGCGATCAAAGACCTATAGTATCATCCCCGGACACCGGCAACCGATGACCGGCCGACAACACAAACCGCAACCAGGGTTTACACAGCCATGCCAAGCCAGACACCAGAAGCCATTCGCGCTATCCTGACCAGCATCCGCACCATTGCCCTTGTCGGCGCGAGCAACAAATCCCACCGCCCCAGTCACGAGGTAATGGCTTACCTGCAGGGCCGTGGTTACCGGGTCATTCCGGTGAGCCCGCGGCTAGCCGGCCAGCAGCTTCTTGGGGAAACCGTATACGCCGACCTCAAGTCCCTGCCCGAGCCGGTGGATATGGTGGAGCTGTTTCTGGCGCCGGAACGGACCGGACCGATCATCGACGCGGCCATTGAGTTCAACATTCCTGTGGTGTGGATGCAGGTTGGCGTGATCAACGAACAGGGTGCCCGGAAAGCGGAGGCCGCCGGTCTGACAGTGGTGATGGATCGGTGCCCCAAACAGGAAATCCCCCGGCTCGGCGTACCGCCCGTCTCCCGAGGGTAGGCCTGGTATCACGGCAGCCGGTCAGCCTGCTCCGCTGCCCTTAATGACCTGTTCGAACCCCCTGCCTTCTGCCATAATCGAGCCAAGCAATCCGAGGGCTGGCAGCGCCATGTGGTTCAGAGAACACCTGACCGGAGCAACGCGTGGAAAAATCTGAATCCGTGACAAACAAAGTCGTCAGGGGACTGCTGCACCCTGTTGTTCCGGCACTGATTCTTATAGTTTTCCTCGGCATTGCCTCCGTCCTGAAATACGGCCTCGACAGACAGGACGAGCGCCAGATCAACAGCAACCTTGCCAGCGAGAGCCTGGCCATGGCCAACAGCCTGGAGCGGGAATTCCTGGTTCACGTTGAAGCGATCCGCCGCATGGCAAAGAGGCTCGAAGCCGACCCGGATATCACGGAAGAACTCTGGAGCCGGGACGCCAGAAATTACCTGGAAGACTTCGGGGTCTATCAGGCCCTGGAGTGGATTGACCGCGAGTACATCATCCGCTGGCTGGAACCCCTGACCGGAAACGAAGACGTGGTGGGCTATAACGTGGCGTTTTCTCCCGAGCGGCGGGCAGCGCTGGAAGAGGCACAAGCCAACGGCACCATTGATATTTCCGGGATAATCGACCTCCGGCAGGGCGGCAAGGGGCTGGTGATCTACGTTCCGGTCTATTCTGGAGAAAGCAACAACGGCTTTATTGCCGGTGTTTTCCAGATGGAAACCCTGGCCCGCCACCTGCTCACCAGCCGGGTCCTGGACGCCTTCCACATCCGGATTTCCGATGACGGCGCCCCGGCCTACGAGCTCAATACCGGCGGGGAATATGCCAGCGATTACTCCCACACGGTGGATGTCGACCTGCCGATGCTGGGCTGGTCACTGACCGTCACCCCGACGACCGACTGGGTCAGCAGCCGGAAAAGCATCTGGCCCTGGACCACGTTTATCTCCATTTTGTTCATGGGAGTGCTCACCAGTCTCACCACTCTGCTGGTGCAGTTGGTCCTCAAGCGTAATCATGCCCTGCTGAAAACCCGCAGGGAACTGGAGTTCGAAATTGACCAGCGCAAGGCAGCGCAGCAGGACCTGGCCCGGCTGGAATCCACCGACACTCTCACCGGTCTGGCGAACCGCCGTTTCTTCATGGAAGATCTCAGCCATACCCTCAGCATCGCCGACCGGCAAATGCGCCAGGTCGCACTGGTGATGCTCGACCTCGACCGCTTCCAGATGCTCAATGACACCCTTGGCCACCAGTTCGGGGATGAGCTGCTGATCAAGGTTTCCGAGCGCCTGAACAGCCTGAGCGACGAAAAAGTGCTGGTGGCCTACTCAGGCGGCGATGAGTTTATGATCTGCCAGCAACACGTTGATAACCTGGACGATGTCATTCATCTGCTGGGGCAGATCAAGCAGTGTTACGCCGAGCCCTTCGAAGTTCAGAACGAGGCCCACTACATCACCGCAACCATGGGCATCGCCATTTATCCCCAGAGCGGGCTGGATACCGACACCCTGCTGCGCAACGCCGACATTGCCCTGTACCGGGCCAAGGAACAGGGGCGCAACACCTACCAGTTCTACACCGAGGGCATGCAGGAACGGGAAGTCATGCGCCTGGAGCTGGACAAGGATCTCAGCCACGCCCTCGCCAATGACGAGTTTGTACTCTACTACCAGCCCCAGGTTAATCTGGCGAGTGCAGAAATTCTCAGTGCGGAGGCGCTGATACGGTGGCAGCACCCCCGTCGCGGGTTGTTGCCGCCAATGGAATTCATCCCACTGGCGGAAGAGGGCGGGCGCATCACCGAAATCGGCCGCTGGGTGGTCATGGCCGCGTGCCAGCAACTGGCCAGGTGGCAGGGCACACCGTTCGGGCACCTGAGGATTGCCGTCAACCTGTCCGGGCGTGAGTTGGACGATGAGAACCTGGTGGATCACATCAGGGAGGCCCTGGAGACCCATAATGTGCCGCCGGAACGGCTTGAGGTAGAGCTGACCGAGGAAATCTTCATTCAGAACATCGAACACAACCTCAACCAGCTGTCCAGGCTCCACCAGCTCGGTGTGAGCTTGGCCATCGATGATTTTGGGGTGGGGTATTCATCGCTGGGGTATCTGCGTGACTTCCCGGTCGACCTGCTGAAGATCGACCGCTCGTTCATTACCGAGGTTACCGAGCGTCACGATGACGCAGTGATCACCCGAGCGGTGATCAATCTGGCCCACAACCTCGGTATCCAGGTTGTCGCGGAGGGCGTGGAAACCATGGAGCAGTTGGTTTTCCTCAAGGATCATCACTGTGACCTGGCCCAGGGCTACCTGATCAGCCGGCCTGTTCCTGCCGCTATGCTGGAAAAGGCTCTCACCGAAGGTACCATGGTGACCGGCGTGCCGGTGGATACGCGCATATAGTCAGCCTTTTTAACCATCGCATCTGACCAATTCCCAGCAAGGTAAGACACCATGACAAGCCACTACCTGACCCCGGAACAAGACCGGAAAATTCGCCAGTGGGAACGCTGGAACCGGAATTATTTTATCTTTGCCTTTGTGGCGCTGACGATCATTCTGGTGTTCAGCAGTCAGTTGGGCTTGTCCAGTGGCGAGAGCTGGGGGCCGCTCGGGGTTCTGATTGCGGCTCTGATCACGCCAATTATTGTGCTTCAGTTGCGGCTGGCGTGTCCGGCCTGTGGTCACAAGATTGGCTGGCAGGCGAAGCTGATGGCGCCGGACCAGTGTAAGCACTGCGGTACGTTCCTTCGCGCCAAGGGGCAGTAACCTTCCTACCTAAAAAAAACCTTTGACCTGTGAGTTGCTCACAGGTTTTAGAGTATTATCGGGTTATCGGAGTTTGCCGTGTTGAGGCAGGAGCGACTTCCGAAAACCGCTGTTAATACGTCCCTGTACGCTTGCTCTCCGCCCCACCATGCTTAATGCTCCTGCGTCGCATGGTGGGTCCTGGGCAGGCCGTCCATGGCCAGCCCGTGAAGAGCTGTCGCTCTTCACCCATGGCTCCGAGCATTTTCGGAAGTCGCTCCTGCCTCAACACTCCGCTTACTTCAGTCGTGGATTCCTTTGACCATTACTCATTTCGGGGTGAGAAACAGGCTATGAAAGTCAAAGACATTGCAGAGGCCGCCGGCGTAAATCCGGATACCGTGCGGTTCTATACCCGGGAAAACCTGTTGAAGCCGACCCGCAATCCGGACAACAACTACCAGCAGTTCAATGCTGAGGACCTGCGGCGGCTGCGGTTTGCCCGCAAGGCCCGGAAGCTGGGGTTTTCACTGCCGGAGATCCGGCAGATTCTGGATCAGGCGGACGATCATCATTCGCCGTGTCCGATGGTGCGGGACGTATTTCAGCAGCGGCTGGCAGAGGTGGAGCGGGAGATTCGTGAGCTGCAGGAGCTGCGCAATCGGATGACCTCGGCGTTGGTGGCATGGCAGGACATGCCGGATGGTACGCCGGATGGCCACACCATTTGCCGGTTGATCGAACACTGGGAAGAACCAACGCCCTCTGACGGGCAGGCGATCGGGTTGAGGAGTAACAACGAATGACGGACGCACCTGTGCTACAAACCATGCTCAGTATTTCCGGGGCCTCGTGTCAGAGCTGTGTAAAGAAGATCCGCACTGCCCTGGCACCGCTGACCGGCGACGGGGAGCTGGTGGAAGTGGACCTCGACAAACAGACGGTGGCCCTGCCGGAAGGCGTGGATGCCACCGAGGCTGCGCGGATTGTGACGGAAACCGGTTACCCCGCGGAGCCTGTCGGGGAGGCATCAGAATCTGCCAATGGCTGCGCGGACACGGCTGAAGACGGCCATAACGACGGTGGCCAGACGGATCATCCATCCAGGGATGCCGCCGGGACAGTCGCCAAAGACGTTCAGGCAGAACCGGCCGCCACCGCAAACGGGCAGGTTCATCTGGCCGTGGCCGGCGCCACCTGCGCGTCCTGTGTCAATACTATTGAGAAGGCCTTGATGTCGGTGTCCGGCATCAGCCATGCCCATATGAATCTGGCGGACAATACCGCCACTGCAAGCGGCAAGGCCGACCCGGCGGCGCTGGTCAAGGCCGTGGAAAGCGCCGGGTATGGCGCCCGTGTGATTGAAGACGAGGACGAGGACGACGAACGCCGGCAGCAGGAGGATCGCAAACAGTACAAGGCCCTGCTGGTCAAAATGGGCATCAGCCTGGGCTTGGGCGTGGCGCTGATGGTCTGGGGCATGGGCTTTGGTTCGATGATGGTGACCGCAGACAACCAGGTCACCTGGATCAACCTCGGCATTCTCACCCTGGGCGTCATGATCGCCACCGGCGGCCACTTCTTCGTGGGCGCCTGGAAAGCCCTCCGCCACCATAACGCCAACATGGATACCCTGATTGCCCTGGGTACCGGTACCGCCTGGCTCTATTCCATGGTGGTTGCCAGTGTCCCGGATGCCTTGCCGGAAATGGCGCGCCATGTCTATTTTGAGGCCTCCGCGATGATCATCGGCCTGATCAATCTGGGCCAGGCCCTGGAATTGCGGGCCAAGGGCAAGACCTCCGAGGCGGTTCGTCGCCTGCTGGATTTGCGGGCAAAAACCGCGCGGGTGATTCGTGATGGCGAAGAACAGGACATTCCGGTGGAAGACGTCCGTAAAGGCGATCATATTCGCGTGCGGCCCGGTGAGAAGCTGCCCGTGGACGGCGTTATCGCCGAGGGCAGCACCCGCATTGATGAAAGCATGCTCACCGGCGAGCCCATGCCGGTACGCAAGGGCGAAGGCGACGAAGTCTCCGCCGGCACCCTCAACACCCACGGCTCCATCATCTACGAGGCCACCCGCGTGGGCAGTGATACCGCCCTGGCCCAGATCATTAAGCTGGTTAAAAAGGCCCAGGGCTCGAAACCCGCCATTGGTCGCCTTGCGGACAAGATCTCCTCGGTGTTCGTGCCCAGCGTGATGCTGATTGCCGTGGCCGCGGCGCTGGTCTGGTACAACGTCGGACCGGAACCTGCGGTGGTACACATGATGGTGGCGGCCACCACCGTGCTGATCATTGCCTGTCCCTGTGCGCTGGGCCTGGCCACGCCGATGTCGGTGATGGTGGGCGTGGGCAAGGCCGCCGAATACGGCGCACTGATTCGCCAGGGTGATGCCCTGCAGACCGCCGGCAAGGTGGACCTGGTGATTCTCGACAAGACCGGCACCATTACCGAGGGTCATCCGGCCGTCACGCGGGTATACGCGAGCGATGAAGATGAGCAACGCTTACTGGCGCTGGCGGCAGGCCTGGAACAGCATTCCGAACACCCGCTTGCCGAGGCCATCCTGGGCAAAGCGGAAGAGGACGGCGTGCAGCCCGAAAAAGTCACCGGCTTCGAGGCACTGAACGGCAAGGGAGTTCAGGGCGAGTTCGACGGCCAGCCCCTGCGCCTGGGCAACCGCCGCTGGCTGGAAGCCGAAGGCCTGTCCGTCGATGCTCTGGCTGACGCTGCCGGGACCATCACCGAGGAGGCTGGCACGCCGCTGTTCCTGGCACTCGGCCAGGATGTGCTCGGCGTCATCGGCGTGGCGGATGCCATCAAGCCGGATTCCAAAGCCGCCATCCAGCGCCTGCACGATGCCGGTATCCGCGTGATGATGGTGACTGGAGATGTGGATGCCACCGCCAAAGCCATTTCCGCCAAGGCAGGAATCGACGACTACCGCGCCGAAGTGCTTCCCGAAGACAAGGCCGAAGTAGTCAGCGCCATGCGTGGCAAGGGCTACACCGTGGCCATGGTGGGGGATGGCATCAACGACGCCCCGGCACTGGCGGCCGCCGATGTCGGCTTTGCCATCGGCACCGGTACCGACGTCGCCATTGAAAGCGCCGCCATCACCCTGATGCGAGGCTCCCTGCACGGCGTGCCCGATGCCATCGAGATATCCCGCGCCACCGTTCGGAACATCCATCAGAACCTGTTTGGCGCCTTTGTGTACAACTCCATGGGTATTCCGGTCGCCGCCGGCCTGCTCTACCCTGTGTGGGGCATACTGATGAGCCCGATCCTGGCCGGCGCCGCCATGTCGCTATCATCCGTAACCGTGGTTTCCAACGCCAACCGCCTGCGGTTGTTCCGGACCAGCCACAAATTCAGCAACAGTCAGCAAGAGGAGCGGAACTGATGGGCACACTTCTGGTCAATGCCGGAGGATTGGCAATGATGGCGGCCATCGTCTGGTGGTTCTGGCTGTCACCTTCTTCCGCCGGCGCCACCAACGACGATCACAGCCATCATCACTGAGGAAACAGACATGAATCTGCATAAAACAGTTCTAGGCCTCACCGCCGCCTTCGGACTCAGCACCCTGGCCAGCAGCCCGTTGCTGGCCGCTAATGAGGCAGACAGTATCCATGTGTACAAATCCCCCCACTGCGGCTGCTGCAGCGACTGGATCGACCACCTGGAAGAAAATGGCTTTGATGTGACAACCACCAACACCGACGACTTGGGCAAAATCAAAGCCGAGGCTGGCCTCCTTGCCGGACTGGGAAGCTGCCACACGGCGTTTGTCGGTGACTATGTAATCGAAGGCCACGTTCCGGCGGATGACATTAAACGCCTGCTGTCCGACGCACCCAAAGCAACTGGCCTGAGTGTTCCGGGCATGCCAGCCGGCTCACCGGGAATGGAAATGGGCGACCGGAAGGACCATTACAAAGTCATCATGTTTAACGAAGATGGCCAGACCCGGGTATTTTCAGAGCATAACCAGTAAGGGTATGACGGGCTTCCGGCGTCGGATAGCCTGTCGCCCCGCGTGACCCGGGATTGAGCAAGAGGTCTGACGCGTCCGGTCATAACCGGTATACTCCGCACCTGACATTCATTATTCGCCAGCCAGGTCCTGTTCATGCTCAATGCCGACGCCCTCAGCCAGTTGCGCCAGCTGAAAACCGACATCAAAGAAAACAAGGTGGTCTTTCCGGGCACCGTCAAAGCCACCAACGGACGTTTCGGTTTCGTAGTGCTGGATGAGGGCCGTGACGTGTTCCTGCCGCCGGAGGAAATGCAGAAAGTGCTGCCCGGTGACCGCGTCAACGTCACCGAACAGGAAGGTGACAAGGGTAAAACCCAGGGCGTGGTGGACGAGCTTCTGGAAAGCAACCTGACCACTTTTGTCGGCCGTTACCTGATCAAGGGCAAGGGGCATTTCGTGGTACCGGAAACCCCGGGCATCAACCGCTGGATTTTCATTCCACCGAAAGAGCGGATGAACGCCGGGCAGGACGACTTTATATACTGCCGCATCCTCAAACACCCAATCAAGGACGGCAAGGGCCAGGCCAAGATCCTGAAAGTGCTGGGCAAACCCGGCGACACCGGCATTGAGCGCGCACTCACGCTGGCGACCTTCGATTTGCCGGATGCCTGGCCGGAACCGGTTCAGCAACAGGCAGACGCCCTCAGCGAGACGGCCATCGAAACGCGCGCGGGGGATCGTGAGGACCGTACCGATCTGCCCTATGTCACCATCGACAGCCCCGGCACCCAGGACATGGACGATGCCCTGCTGGCCGAGCCCAACGCCACCGGCTGGAAGCTCTCCATCGCCATTGCCGACCCCACAGCGGTGATTGAGCCCGGCAGCGCGGCGGAATCCGAAGCCTTCCGGCGGGCAACCGCCATCTATTTCCCGGGCGAGCCCCTGCCAATGCTGCCAGACGGCCTCAGCACCCGGCTGTGTTCACTGATGCCTGAGGTGAACCGCCTGGCCCTGGTCTGCGATCTGCAGGTCAACAACGACGGCAGCCTGGGTGACTACAGCTTCCACAAGGCTACGATCCAGTCGAAGGGCAAGCTCAGCTATGAGCTGGTATCCAACCTGATTGAGGGCCGCGAGGACGACGACATCAAGGCCCTGCCGGACGCCGTTGCCAACAGCCTCGACCAACTGCACCAGGCCGCCACCGCCCTGCGCAAATGGCGCAGTGAGCACGCACTGCTGAGTGCTGACCGCCCCGAGTTCCGTCTGCGCCTGGACGAGAACAAGCGGGTGCGACTGATCGAGCCGTCGGTGCAGAACGAAGCCCACCGACTGGTGGAGGAATGCATGGTGGCGGCCAACCGCTGTGCCGCGGATTTCCTCAGTCAACAAGGCAAGGGGCTGTTTATTCAGCATCCGGGCCTGCGTGACGACCGCGCCGACAATGTCCGGGCGCTGCTCGAAGGCTACGCCCCGGATCTGTCCGCGGTGGATGCCACTTCCGCCAAGGGCTTCCGGGAACTGATGAAACGCACGGAGAACCTGGATGCGGAGGTACCGGTCAAGGCCATCCTCTCCCGCCAGCTCGCGCGTGCGGAACTGGCATTCGAGGCAGCGCCTCACCAGGGCATGGGGCTGCCGGCCTACACGACCTTTACCTCGCCCCTGCGCAAGTTCAGCGACTTTTATGTACACCGGCTGATCAAGGCGGCGCTGTGGCAGGAGCCTCTGGGCGAACTCACGGACGAACAGCTTGCGGCACTGCAGGCCACCCAGATCAATGCCCGCCAGGCCGCCAACAACCTGGAAAGCTGGCTCAAGAGTGATTTCGCCAAATCCCTGGGTTCCGAGCCCATGACTGGCGTGATCAGCCGTACCGTGCCCGCCGGATTCTTCGTGCGCCTGGACGCCAACGGCCTTGAGGGCTTTGTCAGCTGCCGCACCCTGGATGGCAAATACAGCTTTGATCCCATCACCCTGCGCCTGATTCATAATAAGAACGGCCGCATTTTCCAGCTGGAACAGCCGGTCACCGTTACCTTCGCGGATGTGGACGAGGAACGGAAACAGATCAACTTCAAGCTGGTGAGCGCGGAAGAAATAGCAACGGACAAGGGCACAGACAGCGAAACCACCGGGGCTTGAAAAACCGGGGCGACGGGCGCATCGTAATTGGTAGGAGTTTATTGCACCGACGGAGGTCATCTCCCATGCCCATCAGCCCCGATGAGTTCCTGAAAAAGTACGGTTTCGACGAAGACGACGAGGAGCGGGACCACAGCCTGCGCCATAACGCCATAGAGCACGCCAAGCACCTGCGCCGCCCCCATGCCGGCACGCCCCACGACTGGGAAGAATGGGAGCGCTACAAGCGGGAGCATCCCGATGAGGTCGAAGACGATCAGGACTGATCACTTCGACCCGGCCCCGTTTTATTCCCCGCGACAATCCCGCACACGCTCAGGTTTTACAAAGTTTGACACCTGAGAGCACTTCTTTGTTTTCCCGATTTTTTAGAAAAACCAATTTATAATCAATCACTTACATTTAATGGCATCCAGGACCAGGTTAGCC
Source organism: Marinobacter sp. DUT-3 (assembly GCF_050379435.1). Lineage (NCBI taxonomy): Bacteria > Pseudomonadati > Pseudomonadota > Gammaproteobacteria > Pseudomonadales > Marinobacteraceae > Marinobacter > Marinobacter sp. DUT-3. The sequence continues at coordinate 337,302 of NZ_JBNRMG010000004.1, forward strand.
ATATACCCTGTTTAGGGGATTCCGTAACCGCCAGCATGAAGTATCTGTAATGCAACAGGAGAACCGCGTCACAAAATTTGACGCGGTCCGGATACACAGCAACACAGCGGACGGAACGATGAGCAACAAGAAGTCACTACTCGGCATTGTCATACTTTCAACAACTCTAACTGGCTGCCTGGCGACAAACCCAGCCTACATGGGCGGCTCCATGGCAACCGTCAGTCAGGCGGAACTGCAATCCTCACCTCAATTTACCGATGAGGATCTGCAACAACGGCACAAAGCGCTGCGCACAAGCTTCCAGCAATTCCGGGCGTCTCCGGACAATTACTTTGATACCACCGATGCCATCGACTGCGAACTGAACACCGCCGGGCAATGGATGGTGACCCATGGCAAATCCGAGGCTGAAATCAAAGCCATACAGGCCCGCCACGGCGAACAGTTTGAGATGGAGCAAGACACCCGCATTGAATCTGTGAAACTTCTCGAGGGCGAGTGCGTCAATGGCATGCCTGAGGGACCGTTCGTTGGCGTTGGCAGTTACACCCAGACCGTCACCACCGATGCCAGCAGTTCGACAAGCAAAGCAAAGGTACGTACTGAAGCCACTGCCAACAGCGGAGAACTTGAGGGTGAAGCGCGTTTCCTGACCCGCCAGAATTCCGCCAGTTCCTATAACGGTCAGACGGTGAACATCCAGACCCTGACAGCAACCTCCGGCGTCTTTAAAGCAGGCGTCGAATCCGACACCCACCTTATCCTGACTGCCAACCCGGCAGCCAACACCACAACGACCCTGGTTCGCAGGAACCAGCAAACCGCCATGGGGCCGCAAGCCCGGGTCGACAGTTACATGGGCAGCCGGCTCACCAGCTCAACAAACATGCTGAATGATGTCACTCACGGCTGGATGACCAACTACCTGCTCCCCGAGGGCCAACGCAGAACCTGTTTCCAGTATGGCGAAATGGTGGATGACGGCGCCTGCTCCGGCATGACCATGCCCGCTATCGCCGCCAAACCCATGTCCGATGACCTGCTGACCAAAATGGTGCGCCGCGACAATCAGGGTGAATACATGAGCCCGTACACCTCCGATGGGGTTCTGGCTGAATGGGTCAATATCGGCACCAACGCCAGCATGGGCAGTACCGTTGGCTCCGGTGTTGGTGCGGCTGCCGGCAGCATGGTCGCTAATCAGGTACTGGACTCGGTCCCGTTTGCCGGGCTGATAGGCGGCATAATCGGCTCCCAGATGGGCGAGGACGCCGGTCGCGAGGCTGCCATTTCCGCTTCCGGCGGCTGGGAAACCATCCGCGACTCTTCCGACATGAGCTTTGATTCCCTGCGGGACATGGCTGTGTACCTGACACAGAAATACGGTCGGGAGCCGACTTATGGCGACGCCATGCAAGTAACCCTGCAGGTATACCCGGAACTCGAGGGCGCCCTGGCAACAGCCTACTGATTAACACCGGCGGAGCTCCTGCTCCGCCGGTTCCCTGATTCATCTGACCGGAGTTAATTTATGCGTTCCATCTCCCCATTTGCCAAGGCAGCGGGCCTGGCATTGTCGGTTTCCCTGGCGGCGGGTTGCGCCAGCAATATTGATAACACCCGTGGCGAGGCGACGGTGTATGAAGATGCCTCCACCACCGGCAAGGTTGGCGGTGTCGGCATTGAAAGCCAGGACATTGTCGCGGTTACCGACGAAATGATGCGCGACATGCTGGCCAACCGGATGCTCGCCGGGCGTGATGTCCCGCCGCGCATCATCATTGATAACGAGTACATGCGAAACGAAAGCTCGTCGGTGATCAACACCAACATGCTGACGGACCGTCTGCGCATTGAGCTTAACCGCGCCGCCAATGGCCGCATGATTTTTGTCGGCCGTGAATACGCCGGCATGGTCCAGAAAGAGCGCGACCTGAAACGGGATGGCGCCGTGGATGGCGGCACGATTCGCGAAACCGCCGCCCAGGCCGGAGCGGACTATCGCCTGGCGGGTCGGATTACCTCCCTGGACGCCTCTGATCGCAGTGACGGCACCCAGTCTCGCTACAGCCAGCTCACCTTTGAAATGGTGGATATGGAGCTGGGCACCATCGTCTGGAGCGGGCTCTACGAAATGCGCAAGGCGGGGCGTGATGATGTGGTTTACCGCTAGGAACCGACCGGCACTGCTGGCCAGCGCAATCCTGTCGATGTCGCTGGCGGGTTGCGCCACCGGCCCCAAGACCTACGACCGCGCGAGTCTCTCCGACGAACAGGAGCAGATCATCGCCAGCAAACCCGCCGTGCTTCAGGCGGACTTTCGCAATCTCTATGAGGAAGGCCGCCGTAACGAGGTGCTCAACCTGATGGAGATTGGCCTCAGGGCCTATCGCGCGGGCCATATCGACGAGGCCAGGCGGGCGCTGGATCGTGCACGGGTCAGCATCGAAAGCATCTACGCTGGCGATGATGCTGCCCGCAAAGCTCGCAGCGTCTGGTATGAAGAAGCCGAAAAGGACTTCAAGGGTGAACCCTACGAGCGTTCCATGGTGTACCTCTATCTGGGCCTGACCTTTCTGGATCAGGGAGACTACGGTAACGCCCGTGCCAGCTTCATTGGCGGCCTGCTCCAGGATGCCTTCGCCGAGGAGGAACAGAACAGCGCGGATTTCGCGGCGCTGATCTACCTCGCCGGCTGGGCGGCCATGCAGATGGACAGCAACAAGCTGGCGGAAGAGCATTTCGAGGAGCTGAAGGCGTTTCGCCCGGACGCCCCCATTCCATCGGAAGAACACAATGCATTGCTGATTGTGGAAACCGGCCACTCCCCCCGCAAGCTGGGGGACGGTGTCGGCCACTATCAGCTGGTTTATCGCCGCGGCAAGAACTTCCCGGATTTTGGCGCCCAGTGGCAGACCAATGACGGCTGGGAAACTGTCTATCCCATGGAGGATATCTATTTCCAGGCTTCCACCCGGGGCGGTCGCGCCATTGACCGCATCGTGGAAGGCCAGGTCCAGTACAAGGAAACCACACGGGACGTTGGCACCAACCTCAGCGCCGTGAGCCAGAACAACCTACTGGCTGGAGCCAGTGCCGCCGCCGGTGGTGTGATCGGCGCCGGCTTCGCCGCCATCAGCCTGGTCAGCGTGGCGGCCCAGGGCATGTCCGCCTCCGCCAACGTGCGCGCCGACATCCGCTACTGGGAAGCCTTGCCGGACACCCTGCACATCATTCCGGTGACCGCAGAGCCCGGCCAGCAGGTGACGGTGCGCTTCCTGGACAAGAACGGCGAGCCTATCCCCGGCCTGACCGATACCACTGAATTCCACTTCGACGGCCGTGGCCAGGGACTGGCGCTTGCCACGTCCCGGCGGCCCTGACAGGCAAAGGAGAAACCCCATGTTTCGAACACTGATTGCAATGACCGCCGCAACCACCCTGTTGGTGGCCGGCTGCACGTCCATGCCCAGCAGCTCCACCAAACTGGAAGGGCGCACCGCCCCCGTAGAATACAACACCGTGGTGTTCACCGATTACGATCTGAGCCGCACCTGGCATGAAGGCATCATGGGAAGCGGACAAACCTATCGCCTGTCGGTGGAGAACCATGGCCGTCGCCGCACCGAAACCGGCACCACCGAAGTGTTTGCGGTTCTGCGCAATCACACCGACTACGACTACCGCATCGAGGCCCGTACCCAGTTCTTTGACCAGGATGGCGTACCGGTGGACGCCAAACCCACCTGGCAGCGCTCTACCATTCCCGCCAACAGCGTGAGTGCCTACAAGACCCTGTCCACCAGCACCCAACCGCTGAAGTACCGGGTGGAAGTCAGGGAGCTCAAATGATGAAACGACTCCTTGTCGCGGCCATGACGGCCAGCCTGTTACCACTGGCGGCCCAGGCTGCCAGTGACCACGCCCCAGCACCCATGAAAGCGGCGCCTCAGAAACCCCTGACAGCAGACGACCTGATGAACGAGGCCAATGCCTCCCGGCGGTCGGAGTCGGCCGACAGCATTCTTGAGCGCTTTCAGCGGGGTATGGGCCAGAACAATCCCAGAATGGCGGTCTTCTGGAACCGGGAGTTCAACGATCAGGTCAGTGACTGGGCCAGCCGCCGCCGGGTGGTCGTGTCCGGGGCAGGCAGCCTGCGGGGTGAAGTTCCTGAGGGCGATGTGAATCTGGATAGCGACTCCCGCGCTGCGGTTCAGAGCGAAACACGCTCCAGCAGACGTTCTGGCCCCGCCGCACCTGCCTTTGACCTGCAAAGCGGTTTTGTCTCCCAGCTGAACCGCGCCGGGGTCAAAGTTGTCGACCGTGATGCCATCATGCGCATTACCGACAACGCCCTAGAGGATGGCACCTTCGAGCGTCTGTCACCGGACCAGGCACGGCTGGAAATGCGCGCCCTCGACCAGCACGCGGATTACCTGCTGGTACTCAGCGAAGTGGCCTCCGATGACTTCCAGATCCGCGTTCTGAACGTCAAAGACGGCTCGGTCCGCACCATGGTCAGCTCCAACGGCATGCCGCCGGAAACCGAGGAAGACCGCCGCTGGATTGCCACGGAGAACGGTTTCGAGAAACGCGAGAAGCGCTTGTCCATGCGGGATGTGGGGCAGGAATTGGCATTGCAGACTCTGGCGGAATTATAAAATCGACGACTTCCCGGATTTCGGGCCTGCAGTCAGCCGCGAGTGAACAGAGCACAAGCTGATGCCTGTCTGGCGCTTTCGGACCGAATCCAAGTGTTTTTCGAGAACAGCTATTATGATCAAACGCTACATAAAGACAGCGGCATGTTTGTGCCTCACATTGACGATGATGTGGCTTTCGGGCTGCACGACGCCAAATATGAAACTGCAAAATGCATTTATTGGCGAACAGGATATTGGATTGGCAAGACAAGCGCTCGCGGAAGGCGCTGACCCCAACATGGTTTTGTACGACGGCGTTCGTCCTCTACACAAAGCTTTCATTGCTGACAAAGAAGCCTTCATCCGGGGTACTGATAACGACGGCTTTAATAAAGATCTCTTCGAACTTCTCACCTCATACAATGCGAACCTATCCATTAGTCTCGTAGAAAAAGGCGACTTACCCGCAATTTTCTTCGCCAAAACCCTCGAATCCGTGGAGGCCCTCGTGGCCGCTGGAGCCGACGTCAAACAGCGAACCTCTCAAGGTGAGACGGTTCTTCACCATTCGGCATCAATGACGCCCGCTGCCGTGGAACGACTGATGGAATTGGGCGCTGATCCTCACCTGAAAGATAAGCGTGGCGTCTCCGCGATTGACGTCGTCATTTTCGTTCGTGACTCGTCAAAAGAGCGTCTGGGCCAGCTCATCGAAAAAAATTCAGTCACCTTCGCGCAAAGCCAACGCAGACGTGCAATTCGTCTGGAGAGGATTCTGGCACTCATGGAATCGCGAGATTTCGACGAGACTCTTATAGCCAGAGAATACCCTCCTATCGATGACAATAGGCTGGAGCTGGCAAGCAAAAATATTATTCCGGACAATTCAGGGAAGTTTCTGTCCCCCTATACCAGCGACGGAGTCACTGCAGAATGGGTCAATCAGGCAATTAACGCAGGAATAGGGGCCCAGATTGGCTCAACGACTGGTGCAGCTACCGCCGGATCCATCGCAAGAGAACTGGGGGAAAGCTTTGCAGTCGTGGCTGTCGTGAGCATGGCTGGCTCCGCGATTGGCGAGGCTATTGGACGCAGTGCTGCGATAGAAACCTCTGGGGGCTGGGAGCACATCAGAGCCACATCCGACATGAGCTTCAACTCACTTGCTGATATGGCCCGATACCTCAGGCTGAAGCATGGCAACGACGAGAATTTTGACGAGGTCTTCACCGCAACCAAACAGGTGTATCCAGACCTCGCTAACTGATTAAACGCTGTCAGATTCACCCAGCATCACAGACAGGCGTTCATCCTTGGCTCGCCACTGGTCGGCGAGCCAATCCTTCACGTTCCTGCGATGCTCCGCATCCGTTGAATAATCCCGCCCCTTCAGGTGTTCCGGGATGGTCGCGGTGTGGATCTCCATTTTCACTTCCCCTACCCGACCACAGATGAAGTCCCAGAAGCTGGGCGCACCCCCGGGGTAGGCAATGGTGACGTCCACCAGCGTCTCGATGGAGTCGCCCATGGCGTCCAGCACGAAGGCAACGCCGCCGGCCTTGGGAGTGAGCAGGTGGGTGTAGGGGGATTTCTGCTTGTCATGCTTGGCCTGGGTGAACCGCGTGCCTTCAACGAAATTCATGACACTGACCGGGGTATAACGGAACTTTTCGCAGGCCTTGCGGGTGGCCTTGAGATCTTCACCACGCTTCTCGGGATGTTTGATCAGGTAGTCCCGGGTGTAGCGCTTCATGAACGGGAAATCCAGCCCCCACCACGCCAGACCAATCACCGGTACCCAGATCAGCTGCTGCTTCAGGAAGAACTTCAGAAACGGCGCGCGGCGATTGAATACCCGCTGCATGGCGAAGATATCGACCCAGCTCTGGTGGTTACTGAGCACCAGGTACCAGCTTTCCCGCTGCAGATTCTCCGCGCCTTTCACCTCCCAGCGGGTGCCATGGGTCAGTTTCATCCATCCGGTGTTGCAGGCCACCCAGGATTCGGAGATCCAGATAATGACGCGGGTGCAGAGCACGCGGAAGCCCTGGTGTGGGATGACCAGTTTCAACAGCGCCGGAATGTAGAGCAGCAGGCACCAGAACAGAGTGTTGATTCCCAGCAGGATGGAGCTGAGGACGCCGATAATGGGAGCAGGCAGAAAGCTGAGCATGGTGGTCCTGTTTTGGTTGTTGTTTCCAATGGGGTGCAATCATATCAACCAGAATGGTGATTGGGCAGTGGCCCGAAGTGACCGGTGTGCCCTGACTATGTGACGGTGATGCCATAGCTCAATTCAAATTGCAGCGGTAGCCTTCACGAAAACGTCAAGCATCAACGTGAGTTGCGAATCCCACTATGGACATCCCCATGCCAAACCTCTTCAAATCCATGGCTGACAAAGCGTCGGGGCTCACCCGGCAAACGGCCCTGTACGCCGGCAATGCCTTCGACCGTGTTTTCCGCGCCGCCAGCCTGGTGCAGGCGGGGCAAACGCCGTTTGAAACGCTGTATACCGATGGACTGGTCAGTCTGCGGTATTACCCGCCGCTGGCGGAGGATTTTATCGAGCTGGATGGCGAGACCATTGCGGTGGAGCGCACCGCTCACAAGACGCCGATTGTGATTGTGCCGCCACTGGCGGTGAATATGCTGATCTACGACCTGTTTCCCCAGCGCAGTCTGGTGCGCTTCCTGCGGGCGAAAGGATTTGAGGTGTACCTGATCGACTGGGGTATCCCGACCCGTCAGCACAGTCACTACAATCTGCACACCTATGTCGCGGAGTTTTTGCCGGCCTATCTGAACCGGGTACGGGAACACAGTGGCGAGCAGGAGTTGTCGCTGCATGGCTGGAGCATGGGCGGCATGTTTACGCTGTTTTACTCCGCCCTTAGCAAGGATCAGCACATCCGCAATGCGGTGGTTCTGGGTTTGCCCATCGACAGTCACGCGTCCGGTCTGATGGGGCTTATGTACCAGCGGGTGGCGGATGTCGCGGATTTTGTGCGCAAGCGCACCGGTTTTCGCATCCACGATGTCAAACCCCACTGGTTTCACACACCGGGCTGGGCCAATACCATCGGTTTCAAGCTGACCAATCCGATCGGCAGTGTGATGGGGTACTGGGAGCTGATTGTGCGGCTGGGTGACCGGGAGTTTGTCAGTAACCACGCGACGACGTCGGCGTTTCTCGACCGGATGGTGGCATACCCGGGCGGGGTTATTCAGGACACGGTGGTGCGGATCTGGATCGACAATCAGCTGTCGCAAGGTGAAATTCAGATTGGTGAAGATGTCGCCCGCCTGGAAAATGTGAATGCCAACTTACTGGCCATCGCCGGTCAGGAGGACACTCTGGCGACACCCGGTGCGGCCAAGCGGGTGATGGATCATGTCAGCTCTGCTGACAAGACGTTCCGCGTGGCGCCCGGCGGGCATATGGGGATTCTGGCAGGCAGCAAGGCGCCTCGGGAAAGCTGGCTGGAACTGGCAGAATGGTTGGCGGAGCGATCTGACTGAGTTTTCATCGTCCGGGTTAGCCGGCAGGGTGCTACTATTAGGGAAGGAAAACTGAAGACACCCTGACCGAAAAGGAAGGATTCCATGCCCCCGAAGTCAGAGGAAACAAAAACCGATTCCGCTCCCCAGGCCGAACGTAAACAACTGGTTGCCATCGCCCGCGACATTGTTCGCAGCGACGGTATGGCCGCACTCACTCTCGAGGCACTGGCGGAGAAAAGCAATACGCCACTGTCGACCGTCGAATCCCTGTTCAGTGACAAACCTGGCCTGATCCGTGCGCTCTACGAGGCCTGGGTGGAAGAATGGCAACGCAGGCTGATGGCAGCCCTCCCCGAGACACCGCCGGAAGCCATGCTGCGACAGGCTGCCCACATCTACCGTGAACTGGCCTGCTCCGATCGCGCCCTGTTCCTGGCGGCCAGCACCCCCATTGCCATTGAGGCCGACCTGTTCGGCGTATTGTCCAGGTCGACCGCGTTTGAGCTGTTTGCCAACTTCCTAAAGACTGGCATGGCCGAGCGCCGATTCCGTGTCACCGCGGATCCCGATGCCACCGTCCGTACCCTGTGGGCCGTGGTGCATGGCGCCGTGCTGCTGGAAATCTGCAGCGGCGACGACGAACTGACCGGCAAGCGGACGCTGGATGAGAGCATCAACCTGATGACCCGGGGGCTACAGCGCTGACGGGCTCCGGAATTCCTTTCTAGAGGTGCTTAAGGGCCGCGGGCAGCTCTGAAAGACTGTTTATTACCGCTGACGGCTCTATGCCCCAGTCTTCAAAGACTTTGTTGGTATCTCTCTGCACCCAGACCGCTTTCAAGCCGGCGGCTCGTGCGCCAATCACGTCCCAGGCATTACTCGATACCAGACATAGCGGTTCGTCCCAGGCTCCCGTTGCCCTTCTGGCATAGGTGTATACGGCCGGGTCAGGTTTGAAACTCTTGATATCGTCAACGGAAACCAGGCCTTCGAACTGATCCAGCAGATTATTATGGCCCAGTACTTTTTCCAATGCCGGATAGCTTCCGTTAGAGAATGCGAACAGCGGATAATCGCCTTTCAGGGCTTTCAGGGCCGGCAGTGCGTCGTCGAAGGCCGGCAGGGAGAGGTAGGCGGCCATGAGCTCGTCTTCGCGGTCGCTGGTCAGGTCCAGTTTGTAGGTGGCCATGGCGTACCGCAGGGCCTGACGGGTGCAGACGCCGAAGTCTTCGTAGACCCGCATCAGACCTTTGCGAAAAGAGAACTCCAGTTGCTTCTCCCGCCACAAGGCACTGACGGCCTCTGCACTTTCTCCGGCGTCCTGCTCTAACAGATCCGCCATGCCCATGGGATCGACCAGCGTGCCGTATACATCGAACGCAAGTTTGAGCGTCATGGTGCCTCCTGACATTATTGAGCGATCACTCACCATACACTAGTTCAGGGATCCTACTTTGTGTATGCGACCAGGGTGTAAGTGGATTACACTGCGATCCATGAACGGCATCGATACATTAAACCTCGACACTCGCTCCCTGAGCACCTTTCTGACGGTGCTTGATGAAGGCAGCGTTTCCCGCGCGGCCATTCGCCTGGGGGTCAGCCAGTCGGCCGTGAGTCACACCCTGGACCGGTTGCGCCAGTCACTCGGGGACCCGTTGTTTGTAAAGTCCGGACGCGGCATTGCGCCGACCCAGTACGCGCTGCGGGCGGGGCCCCATATCCGCCAGATACTGGATGACCTGCAGTCCCTGTCCAGCGGACCGCCGTTCACGCCCGCGACCGCGGAGTTCACCTTCACCATCGCCGCCAACGATTACCAGCGTGATCTGCTGTTACCCGGGTTGGTCAGTACCCTGCGGCGGGAGGCTCCAGGCATTCGGCTGCAGGTGATTCCCTCCGGCATTCCGACTGCCGACATGCTCCGCAAGGATGTCTGCGACCTGATCATCTCGCCCCACGCCCCAGAGGCGACGGATATCATGCAACGTGGATTGATGGCCGACCGTATGGTGGTGTTCTACGATCCGGATTACCGCGAGCCGCCACAGGACACGACGGAATACCTCAAGGCGGACCATGTGTCCCTGTTGTTCGCCACCGGTGAAAAGCCGGCTCTGGAAACGTCACTGAACACCCGCGGGCTGACCCGGCGCAATGTGGTCACCGTGTCCAATTTCTCAGGTCTGCCGGAATTCCTGCGTGGTACCGATATGCTGGCTACCGCACCGGAACGTATGAGTAATCACTTACTCAGGGGCTTCGCCTCGGTTCCCCTGCCCTTCGACTTCAAACCTTTCACGCTGCTGATGCTCTGGCACCGCCGCAACCAGAACGACCCCGCCCACCGCTGGCTTCGCAACCAGGTCAACGCCGTGGCGGCGACGATGAATGGTCTAAACGAATAATCAATCGATTTCGTTCATACGTTGTATGAAGCGATAAGCCGTTATCCCTGAGACGCACGGGCGTACACTTCCCTGACTCCGAGTAGGTCGCAGGTAGTGGGGAGGGGCTTTCCGAAACACGCTGTAAATACATCCATGTACGCTCCGCTCCGCCATCCATGGCTCCGCAGGGTTTCGGAAATCCCCTCCCCACTACCTGCTCGCTCACTTTCAGAACAGACCGAGAAACTTCATGCTTGCGCTGACCAGTGTCTGGACAACGATATTACTTGCTGCCGCTGTAGCCCTAGGGCCGCTGGCCACCGATATGTATCTGCCGGCGCTGCCGCAGATCGGCAGCGATTTCGGCACCGGTACCGATCAGGTACAGCTCACCCTCAGCCTGTACATGATGGGATTTGCACTGGCGCAATTGGTTTGCGGCCCGCTGGCCGACCGCTTTGGCCGCAAACCGATTATGATCGGCGGTTTTCTGCTATTTGCCCTCGCCAGCATTGGGTGTGCCTTCGCCACCAATATCGAAACTCTGATGCTCTGCCGCTTCCTGCAGGCCCTCGGCGGCTCCGCTGGCCCGGTACTGGGCCGAGCCGCGATTCGTGACATCTACACGCCACGTGAGGCTGCGCGCATCATGGCCATCCTGGCCAGCATCATGGCGCTGGCGCCTGCCGTGGCACCGACCATCGGCGGGTTTATGGTCTCCGGCCTGGGCTGGGCCTCCATTTTCATCGTACTGGCCGGCTATGCACTGATCATGGCCGTGGTGGTGGCCTTCGGCATTCCCGAACCCATGCGCCCGGAATACCGCCAGCCCCTGCGGCTGTGTAGCCTGCTGCGAAACTACCGCACCATCGCCACGGACATCAGCTTCCTCGGTTATACCCTGACCAACGCGCTGATTTTCTCCGGCCTGTTCGCATTTCTGTCCGGCTCATCCTTCGTGCTGATCGATTTCCTGGGCGTGGAGCCCGAGCATTTCGGACTCTTCTTCGCCTGCATCGTGGTGGGCTACGTCACCGGCAACCTGAGTGCCATCCGCCTCGGCAGCCGGCTGGTACCGGACCAGATCCTGGTGCGGGGCCTCACCATCGCCGTGGTTGGTGGCGCGATCATGGCCGGCCTCGCCGTAGCCGAAATTTACAGCGTCTGGGCGGTCATCCTGCCCCAGGCCCTGTTCATGGTCGGCGTCGGCATGGTCCTGCCCCAGACCATGGCCGGCGCCATGGCCAACTTCCCCCACATGGCCGGCTCCGCGTCCGCGCTGTTCGGCTTCACCCAGATGGCCGTCGCCGCTCTGGCGGGCATACTCGTTGGTCACCTGCACGACGGCACTTCCCTGGTCATGGCCACCATCATCGCCGCCAGCGCCGCCGCAGCTCTGGCCAGCTACCTGCTACTGGTTCAGCGACACCCCGCAGTTGGTTTTGAATCACAACCAGTATCGACGCGGTAGTCAGAAGAAAAAAGAGTGCAACTCCCAAGATCGGGATCGGCCAGGACAGCCCTGCCCAAAACTGTGCGGAGCCATGGATGGCGGAGCCCAAGCGTCACAAGGATGTGCCGAAGGAGCGTGTTTTGGGCAGGGCTGTCCTGGCCGATCTTTCCCAATGTTGAAGAGTTTTCAAAACTTGCCATACAGTATGGCGGAGATGCAAAGTCACCCAATCTGAGCTAAACAGAGTAAGCTGTCCTAGCAGAATCCAGACAACAGGAGCATCGCAATGAGCAACGTAACCCTCGATGGTAACCCCATAGAAGTCAGCGGGAAATTCCCCACACCCGGCGACAACGCCCCGCCCTTCACCCTGACAAGCAGCGGCCTGGAAGAAGTTAAACTCGAAAACTGGGCCGGCAAACGCAAAATCCTCAACATCATCCCCAGTATCGACACCGGCGTGTGCGCCGCATCCACCCGCAAATTCAACGAAAAAGCCGGCAGCCTGGACAACACCGTCGTCCTCGTCATCTCCGCCGACCTGCCGTTCGCAGCGGGCCGCTTCTGTGGCGCCGAAGGAATCAAGGACGTCGAAACCCTCTCCACCTTCCGCAACTACAGCTTCCAGCAGGACTATGGCGTTGCCATCCAGAGTGGCCCCCTGGCCGGTCTGTGTTCCCGCGCGGTGGTAGTGCTTGATGAAAGCAACAAGGTATTGCACAGCGAGCTGGTCAGTGAAATCAAAAACGAACCGGATTATGACGCAGCCCTGAAGGTACTTTGATCCTGTTCAGTGTCGGGTTACGCTTCGCTAACCCGACCTACCGTCACTTCAAAGACCTGATCCGAGCACCAGACCACCCGTGAGCACCCCACCCGACAACACCACCCTCGCCCGCCAGCTGTTTTCCATGACCTGGCCCATGCTGTTCGGGGTGCTCTCACTGATGACCTTCCAGTTGACCGACAGTGCCTTTGTGGGTCAGCTGGGGCGTGATCCACTGGCCGCCCTTGGCTTTACCGTTCCCATGCAGCAACTGGTCAGCGGCATGTACGTTGGCCTGGGCATTGCGACCACGGCCATCATTTCCCGTACCCTCGGCCAGAACGACGAACTCAGGGCACAGCGACTGGGCGGACTGGTGATTACCGTGGGTGCGTCCCTGGCGCTGCTGCTGTGCGCGTCGGTCTGGTTACTACAAACCCACATTCTGACCCTCCTCGGCGCGGAGCAGTCGCTGCTGCCCGTCATCAACGAATACTGGGCGCCCTGGCTGGTGTCCGCCTGGACAGGCGCCATGCTCTACTTCGGATACAGCATCTGCCGCTCCCATGGCGACACCAAGCTGCCGGGCTACCTGATGATCGCCACCAGCCTGCTCAACATCGCGCTGGATCCGCTGTACATCTTCGTTTTTGGCTGGGGGCTTCCCGGAGCAGCCTGGGCAACAATTACGGCCTTTGGCATTGGTGCTCTGGTCATCTACCCGATCCTGTTCCAGCGCCAGTGGATCAGCTTCCAGTTGCGGCAACTCAGCCTTGGCAAGGCACTGAGGCAGCTCAACGGCATCATGGCGCCAGCCATGGTCAGCCAGCTGATGCCGCCAGCCTCGGCCATGTTAGCCACGGCCCTGGTGGCGGGATTCGGGTCTGCCGCTGTCGCCGCCTGGGGGCTGGGAACCCGCCTGGAGTTTTTCTCGATAGTGGTGGTGTTGGCGCTGACCATGTCCATGCCGCCGATGATCGGGCGCATGCTGGGGGCCGGCGACATCGGACAGATTCGCAAACTGGTGCGGCTGGCTGTGCGTTTCGTGGTTGGCTGGCAGTTGGCCATTGGCCTGATCTGGGTATTGGCCTCCGGCCTGGTGGCGCAGCTGTTTAGCAGCGATGCCGAAGTGCAGGAGGTGCTGGGCAACTATCTGGTGCGGGTGCCACTCAGTTACAGCGGGCTGGGCGTCTGCATGCTGATGGTGTCGGTGTGCAATGCCCTGGGCCTGTCACTGAGAGCCTTACTGGTTTCCACGTTACGGCTGTTCGTCTGTTTTCTGCCACTGCTCTGGGTTGGCTCCCAAATCAGCGGCCTTACCGGCCTGATGAGCGGGGCGCTGGTGGGCAATCTGATGGCCGGCGCGATGGCTTATACCTTCTACCGCGCCGGCATGGCTAAACTCCAGCGATCAGGCGAAGCGTGAACGGAAGTCTTCAGGCATTGGCACAACAGCCTTACGCTGGTAGTTGAAGAACACAAAGCCGTACTTGGCCAGTGCTACCGGTTGGCCGCTCTCGGCTTTGCTGACGCGGAATACGAAATCGCCCCCGTACTTGTTGAAGTCCATAAGCCCAACCTCAAATCGCAGCATTTCCGGGAAAAACGATTCGGACTGGTACATGGTGGCCAGGTCAGTAACGATGATCCCCACGCCATTCTGATCGGCTTCCTGGATGCCGTACTTCACCAGGAACTGGGCCCGAGCTTCCGAGAGCATGGATATGAGGGCGTCGTTGCCCAAATGATTGGCGCCGTTGATATCGGTGATCCGAACCGGCATCTTGGTTTCAAAACAAAAAACGTCATCCGGAAAAGAGAGCTTTATACGGGCCACGGTCGGGTACCTGTTTCTATACAAGTTCAGTTTGAGGGCGGAATCATACGCTCTTGGACTTTAGTGGTCATCTCAGGACGTTCTTATTGAAATCGGTTATCTTGCTAGTGATCCCTTGCGCCTCTTAACTTGGGGGTAGCGATGGTAGTAAATGGCTTTCCAAAACATGCTCAAGCACATCCATGTGGCGCTTGGGCTCCGCACAGTTTTGGAAAGCCATTTCCTACCATCGTTCCAACCTTGTCAGCGCACCCAAATAAAACGATTACGGAAAGTCTATGGATATTCGCCCTGCTGCCACGCTGGTTCTGACACGCGACACCCCTGAAGGTCTCCAGGTGCTGCTTTTGCAACGCACCTGGGACGCGGTTTTCATGCCCGGTTATTTTGTGTTTCCCGGCGGCGCGGTGGATGAACAGGAACCTCTCGGTCGCGAACACGCTCTTGGCCCGGCTGATTCGGAAATCAGTCAGACCATGAGTGTCGACGAAGGCGGTGCCGATTATATGCTCGCGGCGGTGCGCGAGTGTTTTGAGGAGGCCGGCATTCTGGTGGCAATGGATGCCGACGGGGCGACGATTGGTGGAGACCATCCGGTTCATGGTGAGCGTCAGGCGCTGTTCAGCGGCAAACGGTCTCTGGCGCAGTTGTGCGCGCAGCATGGGTTGGCGATTCCGCTGGATCGGTTGGCGTATCTGGGGCACTGGATCACGCCTCCGGGACCGCCGCGGCGGTTTGATACCCGGTTTTTTGTGACGATCGCGCCGGAAGGCCAGGTGGCCAGCCATGATGGCGTGGAGACGATTGATCATGTGTGGATCAGTCCTGCCCTGGCGTTAGAGGAACACCGCAACGGTGAACGTTTGCTGGGGCTGCCGACGATTCGCACGCTGCGGGTGTTGAGCAGCTTTGATAACGCGGACGCGGTGATGCGCTATGCCCATGCCAATCCGCCGGAGCCATACCCGGATCAGCCATGGCCGGCGCTGAAGAAGGGCAAGCCGGTGATGCTGGAACCCGGTTCGCCGGCCTATGACGAGGCCGCCAAGCTGGACCCGGAAGGGGAAGGTTCGACCCGGGCGGAGATTGTGCCCGGGGAACCGGTGGAGATCGCCGCCGGGGTGATCCGGTTGACAGCGCCCAACCCGGGGATGATGACCGGGCCGGGTACCAATACCTATCTGTTCGGCCATGAACGGTTTACGGTGCTGGATCCGGGGCCGGACGATGAAACCCACATTGAGCGCATCCTGGAGCTGACCGGCGGAGTGATTGATCAGGTGGTGGTGACCCATACCCACCGGGATCACTCCCCGGCCACCGCGGCGCTGAAAGCCAGGACCGGATGCCGGGTATTCGGGTTGCCGGCGCCTGCTGGTGCATCCCAGGATCAGACCTTCGCACCGGACGATGAGCCGGAACACGGCGATCTGATCGTTACCGACGCAGGCATTCTGAAGGCGATTCATACGCCCGGTCACGCCTCAAACCATATCTGCTACCTGCTGTTGGATCAGGAACTGCTGTTTTCCGGGGATCACATCATGCAGGGGTCCACGGTGGTGATTAATCCGCCGGATGGGGATATGAAGGCGTACCTGGAGGCTTTGTACGATTTGCTGGCCGAACCGGTCCGCTATATTGCGCCGGCGCACGGTTTCCTGATGGGGCAACCGGAAGCGGTGATTGATTACCTGATCACCCACCGGCTGGCGCGGGAGCACAAGGTAGCCAAGGCCCTGAAGCAGCTTGCTCCGGTGACTCTGAAGGATCTGACGGCAGCGGCCTATGATGACGTACCGCAGGCCATCCACGGGCTTGCGGCACGCTCGGCGCTCGCGCACCTGCTGAAACTGAAAGCGGATGGCAAGGCCGCGGAAAAAGGTGATCACTGGTCTGCCATCGGCAGGAGGCAATGAAAAAGCCCGGCGTTGCCCGGGCTTGTCGCTTCCACCTATTTTTTGGCAATGATGTAGACGGCGTGAACGATGCCGGGAATGTAACCGAGAAGGGTCAACAGGATGTTGATCCAGAAGTGCTTGCCGATACCCACCTGCAAAAAGACACCTAACGGCGGTAACAAAATCGCAATCAAAATTCGCAAAAGATCCATACAGTTTACTCCCTTCAGCACGTATAAGTGTCACATGAACGCAAAATGTTGCCTGTAGATCTACTACATAGGTCATTTTGCGGGAATGCACAAAGATTTCATGAAGGTGGCATTAAACCTTTGTCACAGCCGTATTCATGATAGCAGGGGCGCTTTATCCTAGAGGCCGTTTTCGCCGCCGGATCTGGGAGCTGTCCCGACTGGCTGCCGACCTGAGAGGAATTATGCTGTTTAACCGGTTCAAAAACCTGACATTCATCGGCCTGTCACTCGGTGCTCTGATCACCGTGCATCCCGTTTTGGCCAATCAGAACGGAGAGGCCAAGGAAGTCCTGCTGGCAGAGCTCGCAGAGGACGAGAGCGTTGAGGATGTGGAGAACTCCGAGCCCCGCAAAAGCTCACGGGCCGGGTCTGCAAGCGAAAAAGCAGCACAGAGGGACGATCAGGAGGATACCCGTCAGCCGGAGTCTGCTGGGACGGAAAGCAAGAAACCCCAAAAGGTCGCCCCCAACATTGATCTCAAAGAGATCGCTCCCGTCCCTGAGCCGCCCAGGGAAGAAGAGGTCAGTGAATCTGCCGGGGATTCCCTGGAACCCGGCGGGGCCGATGTAAAAATCGAAGTCGCCGATGGCTCAGGCAACGCGCCCGACACTTCGAAAGCTGACAGTGAAGCGGATTCTGAAACAGAAGAACCGGAAGCGGCCAGTACTTTCGAGCTGCTGGGATCCAAAGTCCGTCCTGGCACCTCCACGCGCCTGGCATGGTCACCGAACATACAGATTGCCGGACTGTCGCAGCCTACACCGGTGCTGGTGGTCAATGGCGTCAATGCGGGCCCCACTCTGTGCCTGACCGGCGCGGTTCACGGTGACGAGCTCAACGGCATCGAGATCGTTCGCCGCACGGTCTACGACCTCAACCCCGAGAAACTCTCCGGCCGGGTTGTAGGCATTCCCATCGTCAATCTGCCGGGTTTCCAGCAAGGTACCCGCTACCTGCCGGATCGCCGTGACCTGAATCGCCATTTTCCGGGCAGCCCGGATGGCAGTCTGGCAGATCGCATTGCTCATTCACTGTTTGAGAGCGTGATCCGCAAATGCGACATGCTGGTGGACATCCACACCGGCTCACAAAAGCGCACAAACCTGCCTCAGTTGCGGGCGGACATGAACAATCCGGATGTGGCAGCCTTCACCCGTGGCTTTGACCGCATGGCGGTGGTCCACAGTTCAGGCTCCTCCGGCATGCTACGCACGGCGGCGGTGGAAGCCGGTATTCGTACCGTGACCATGGAAGCTGGCGAATCTCACCGCATTCAGGAACATCAGATTGATGCGGGCGTAAACAGCCTGACCAGCCTGCTGGAAAAGGAAGGCATGATTTCCCGGATGTTCGTCTGGGGAGACCCGGAACCGGTTTACTACGATTCCAACTGGATCCGCGTGCCAAACGGCGGCATCCTGTTCAGTGAAGTGGATCTCGGCGCCCGTGTTTCCGAAGGTGAGGTTCTGGGCTATGTGGCCGACCCTATCACCAACGCCCAGCACCCTATCCGAGCGGCCAGCAACGGTCGCATCATTGGCATGGCCGTGGATCAGGTGGTGATGGCCGGCTTTGCGGCCTACCACGTTGGTACGGAGGCAGAAGTTCCCGGCGAGTAGTATGCTACCGGCTTCCGACGTTTTCGAACGACAACAGGAGCTGGCGTGTCTATTCATTCCCCGAAGCCAATATGGCTGGCCTACGTTGGGCTGGTACTGACACCGTTATTCTGGGCAGGCAACGCTGTGGTTGCCAAGGGTGCGGTCGACAGCATCCCGCCCTTGTCCATGTCATTCTGGCGATGGGTGATCGCCCTGGCGGTTATCCTGCCCTTCGGCCTCCCGGGCGTGTTGCGCCACCGTCAGGTTATCCGCCAGTACCTGGGGTCCATGCTTATACTGGCCACCTTCAGCGTGGCAGCGTTCAACTCGCTGCTGTACTACGCCGCCATCACTACCAGTGCCACCAACATTGCCCTGATCAACGCCACCATTCCCATTTTCATTGCCTTGCTGGCCTGGCTGCTCCTGGGTGACCGGACCCGCCCGGTTCAGCTACTGGGCATCCTGTTGGCCGTGCTGGGAATACTGACGGTCGTCGCCCGTGGACAGTTGTCGGTGCTTACGAAACTCGAGGCCCAGCCCGGGGATCTGATCATGGTGGCTGCAGTGTTCAGCTGGGGGCTGTTCTCTGTGCTGCTCAGACGGCAGGCGGTGCCCTTGCCTGCGCTGACATTCCTGACCACCCAGATCGCCCTGGGCACACTGGTTATATTGCCGTTCTATCTGATAGAGCTGATGTTCTTCAAAGGGGGGTTCGAAGTTGGTCGCGCCACGATCACGCCATTATTGTATTTTGCCTTCTTCCCCGGAATCCTGGCGTACGCATTCTGGAATCACGGCGTGCATCGGGTGGGGCCTGCAAGGGCGGCCATGTTCATGTACCTGACGCCGGTGTTCGCATCGATACTGGCGGGGGTCTTCCTGGGGGAACGGCTGGGGCACTTTCACATCATTGGCGGGCTGTTAATACTGGCAGGACTGTTTCTTGCGACACGTAAAGTGCCCTCAAGCTAACCCGGAGTCAGGGGAATGGTCATCCCCCTGACTCCAACGGAACGTCTGAGGAACCTGTTCGTTCAGCCGGCGTTACGACGGGCACGCAGCCCAATACCAAGCAAGCCCAGTCCCAGCAACGCCAGGGTGCCCGGCTCGGGAACCTGTGACGCCTTGGCAATCAGCTCGATTTTGGCCTTGACCTTGGCACCGTATTTCTTGCCCTCATGCAGGCCAAAAAGATAGCCTTCATTGAATACGGCATCAAACAGGGTGACCCGAAGATGGCCATCGCCCTGGGCGCCAAAGAACAGATCCAGTGAACCGTCCCAGGTGAGTACCCCTTTCTGGAACAGGCCTCCTACCTTGTTCACCCCCACGGTCTCACCATCGATCGATCCGAACAGCACATCGGGCGAAGTGAAACTGAAGTCCACCGAGATCGGATAGGCAACTTCGTCGTCGTCCCCTACATCGGATTCATTGGTCCAGATCTTGAACAAGCTGAAATACTGGCTTTCCCCTTCGCCAAGATTGAACGTGAAAGGATTGTCAGCAATATCTGCGGAGTTAACCACCAGACCCGGATCGTCCGAGTTGAGATTGACGTCATAGCTAGCTGTTATCTGCGCCGCACTTGCCAGTGTTGGGAAAAACAATACGACGGCCAACAACGTGACCAGTGTAATTCTTGGCATACTTGCCTCCCTGGGTTTCCCCATATTCCGTTAATGAGTACCACCCAAAACAAAAGCATCGGCAATGCCAGTTTCTGTCTTTCGCTTTAAAACCAGACGCCTGTGTATTCCTGTAAACCCCACGACAACTGTGGTCGTAAAAAAAGCTGACAAGTCTTCAGGGCACACCCGACTGCTTACCGGAAACGCCGGATGACAGCCGCTTCGATGCGCTCCAGTGCCTGCTCCAGGAGCGGCCGGGGACATCCAATATTCATCCGCATGAAGCCGCGCCCGTTGTCGCCGAAGGTCGCGCCGGGATTCATACCAATGCCCGCGTCCTGCACAAAGAACTGTTTCAGCGCTTTGTCATCCGGTGTCAGCCCACGGCAATCCAGCCAGAGCAGGTAGGTTCCTTCCGGCACCGCCATGGTCACTTCAGGTATCCGCTGTGCCAGAAAGTCCGCCACAAAATCGCGATTCTGCTGAAGGTAAGGCATCAGCTCATCAAGCCAGGGACCACCATGCCGGTAGCCGGCTTCAAAGCCGGTGATGCTGAATGGATTGCATTGCCCCATGTGAAGGGAATCGAAAACTTCCTTCATTGCTCGCCGTCGGTCAGGATCAGGAATCACCAGCGCCGACAGCCCAAGTCCCGGCATGTTGAAGGTCTTGCTCGGGGCAACCGCCGTTACCAGCGCATCGCCGGCTTCCGCCAGGCGGGCAAGCATGCAATGCGTCGGCTTGTCCGGATACACCAGGTCACAGTGAATCTCATCGGACAACACCACCAGGCCGTGTCGGCGGGCAATATCCAGCACTGCCCGCAGTTCCTCATCCGTCCACACCCGGCCAACGGGGTTGTGGGGGGAACACAGCACCAACAGGCGAGCATCGTCACGGGCGGCGCACTGTTCGAGGTGTTCAAAATCCATAGTGTAACGTCCGTCGACACAGTCCAACGGATTTTCAATCACTGTCCGGTCGGTCCGCTTTACCGAACTGAAGAACGGCGGGTAGACCGGCGGCTGAATGATGACTCCCTCACCAGGCTCGGAAAATGCCAGGCACGCTGCATGAAGGGATGGCACCACGCCGGGCGCCATAAGGATCCATTCCCTTTCAATAGTCCAACCATGGCGGTCCCTGTACCAGTCGATCATCGACTGATACAGGGAATCAGGAAACAGGGTGTAGCCGTATATCGGGTGTCGGGCCCGGGTTTCCAGGGCCCGGGTGACCGCCTCCGGTGCCGGGAAATCCATATCCGCCACCCACAGCGGAATCACATCCTCCTTACCAAACACGGCCCGGCGGGCATCGAATTTTACCGAACAGGTCTGTTCGCGGATAACGGACTTGTCGAAATCTATGGGCACGTGGCACTCCGATCGGTCATGGGGACGGGTGAATGGTCATCATTCTGTGGCAGGAGTCATGACCACCGCAAGCCGTCGCATATCAGAGACATGACCGGTCCGTCTGCGGGTTTAAAGCTTTGGTCGAAGATTCACAGGTTTTCCTTGCCGAACACGGCCAACACTTGCGAACCTAACGGTTTATTGTCCATCGGCTGACCCATAACCCCTGTCGGAGCCTTCGAATGATTGGTCAGATCCTGTCCACGATGTTGCCGGTTTTCCTGATTGCCGGATGTGGCGCACTGTATGGCCGTTATCGCACGCCCGATATCCAGGGATTGAACACCCTGAACATGGAACTGTTCGTCCCCATGCTGGTGTTCGCGGTCCTGGCAGACCAGCAGGCACCACTACAGGAATACACCAGCCTCGCAGTGGCAGCCACCGTGGTGGTACTGGGTTCCGGCATTATCCTCTACCCCCTGGCCCGGGTGCTGAACCTGGATCTGAAAACCTTCCTGCCCCCGATGATGTTCAACAATTCCGGCAACATGGGCATCCCGGTACTGGTGTTCGCCTTTGGTGACGCAGCCCTGCCAGCCGCCATCGTGCTGTTTATAGTGGAGATGCTGCTGCACTTTACCGTGGGCCTCTACATGCTGGACCCGCACACCTCCATCATCAAACGGCTGCGCCTGCCCGTTGTGTTTGCCAGCATTGCCGGCCTGGCCGTCAATTTCGGCGGGGTGCCCATGCCACAGTGGCTGCTGGAAACCCTGAATATGCTCGGTGGCGTATGTATTCCACTGATGCTGTTTACCCTCGGCGTGCGTATGCTGGATGTGGATTTCAGCGACTGGAAACTGGGCATGCTGGGCGCCATTGCCTGTCCGGTCTCGGGTCTGATTCTCGCCTGGCCGATGATTGCCATACTGGATCTTCCGGGCCTTCAGGTGGCCGCCCTGTGGGTGTTCGCGGCCCTTCCGCCAGCGGTTCTCAACTACATGGTGGCAGAGCAGTACCAGCAGGAGCCTCATAAAGTGGCGTCACTGGTGCTGCTCAGCAACCTCGGCAGTCTGGTGGTGATGCCCATTGTACTGGGGCTGGTGTTTGCGGCCGGCTATGTATGATCTTCAGGCCAGAATCCGTTTTTGTTGCTTGCAACTGCCCAGTCTTTGATCGATGGTAAAGGAAGCTTCGTAATAACTGCTCAAATCTGATTGATTTCATTCGTGATACGGAGGTCTGCCCATGAGCGTCCTGCTCCTTCTGATCAGTGCACTGGTCCTGATTTATCTTGGCATTGGTGGCCAAACCGCCGCGGCGGTGATGGTCATCGCCACCGTCGTCGGTTTATTCCAGGATGGCTGGCACCTGCTCAGCATACTGTTTGGTGGTGGTTTGCTCGCCCTGGCTCTGCTGTTGGTTTTCCCCGGTGATCTCCGCCTCGACAAACTGAGCCGCCCACTGCTGGGCTGGGTGCGAAACCGCCTGCCGAAGCTCTCCGAGACGGAATCCGAAGCGCTCAAATCCGGTTCCGTGGACTGGGACGGCGAACTGTTCTCCGGCCAGCCGGAATGGTCAAAGCTGCTGGACGCCAAGCCCGCCCACCTCACTAGCGAAGAACAGGCGTTCCTGGATGGACCGGTAGAAAAACTCTGCGGCATGCTGGACGACTGGAAAATCACCCATGAAAATTACGACCTTCCGGACAAGGTCTGGAAGTTCATCCGCGAGAACGGCTTTTTTGGGCTGATGATTCCCAAGGAACAGGGTGGCAAGGGCTTCTCCCATACCGCCCACTCCGAAATCGTGATGAAAATTTCCACCCGCAGCGTGTCCGCCGCCGTCACCGTGATGGTGCCCAACTCTCTGGGCCCGGGCGAGTTGCTGATGGAATACGGCACAGATACCCAGAAAGAACACTACCTGCCCCGGCTGGCCGGAGGCGAGGAAATTCCCTGCTTTGCCCTGACCTCCCCGGTGGCCGGCTCCGACGCCGGCGCTATCCCCGACAAGGGCATCGTCTGCAAGGGGCAATGGAACGGCGAGGAAGTGCTGGGCCTGAAAGTCACCTGGAACAAACGCTACATCACCCTGGCGCCGGTAGCCACGCTGATTGGTCTGGCCATCAAGGTGTATGACCCGGACAAGCTGATGGGTGATCAGGATGAAATCGGTGTGACCTGCGTACTTGTGCCGCGCGAGACCGAAGGGGTCAACGCCGGCGCCCGTCACCTGCCGATGAACACTGTGTTCATGAACGGGCCCACCTGGGGTAACGACGTGTTTATCCCCATGGAACAGGTTATTGGTGGTCAGGACATGCTCGGAAAGGGCTGGACGATGCTGCTGGAATGCCTGTCGATTGGTCGCTCGATATCACTACCCGCCCTTGGTACCGGCGCGGGCAAAGTGGCCAGCCTCGCCACCGGTTCCTACGCGCTGACGCGGGAGCAGTTTGGCCGTTCCATCAGCCAGTTTGAGGGTGTTCAGGAGGCTCTGGAACCCATTGCCGGCTACACCTACATGATGGACGCGGCCCGCCTGCTCACCTCCGGCATGCTGGACCGGGGCGTACGCCCATCGGTGCCGTCGGCGGTGCTGAAATACCGCAACACCGATCTGATGCGGGAAGTGATCAACCACGCCATGGACGTGGTGGCCGGGCGTGGCGTCATTACCGGCCCCCGCAACTTCCTGGCCCGCGCCTACCAGGCGGTCCCCATCGGCATCACCGTCGAGGGCGCCAACATCCTCACCCGCAGCCTGATGATCTTTGGCCAGGGCGCGATTCGTTGCCATCCGTTCATCGTGGAGGAAATTGAAGCCGCCGGCATGGAAGATGAGGACAAGGCCGCGAAAAAATTCGATGGCATTTTTTACCGCCACATTGCCCACACCACCCGTAATGCCCTGCGGGCGTTTGTTCTGGGGCTGACCCGTGGCTGGCTGGAGCCGGTGCCACGCCAGGGCGACATCCAACCCTGTTACCGCCAGTTGGCCCGCTTCTCCGCCGCCTTCGCGCTGTTGACCGACGTCACCCTGCTGACGGTCGGTGGCGGCCTGAAAGCCCGTCAACGACTGTCAGGACGCATGGCGGACTGCCTGGTGCATCTGTACTACGCCACTGCTGTGATCAAGCAATGGCATGAGGAAGGCTACCCGGACGACCAGCGGCCACTGGTGGAATGGGGCCTGAAAACCTGTCTGCGGGACCTGCAGGACTCCATGCGCGAAGCCATCATCAACTTCCCGGTACCGGCGCTGCGCTGGCCATTACGGTTGCTGGTGTTCCCACTGGGCGCTACCGGCCTGAACGGACCCGATGACACGCTCGGCACCACAGTCGCCAACATCATTGTGAAGGATACTCCTGTGCGTCAGCGCGTCAGCCGCGGGGCGTACATCAACACCGATCCGGACGATCCACTGGGACGGGTACTGAACGCCTATCGCCTGGCCAATGAAACCGCCGAGATGCGTAGCCGGCTCCATGAAGCCATTCGCAACCGCAATGAGGACGAGGTGGATGGTATTGCCCTGTTAATGGGCCACCAACGCAAGGAACTGGTGGACTGGGCCTGCGAGCAGGGCGTTATCAAGGAGGAAGAGTGTGACAAACTGCTGGAAGCACTTGAAGCGCTGTACGACGTGATCCGGGTGGACGCCTTCGAGGGCGATGGCCTGAAAGCTCTCGCGCGTTGCGCCAAGGGCAAACGCAAAGTCGTCGAGCGGCCACCCAGGGAAGAGGATTAACCAGGGAAACGTTCTGGCTTCTGAAGGAAGGAAGCGAAACACTCGGCGAATGTCGGCACACACAAATGCCCCACCGGATTAACGGGTGGGGCATTTGCATTACTGAGTGTCGGCTTAGCGGCGGCTCATCCGTTGGCCACGCCCAATTTTATACCTACCCTGCTCTGCTGCCGATCGGCTTCCGCTGCCCGCAGTTTCTCACCGCGATATACCAGGTACTCACCAATGGCGAGAGTGATCAGTACGCCAGCGCCAACCTGCAGGGCGAACGCGGTGTCCAATGGTTCGCCGGGAACCCAGAAGAACAACAGGATGGACATCCCCAGAATGGCAATACAGAGTGTGGAAAGCGCGTAACCCATCGCATCACCACCCGGAATTTTGAACGGCCGTGGATGATCGGCATCACTGATACGCAACTTCAAAAACGCGAGGTGCATGGCGATATAGGGTAATAGGAAAATGATGGCACTGAACGAGAACAGGGTCCAAAACAGGTCTTCAAGATTATTGGCCATAAAGCCATAGATCACCATGATCGACGAGCTGATCGTACCGGTCAGAATGGCGGCGCCAACAGGGCTTTTATGCTCCTTGCTCACCCAGCCAAAGATCTCGGGCATCTCTTTTGCGTCGGCCGCTTCCGCCGCCGCACGGTTACCGCCGAGGGTCCAGGTCACCATGGTCGAGAACAGCGTAAATAACGCCATCCCTCCGATCATCAAAGCGAAGGCGTTGCCGAGCTCGCTCCCCCCAAACAGTTCCTGAAGCGTAACCGCCAGGATATCGACCATATCGACATCATCGGCCGGAACTGCGGCGAGCACACCCGCCGTACCGAAGATGTAGAAACCTGCCGCGCAGAGGCCAGCAGCCAGCATCGCACGAGGTATATTGCGTTCGGGATTGATAATCTCGTCACTCTCGGCGCTGATCAGCTCCATGCCCAAACACCCATAAACCACGACCGGCAGGTACACCAGGCCGGCTTGCAGATCGTCCATTGCCGTACCGAAACTGATGTCGTTAACGAAGCCATGCTCCAGGCCGTACGCAATACCAGTACCACCCAGGGTCAAAATAACCGCAAACTTGGTCAACGTGCCGATATTCGGAATCCACTTGCTGTAACTGAGGCGGATGCAGTTAGCCCAGGTTGTCAGGGCGCACATACCGATTCCAAGGCCGATCTGTGCCCACAGACTCATGTCGGGGACAAACAGTGCAGCAAAGATGCCGGAGAACATGATGTAAACCGCCGGCATCCACAGGGCGATATTAATCCAGTATTGCCAGGTGATCCGTGCCGCCCAGCGGGTGTTGAAGGCATCGCGTACCCAGGCGTAGATGCCGCCCTGTTCCGGGTAAGAAGTGCCCAGTTCGGCTGTGACCAACGTATTCGGGATCAGAAAAAGGACGATGACAACCAGCCACCAGAAGATAGCCGCAGGACCAACAGCCGCGGTCATGGCGATCTGATCAATCAGCAGAACCGCAGAGACGGCGTAGAGCGTGACGTCCACCGCAGTCAACGTTTTTTTATGACTCAAGGGCTTACTCATAGGGCACCACCTTATTTATTTTTGTCTACTATGGCGCCATTTTCACCTCCCCCCGCCCCCTGATATATACCCTGTTGGGGGGGGGTAGCCGAATGACCCACCTGAACAGGGTATGGTGAGCGCAGCAGGATGTTTCTAGTGTGATGACCAACATCACCAGAAAAAGCCGGCCCGAACTTAGTACCGGCAACCTATTGCAGCAAGGAGTTCGACCATGTCCGATAAAACGTTTTATGCCCCAATGAGCGGCAACGAGATGCCCCGCTTCGGCGGGCCCGCAACCTTTATGCGCCTGCCTGCGGTCGATCTCTCCGAAAAACTGGACGCGGCATTCATCGGCGTACCCTTTGACATCGGCACCTCCAACCGCCCCGGCGCCCGCCTGGCTCCCCGCGAGATCCGTGACGAGTCCCGCATGCTGCGTCCATTCAATGTATCCACCGGCGCCGATCCGTTCAACAGCCTGACCGTCGCTGATATCGGCGACGTACCGATCAACACGTTCAACCTGCAAAAAAGCATCGATATCATCGAAGCGTTTTACGACGATGTATTGGGCTGTGGCGTCGCCCCGCTGACAATGGGTGGCGATCACACCATAGCGCTGCCGATTCTGCGTGCACTGAGGAAGAAACACGGCCCGATCGGCGTGATCCATGTCGACGCGCACGCCGACATCAACGATCACATGTTTGGCGAGTCCATCGCCCACGGCACCCCATTCCGCCGCGCGGTGGAAGAAGGACTGCTCGACGGCAACCGCGTCGTACAGATCGGTCTCCGCGGCACCGGTTATTCGGCCAACGAATACGACTGGTCGCGTGACCAGGGGTTCCGCGTCGTCACCGCCGAGGAATGCTGGCATAAGTCATTGACCCCGCTGATGGAAGAGGTGCGAGAGAAGATCGGCGGCGGTCCGGTCTATATCAGCTTCGATATCGACGGGCTTGACCCTGCATTTGCCCCGGGCACCGGCACCGCTGAGGTCGGCGGCCTGACCGTGATGCAGGGCATCGAGATCATCCGCGGCGCCCGCGGGCTGGATATAGTCGGCGCCGACCTGGTTGAAGTCTCGCCACCCTTTGATATGAGCCGCAACACCTCGGTGGTGGCCGCCAACCTGCTCTACGAGATGCTGTGCGTGCTACCCGGGGTTCAGTACAGCAAGCGCTAAACCACGCAAACGCAGGCCCTGCCTGCGTTTTTTTCTGTCGCCCAAAGCAGCCAACTTTACTCAACATTCGCACTCTCTCTCACGCTCTACCCTGTTCAGGTACCTACCAAACGAGGGTATTCAATCCCGCCTTACCGTTCAGCAAACTGGTTACATAGCGCTATCAGCGCGATTCCTGAGAAACACAACAAATGAGTGTGACCATGAACGGATTAACGGATGCCCAAAAGGCTTTACTGAGAACAAAGTTCTTTCCCTACTGGTTAGATCACGCCGATGCACCCAAGCCTGAACCGTCACTCAAGGGCAGCACCCAGTGCGATCTGCTGATCGTCGGCGCTGGCTTCACAGGGCTCTGGGCCGCCGTACAGGCAAAAGAGAACAACCCCGAACGTGATGTGGTTCTGATCGAGGCGCAATGCGTTGCCATCGGAGCCTCAGGTCGCCCCGCGGCCATACTGTCGACCTCGGTTATGCATGGCCTGGACAATGCTCAGCGCCTGTTTCCAGACGACATGGACGATCTGGAGCGTCTGGGCAAAGAAAACCTTGACCATTTCCGCGGAACGATCGAACGCTACAACATCGACTGCGATGTCGAATGGGGTGGTGAGCTCACCGTCGCCATCGGTGAAGATGGCCTGGACGACATCAAAAAAGAGTACAAACTCTACAAGCGCTACGGCCACGACGCCTACCTGCTCAACCAGGACCAGGTTCAGTCTGAGGTCAACTCACCGCTGTTCTCCGGTGGACTCTGGTCCAAGAGCCGCAGCGGTACGGTCCACCCCGGAAAGCTGGCCTGGGGCCTTAAGCGCGTGGCGAAAGAACTCGGCGTGAGAATCTACGAATACACCCCTCTGTGCGATACCCGCGCACTGAACCCAGGTGTAAAGGCGGAAACCCCCGAGGGCCTGATCAGAGCCAACAAGGTGCTGCTCGCCACCAACGCCTTTGCCATCAGCGGTAGCAAGATCCGCAAACGGGTCGCTGCGATCCGCGACCGGATCGTTGTCACCGAGCCGCTCACCGACGAGCAGTTGGCCAGTATCGGCTGGAAGCACCGTCAAGGCATCTACGACACCCGCACACAGCTTAACTACATGCGCCTTACCGCCGACAACCGGATCCTGTTTGGCGGTCGGCTGGGGTACTTTTACGAGAATGATACCGACCCGAAAGCGGACAAGACGGCAGAGAACTTTGTGCCACTGGTCGAAAACTTCTACAAGACCTTCCCGGGCCTGCGCGGCATCAATTTCAGCCATGCCTGGAGCGGTCCCATCGGCCTGACCACACGGATGGCGGTGCACTTCCAGCGTTACCACAACGGCGACATGGTCTACGCGGGTGGTTACTCCGGTTTCGGCGTCACCGCTACCCGCTTCGGCTCAAGGGTCGGACTGGATATACTCGATGGGAAGGACACGCCCGAGAGCAAACTGGGCTTTGCCAGCACGCTGCCGGGCTACATCCCTCCCGAACCGTTCCGCTGGATCGGCGCGAAGATTACCATGTACGCGCTGGATACGGTTGATGCCAAGGGCGGCTGGCGGCATTTGTGGATTCGGCTGGTTGAGAAGATGGGCTTCCCGATCACGCAAAAGGAATTGGGCTGACATCCCAATCGCCTACCACCAACAGCCGGGCCCTGGAGCCCGGCTTTTTTGTCTCCGTGACCCTTGTGTTCCAGGGCAACAGAGCGAGCCAAAAAAGGCCGGCGAGATCGTTCTGCAGCGGGATCGCAGAACCACCAGGCCGGCCGGAACAGGCAGCTGTGCTGCCCGTCAGCGCTTAAAAACTTCTGGAAACCGTCAACAGGACCGTTTGGTCGTTGCGGAACGGGCCAGTATCGATTTCCTGATCGCTGTCCAGATCGTTAAACAGGTAGGCGAGTGACAGGTCGAGACCAGCGAGGCTGGTGGAGGCGCCAACCGAGAAATCGCTGTAGTCACCGATATCAATCTCGTCCCAGTAATCGCCAAAGCTATGACCGGCGTGCAGGTCCAGAGACACCTGGTCGGTCACCGCGTAGCTGTAGTCCAGCGCGACGTAGTGTGCGTCCTCACTCAGATTGACATAGTCGTTGGCGAAGGCGTACTCCAGTTTCAGGTCGCCGTAATAGAAGTTGAAGTCTACTTCTGCGTAGTCTGCGTCAGCTGCGTCATAACCCGGGTAGGTGTAATAATACAGGGTCGCATCCCAACTCATCTTGTCATTGATTTCGGCCCAGTAGCCGGCGTACCAGTCGATTTCCAGATTAGCGTCGTCGCCAAAATCGACGTTGCTACCCCAGATGCCGGCATAGAGACCGTTTTCAAAGGCCACGTCGATACTGCCCTGCACAGCTGCATCACCGGCCGTTTGCGAGATACCACGGAAACGGTAGTCATTGGTGAAACTGACAGTACTTGAGAGCTCGGCTGCCGTCACGGCAGAGGAAAGTAACAGGCACGCCGGTGCCATCCACAATGATTTCATAGGATTCTCCTAGGTGTTGTTTTTAGGTTTGGGGGAGTGAAACCGGGGGCTTTGCCCCCGGGGTTGGGATTAGGAGCAGGGTTATTCCTGGATTTCTTTACTACGGTGCTGGCGACGCATCTGGAACACCGCGGCAATCACCCCGACCGCCACGGTCAGAATCATCAGCGTGGCCAGGGCGTTCACCTCCGGACTGACGCCCAGGCGGACCTTCGAGAAGATCACCATCGGTAGCGTGCTATCACCCGGGCCGGAGACAAAACTGGCGATGACCAGGTCATCCAGTGACAGGGTGAAGGAAAGCAACCAGCCCGAGACAAGCGCCGGCGCAATCAGCGGCAGGGTCACCAGGAAGAACAGCGAGGCAGGCCTGGCGCCCAGGTCCATGGCCGCTTCTTCCAGGGTCTCGTCCAGTGATACCAGACGCGACTGCACAACCACGGCCACGTAGGCCAGGCAGAAGGTGGTATGGGCGATGATCACGGTGCCGGTGCCGCGCCCGGAGGGCCAACCGAACATCCCCTCCATGGCCACAAACAGCAGCAACAGGGACAGCCCGGTGATGACTTCCGGCATAACCAGCGGCGCGGTCGTCCAGCCCGACAGAATCATCTTGCCGCGGAAGCGACCGAACCGGGTCAGTACGAAACCGGCCAGCGTACCCAGTACGACCGCCAGCGTGGCGCTGATGACGGCGATCTTCACGCTCACCAGCGCGGCGTCAATAATCTGGTCGTTTTTAAACAGCTCGGCATACCATTTCAATGACCAGCCACCCCATACCGTCACCAGCTTGGACTTATTGAAGCTGTAGATGATCAGGGCAATGATCGGCGCATACAGGAACACAAAACCCAGGCCGGCGGACACATTCAGGAAGGTTGAACGACGTTTCATCAGACAGCCTCCCTCTGTTTCTCGGCGTTGTTACGGATCAGCATGATCGGCAACACCAGCACGATCAGCATCACCGTCGCGACTGCCGAAGCCATGGGCCAGTCCCGGCTGAGGAAAAACTCGTCCCACAATACCCGACCGATCATCAGCGTATCGGAGCCGCCCAGCAGCGCCGGAATGACGAACTCGCCCACCGCCGGAATAAACACCAGCAAGCAGCCGGCAACGACACCGGGCAAGGACAGCGGCAGGGTGATAAGGAAGAAGGTTTGCGCAGGCTTGCAGCCCAGGTCTTCCGCTGCCTCAAGCAGCACCCCGTCGAGCTTTTCGAGCGCCGTATAGAGCGGCAACACCATAAACGGCAGGTACGTGTAAACGATGCCGATGTAAACGGCGATATCGGTCTGCAATATCGTCAGCGGAGTGTCGATCAGGCCGATGCTCATCAGAAAGTCATTGACGATGCCATTCTTCTGCAAGATCCCCATCCAGGCGTAAACCCGGAGCAGAAACGACGTCCAGAACGGCAGGATCACCAGTGACAGCAGCAACGTCCGGGTTGTGCCGTGGCTGCGGGCAATCAGATAGGCCATCGGAAAGCCGATCAGCAGGGTGAAGAAGGTGGAGATGGCGGCGATTTTGGCCGAATTGAGGTAGGCCGCCAGGTAGAAATCATCCTCGAACAGGTAGCGGTAATTGCCGAGGTTGATGCTGATCTCCAGCAACGCCTCTTCCAGATCGAGTTCGAACAGCGACGTGTACGGCGGAATCGCGATCGCCGTCTCGGCGAGCGAGATTTTGAATACCACCAGAAACGGGATAAAGAAAAACACCGCCAGCCACAGACCCGGAATTGAAATGACCGCATAGCGGCCACACTTGATCTGCCCGAGGCGCTCGAGAATCCGAGCCCTCAGTGAAAGCCCTGTGAGCCGGACTGATTCAGCAATAGTACTCATGACGTCAACACCACGCTGCTGTCTTCGTCCCAGGACAAGTAAACGCGATCATCCCAGGTGAATCTCTCGGCTGCGGCGCGCATCAGATTGGGCTTGGTCACTCTCACTTCAAAACCATTATCGAGCCTGACCCGGAATAACGACAGGCTGCCCATATAGGCAACGTCTTCGATCTTGCCGCGAACACAGTTGTCACGCTGTTCGGGGTCCTCGTGGCTGATATTTACTTTCTCGGGGCGTACCGCAACACTGACCACCTGGTTAGCGGTACAGTTGATACCGTGATTGTTGGAAAGCGTGGTGCCGGCGTCCCGTGAATCGATCCGGACAGAGCCCGGCGTCTTCTCAACAACCTTGCCCTCGAACAGATTCACTGAACCGACAAACTCGGCCACAAAACGACTGTTCGGATATTCGTAGACTTCATGGGGTTCGGCGGTCTGGATAATCTGGCCCTGATTCATTACCCCAATCCGGGTGGCCAGGGTCATCGCCTCTTCCTGGTCATGGGTCACCACCACAAACGTCACACCCAACTCATACTGGAGGTTGATCAGCTCAAACTGGGTTTCTTCACGCAGTTTTTTATCCAGTGCGCCCAACGGTTCATCCAGCAGCAGCAGTTTGGGCCGCTTGATCAGCGATCGCGCCAACGCAATCCGCTGGCGCTGCCCACCCGACAACTGGTTCGGCTTGCGCTTACCCAGGTGGCCCATCTGCACCATATCCAGCATCTGCGCCACGCGCTGTTTGGTTTCTGAGCGGCCGACACCCTCGCGACGTAAACCGAACGCGACATTTTCGGTGACAGTCAGATGTGGAAACAGGGCATAGGACTGAAACATCATGTTGACCGGCCGTTTCCAGGGCTGAATGCCCGAAGTATCGACACCATCGATCAGGATGCGTCCGCTGGTGGCCGTCTCAAATCCGGCCAACATCCGGAGCAGCGTACTCTTGCCGGAACCGGAGCCGCCCAGCAGGCAGAAAAGTTCGTTTTTGTAGATGTTCAGCGAGATGTTGTCGACTGCCGTAAAATCGCCAAACTTTTTGGTGACGTTTTCGATCTTCACAAAAGGTTCGGCACCTTCCTGGCGCCACAGTGGCACTGAAGCGCCACCGTCAGCGCAAGCTTCCGCCTGCTCCGGTTCGATTGCCGTATATAAACTCATGCTTTTTCCCCTGGAAGTTATTCCGCTGGTGACGAAACCAGCGGCTTGCGCGCTGGCTCGCCGCCGGAATGACAGTGTTCACCGTCCGGTTTTGGTATTGGACCAGGAGCGGTTCAGGATACGGTCGAACTTCGGTGTATGCGCATTCTGCGTAAACAGCTTGGCCTTGACGTCTTCAGAGGGGTAAATGCCCGGGTTGCTGCTGACCTCGTCATCGAGCAGCGGCATAGCGGCGACATTGGGTACCGCGTAGTAGACGTAGTTGGAGATACCGGCCGCCGTGTCGCCTTGCAGCACAAAATCGATGAACTTATGCGCGGCATCCGGGTGCGGGGCATCGGCAGGGATGGCCATCACGTCGAACCAGACCAGGGTTCCTTCGGAGGGAATGGAGTAACCCACATTCACGCCCTGACCCGCTTCTTCAGCACGCCCTTGTGCCTGCAGTACGTCACCGTTGTAGCCCACGGCAAGACAGATTTCGCCGTTGGCCAGGTCGGAGATGTATTTGCTGGAACTGAAGTATTTAATGTGGGGGCGCACGCTCTGCAGCATCGCCTCGGCTTTCTTCAGGTCGCTTTTTTTCTCACTGTTGGGATCAAGCCCCAGGTAGTTCAGCGCCATGGAGACAACTTCGGCAGGGGAATCCAGCATGGCGATGCCACAATCAGCCAGTTTGGCCGCGACATCCGGGTTAAACACCAGATCGAGGCTGTCGACAGGGGTGTCGCCCAGACGCTCTCTGACCTGATCGACGTTGTAGCCAAGACCGATCGTGCCCCAGGCGTAAGGCACGCTATGCTTGTTGCCCGCGTCGTAACGGGCCACCTTTTCCAACATCACCTGATCCAGATTGTCGTAGTTGGAGAGCCGGGACTGATCAACTTCCAGATAGATATCGGCCTGGACGTGCCGCTCCAGGAACGCGCCGGCCGGCACCACCACGTCATAGCCCGTGCCGCCTGACATCAGCTTGGCCTCAAGCACCTCGTTGGAATCGTAGACGTCGTAGTTGACTTCGATGCCGGTCTTTTCGGAGAACGCTTCAATCGCCTCTGGCGCAATATAATCCGACCAGTTGTAGATATTCAGGACCTTGCTTTCGTCGGCCAAAGCCGCACCGGATGTGACACTGACAGAAAGCGCCAGGGCGGCGCCAAGTCGGTTTTTTGTTATAGGCATAATTCTCTCCTGTCGGGTTGTGCGATTCCCTCACGGATGGGGAACGCTTTTAATCATTAGCATGGCTATCTTGATTCCCCACATACCCTTTTAAGGGTAGTGGGCAGGGAAACCAGCCCCTACCCTCAAGAGGGTATGGCGCGCCCGACAGCGCAATGAGTAGCCTGTACCGCTACCAGATTCCTAGCGGAGAGCGACAACATGGAACAACGAAAAGATTGGCAGCAGCTGAGCCAGCGCGCCCGGCTCCACGGTGATTGCTATATCGACGGCCGCTTCCGGCCCGCCGAAAGCGGCGAACGTTTCCCTTCGATCAACCCGGCCACGGAACAATGCCTGGTTGAAGTTGCCAGCGGCGACCGTGCAGATATCGACCGTGCCGTCCAATCCGCGCTGGCCGCCTACCAGGCCGGCAGCTGGTCCGAGGCCGCACCGGCCCAGCGCAAGCAGGTTATGCTTCGGCTTGCTGACCTGGTCGAGCAACACGGCAACGAACTGGCTCTGCTGGACAGTCTGGACATGGGGAAGTCGATCCACGAGATGGTCAACGTCGACCTGGCGGAAGCGATCGACTGCATTCGCTGGACCGCCGAATGTATCGACAAGGTCTATGGTGAAATCGCTCCGACGGGCAAAGACACACTGGGGCTGATCAGCCACGAGCCCGTTGGGGTCGTCGGCGCCATTACACCGTGGAACT
Source organism: Marinobacter sp. DUT-3 (assembly GCF_050379435.1). Classification (NCBI taxonomy): domain Bacteria; kingdom Pseudomonadati; phylum Pseudomonadota; class Gammaproteobacteria; order Pseudomonadales; family Marinobacteraceae; genus Marinobacter; species Marinobacter sp. DUT-3. Next base: position 372,532 of record NZ_JBNRMG010000004.1, read on the forward strand.
TCCCCCTGTTGATGGCCGTGTGGAAGCTCGCGCCAGCGCTCGCCGCCGGCAACTCCCTGGTGCTCAAGCCGTCCGAGAAGAGCTCGCTCAGCATCCTGCGCCTTGCAGAGCTGGCCACGGAAGCCGGCCTCCCTGACGGCGTGTTCAACGTCGTGACCGGGTATGGCCACACGGCAGGAAAAGCTCTGGCCATGCACCACGACGTCAGCGTACTGGCGTTCACCGGTTCGACCCGCGTCGGTGGCATGCTGATGGAGTATGCCGGCCAGTCCAATATGAAACGCGTGTGGATTGAGGCCGGGGGCAAGTCGCCGATGGTGGTTTTCGACGACTGTCAGGATATCAAGTCTGCGGCAGAAGCCGCCGCTGCGGCCATTTTCTCGAACCAGGGGGAAGTCTGTATCGCCTGCTCGCGCCTGTACCTGCAAAACGGTATCAAGGCACGGTTCCTTGACGCCCTGGTCGAAGCCACTGCGGCCTACCGGGTTGGTGATCCGCTCGACCCGGATACCCGCATGGGACCGCTGGTGGACAAGGCGCAACTCGACACCGTCAGCCGCTACATCCAATCCGCCATCGATGAAGGTGGCCGGGTACTCTGCGGCGGCCTGCCGGAGTACGTCGAGGGCAAGGGCTTCTACGCCAGGCCGACCATCATCGTCGACGCCCATAACCAGATGACGTTCGTGCGCGAGGAGATTTTCGGCCCGGTACTGGCGGTGTCCGGGTTTGAGCAGGAGGACGAAGCGATCCGCCTCGCCAACGATACGCCCTACGGCCTGGCCGCATCGATCTGGACCGATAACCTTTCACGCGCCCACCGGGTCAGCCGCAAGATCAAGAGTGGCATGGTCTGGGTCAACGGCTGGGGCGAAGGCGACTGCACGATGCCGTTCGGCGGCGTCAAGGCCTCGGGTAACGGCCGGGATAAATCGCTGCACTCGCTGGAGAAGTACACCGACATCAAGAGTGTCTGGATCAGCCTCTGATCGGATACCCGGTCATCACTCAACCGTGCAGTTCGCGCAGGATCTCGATGAAGAGTTCGCGGGCGCGGCTGCTCTTGCGGTGGCTGCGGGTAACCGCAGCCAGCCCCAGCTCGTAGCCCTTTTGCTTGGGCAGGAGCCGACGTAACTGTCCGGCATCTACATAGGGCTGCACGTACTTGTCCGGCATAAAACCGATATAGGCGCCAGACAGGATCATCGCCAGGCGGGCTTCGTAAAAATACGCGATGGCCGACTTGTTCATGTCCGCCAGTTGCTCCCCCACCTCCGCACTCGTCTGTACGCCGGCATGGACCACCTTGGAAGCCAGTACCTGTTGCTCGAATGATTCGTCCTCGACGGCATCGAACAGCGGGTGATTGTGACTGCAGTACAGATGGCACCGGTCATAGTAGAGCGGGCTGTAATCCATGCCCTCAAACTGACGGTGAAAGGGGACAAAGCCGATATCGGCTTCGTCGTTGAGTATCATCCGCTCGATTTCCGTCAACGCCCGCACATCCAGCAACACGTTGACCTCCGGAGCCTCCTGCGAAAACTTCGCGATCGCTTCGGCAAGTTTGGCCTCGGTATCGAGACAGACAGTATCACTGGCAATAATCTTCAACTCACCGGTCAACGCGACGTGCAGGGCATCGATGCCGGCACGGAAGGTTTCGAGTGACGAAAACAGCTCCTTCATCAGCTCGTAGACCTCGATGCCCTCTTCGGTCAGGGCGAAACCGGCGCGCCCGCGTCGGCAGAGCTTCAGGTTCAGCCGTTGCTCAAGGTTGGCGATATGAATGCTGATCGTTGAACGGCCGATATTGAGCTCGGTCTCAGCCGCCGCAAAGCCGCCGCACTCCACCACCGACTTGAACACCCGCAACAGGCGGATCTCATAGTCCGCCACCTGCCCCAGCTTGACGCTCAACGTCTTCTTCAATTGTTTTACCCCAATCAACGTTTACAAATAAAGATGAACATTTATCACACTATAGTAGTCGCCCTATGATTGCTAACCAATAGCCCATTCCGGCAATGACACAGCAATGGAAACACAACGGGGGACCGCCATGAGTCTGACAATCAACAACGCCGCGCTGTTTCAGCAGCATGCCTTTATCAACGGCCAGTGGTGTGACGCTGAGACGGGCGACCGTTTCGACGTTACCAACCCAAGCACCCTGGAAAAAATCGCCGACGTGCCCAACCTGGGAGTGGCGGAAACCACGGCCGCGATCGATGCCGCCGACCAGGCACTGCCAGCCTGGCGGGCACTGACCGCCAAGGAGCGCAGCGCCCGCCTGCGTGCCTGGTACGAGCTGATTATGGCCAATCAGGAAGACCTGGCCAAACTGATGACCAGTGAGCAGGGTAAGCCGCTCGCCGAAGCCCGCGGTGAAGTGGCTTATGGCGCCTCGTTTATCGAATGGTTCGCCGAAGAAGCCAAGCGGGTATACGGCGACGTGATCCCGGCCCATGGCCCCGACAAACGCATTGTCACGCTCAAACAGCCTATTGGCGTGGTCGCGGCGATCACCCCGTGGAATTTCCCGATCGCAATGATCACCCGCAAGGCAGGCCCGGCACTGGCTGCCGGCTGCACCGTCGTGGTCAAGCCCGGCGAGCACACGCCCCTGTCGGCGTTGGCGCTGGCCGAACTGAGCCGCCAGGCCGGCATCCCGGCCGGTGTGTTTAACGTCGTCACTACGCTGAAGTCTCCGGTCGTCGGGAAAGTCCTTTGCAACGATTCCCGAGTGCGCAAGCTCTCGTTCACCGGATCGACCCCCGTCGGCAAACTGCTGATGCGTCAGTGCGCCGAGACCGTCAAAAAAGTCTCCCTGGAGCTGGGCGGCAACGCACCCTTTATCGTGTTCGACGATGCCGATCTGGACGCTGCGGTTGCCGGCGTCATGGCCTCCAAGTTCCGCAATGCCGGTCAGACCTGCGTGTGCACCAATCGCATTCTGGTGCAGGACGGCGTCCACGACCGCTTTGTCGAAAAACTCAACCAGGCGGTGGCAAAGCTCACGCTGGGCGACGGTTTCGGTGAAGGTGTCACCACCGGTCCGCTGATTAATGCAAACGCGGTCGCCAAGGTCGAGCGGCTGGTAGGCGACGCGCTCGCCACCGGTGCCGAACTGTGCCAGCCAAGCGGCAAGGGCGAACTGAACGACAACTTCTACGCCCCGGCCGTGCTGACCGGCGTGACCACCGACATGGCGATCGCCAACGAAGAGATTTTCGGCCCTGTCGCGACGGTATTCCGTTTCAGCGACGAAAACGAAGCGGTCCGAATCGCCAACGACACCCCGTTTGGCCTGGCAGCCTACTTCTACGCCCGCGACATAGGCCGCGTATGGCGGGTCGCCGAGGCCCTGGAGTACGGCATGGTCGGCATTAACGAAGGGCTGATCTCGACCGAAGTCGCTCCGTTTGGCGGTATCAAGGAGTCCGGCATCGGCCGCGAAGGCTCCCGCTACGGCATCGAAGACTTTGTCGAGATCAAGTACCTGTGCATGGGCGGCATTTGATCCGCTCGTCGCCCGAGTTCTTCACTAAATAACGAACAACCGAGGTTAGCTCCATGAACAATGCATCTCTGCAACAGCGCAAGGACAACGCATTCGCCCGCGGTCAGGGTACCCTGACCCATGCTTACATCGAGAAAGCCCGTAACGCCGAGTTGTGGGACGTGGAAGGTAAACGTTACATCGACCTGGGCAGCGGTATTGCCGTGGTCAACACCGGCCATAACCATCCCAAAGTTCAGGCGGCTGTTCAGGCCCAACTGGAAAAGTTCAGCCACACCTGTGTCATGGTGACCCCGTACGAGTCTGCCGTTGAACTGGCCGAAAAGCTGAACGACGCCGCTCCGGGCGACACCCCGAAAAAGACCGTCTTTGTCACCACAGGCGCGGAAGCGGTGGAAAACTGCGTCAAGATTGCCCGTGCCCATACCGGTCGCAGCGGCGTCATTGCGTTCCAGGGCGGCTTCCATGGTCGCACCAATCTGACCATGGGACTGACCGGCAAGATCGCACCCTACAAGGCCGGTTTCGGACCGTTCCCGGGTGAGATCTACCACGCCCCTTACCCTAACGAGTACCACGGGGTCTCCACAGAGGATTCACTGGCCGCGCTGAACATGCTGTTCACCTGCGATATCGAGCCCAGCCGTGTCGCTGCCATCATCATCGAGCCCGTTCAGGGCGAGGGTGGCTTCTACCCGGCCCCGCCCGCGTTCATGCAGGCGCTGCGCAAGCTGTGCGATCAGCACGGCATCCTGCTGATCGCCGACGAGATCCAGACCGGCTTCGCGCGCACCGGTAAGATGTTCGCCAGCGAATACGCCGGTATCGAACCCGACCTGATGACCATGGCCAAAGGGATTGCCGGAGGTTTCCCGATCGCCGCGGTGGTCGGCAAGGCCGAGGTTATGGACTCACCGCTACCCGGCGGCCTGGGCGGCACCTACGGCGGCTCACCCCTCGGCTGCGCGGCGGCCCTGGCCGTTCTCGACGTGATCAAGGAAGAGCAACTGTGCGAGCGTGCCGTGCACGTGGGTGACCGTATCGTCGAGCGCCTGCACGGTCTGCAGACCAAATACCCGCAGACGATTGGCAACATCCGCAACCTCGGCGCGATGATCGCCATGGAGCTGGTCAGCGACGGGGACGTCAATCAGCCCAATGCGGAGCTGACCAAGGCGCTGGTCGGTGAGGCCGCCAGGCAGGGACTGGTTCTGCTGTCCTGTGGTATCCGTGGCAATGTCATCCGATTCCTGCCGGCACTGACCATTACCGATGCGCTGATCAGCGAAAGCATGGACCTGCTGGAGCAGACGTTCGACGCCCTGATGTAGGCCCGAACGCTCAACACTCCCTGAAATCAGGAGCCGCGCCGCGGCTCTTGTCCTTACACAATTCTGTTATGGCACTGTGAGGGTATTGCTATGTCTGAAAACAACCAAAACAACCAGATTCTGAATCAACCTGCGGTCTCGGAAGATGACTGGGCGACGCGCCTGATCGAGACTGGAGGAGCCCTGGCGACCCCGTATCAGCAGGCATTCTCCAGTGCCTACCGCGAACATGTGGCGCCTGCCCAGGCGGTTGAGGATATCCGTTTAATCAACGATTTGAACGAGCCCGACCAACTGACCAGCAGCTTTGCCCAGAGCCACCACCCCGACCCGAGACGGTTTCGTTTCCGGCTGATCAGCCGGGCGGATTCACTGTCCCTGTCAGACGTGGTGCCGATCCTGGAAAACCTGGGCGTCAAGGTCATCGACGGCTATCCGTTTGCCGTCAACCGCGCCGACGGTTGCCGCTTCTGGATTCACGACTTCACGCTCTGCGCCACAGAAGCTGTCGAGCTGGAGCAGGCCCAACCGCTGTTTCGTGACGCTTTCCACCGCATCTGGCACAACGCGGCCGAGAATGATGAGTTCAACCGCCTGGTGTTGATGGCCGGCATGGACTGGCGCCAGGTCGCCTTGCTGCGCGCCTATGCCCGCTACATTCGCCAGATTCGTTTCGGGTTCAGCCAGCCGTTCATTGCCGACGTGCTCTGTCGACACATCAACATCAGCAGACGGTTGGTGACCCTGTTCGAGCAGCGCTTTGATCCCCGACAGGATGATGCCGCATCCGCCAGTGAAACTACCCGGCAACACATCGTGGATGCACTGGAGCAGGTCGAGAACCTCGATGAGGACCGTATTATCCGGCGCTTCCTTGAACTGATCCTCGCCACGTTGCGCACCAACTACTTCCAGCCGACCCCGGAGGGGAATCTCAAGGACTACTTTGCCTTCAAGCTGGATCCGTGCGCCATCAGCGAGCTGCCACTGCCGCGTCCCAAGTACGAGGTGTTTGTGTACTCCCCCCGGATGGAAGGGATCCACCTGCGTGCCGGTAAGGTCGCCCGTGGCGGGCTGCGCTGGTCCGACCGCAGCGAAGATTACCGCACCGAAGTCCTGGGCCTGGTCAAAGCGCAACAGGTGAAAAACTCCGTCATCGTGCCCATGGGCGCCAAGGGCTGCTTCATCGCCAAACAGCTGCCGACCGATGGCAGCCGGGAGCAGCTGCATGCCGAGGGCGTTGCCTGCTATCAGACCTACATTCGTGGCTTGCTGGACATCGCCGACAACCTGCTTGAAGGGAAGGTCGTCCCGCCCACCGCCGTCGTTCGTTACGACGATGACGACCCCTATCTGGTGGTCGCGGCGGACAAGGGCACCGCAACCTTTTCCGACATCGCCAACGAGATCGCAGCTGAGTATGACTTCTGGCTGGGCGACGCCTTCGCGTCCGGGGGCAGCCAGGGCTACGACCACAAAGGCATGGGAATCACCGCGCGTGGCGCCTGGGAATCGGTCAAGCGTCATTTCCGCGAGCGCGGGCTGGACAGCCAGCGTGACGCATTCAGCGTCATCGGTATCGGCGATATGGGCGGTGACGTGTTCGGCAACGGTATGTTGCTGTCAGACACGCTCGAGCTGGTCGCGGCATTCAACCATCAGCATATTTTTGTCGATCCCTATCCGAACGTGGCGGCAGCGTCAGCAGAGCGGCATCGCCTGTTTGCCCTGCCCCGCTCCAACTGGTCCGACTACAATACATCGCTGATATCCCAGGGCGGCGGCGTCTTCTCACGCAAAGCCAAGCGGATCGCCATCACCCCGCAGATGCAGGCGCGCTTCGCAATCAGCGCCGACGAGATGACGCCAGACCAGTTGATCAGCGCCCTGCTGAAGGCACCGGTCGACATGCTCTGGAATGGCGGCATCGGCACCTATGTCAAAGGCCGGTCTGAAACCCACGCCGAGGTCGGCGACAAAGCCAACGACAATGTCAGGGTCAACGGTAGCGAGCTTCGCTGCCAGGTCATCGGAGAAGGCGGTAACCTGGGCCTGACCCAGCATGGACGCATCGAGTTTGCCCTGGCAGGCGGGGCGTCCAACACGGACTTTATCGATAACGCCGGCGGGGTGGATTGTTCAGACCACGAGGTCAACATCAAGATCCTGCTCAATGCCCTGGTGGCACACAACGAACTGACGCTGGAGCATCGCAACAGTCTGCTGCGACGTATGACCGATCAGGTGTCCGATCTGGTCCTGAAGAACAACTACCGGCAGGTGCAGGCACTGAGTCTCGCCGAGCAGGACGCCAACGAGGCACTGGATGAATACATCCACCTGATCGACGATCTGGAAGCCAGCGGCAAGCTGGATCGGCAGTTTGAAGCGCTGCCGGAACGCAAGACCCTGTTTGAGCGCCGCGAACAGCGCAAGGGGCTTACCCGGCCAGAGCTGTCGGTGCTGATATGCCATGCCAAGATCGAGCTCAAGCGCGCCTTGATCGATTCCTGGGTGACCGAGGATTGCCGTTTTTCCAAGGCACTGGAAAGCGCTTTTCCGGCGCTTCTCGTAGAGCGTTATCCGGAAGCGGTGCACAACCACCAGTTGCGGCGGGAAATCATCGCGACCCAGATCGCCAACGACCTGATCAACCGCATGGGCATTACCTTCGTCTACAACCTGCACAAGGCGACGGGCGCCGATTACGCCCAGATCTCTGCGGCGTACCTGATCTCGTGCGAACTGTACGGTATCGATCAGCGCTGGAATGAAATCGAGGCGCTGGACAACCAGATCGCCAGCGATATTCAGCTCGCCATGATGCGTGAATTGCGTCATCTGATCAGTCGCGCCAGTTGGTGGCTGTTAAGCCGTCGCCGACACGACCTTGACCTGCACAACTGTATCGCCAGTTACCGTCCCGGCATCAACCAGATGCTGGCCGGCATCGAGCCGCTCAAGCAGGCAATTCCGTCCCGGGATCGCTGGCAACAGCATTTCCAGCGCTATACCGAAGCCGGGGCCCCCGAATTGCTGGCGGCGCAGTGTGCCGCCAGCAATGGCCTGTACTGTCTGCTGGACATTGTCGAAGCGGCCACTGAGTTGGGGCAGGAGGTACACGACGTCGCCGCGGTGTATTTCCAGCTCGGTGAGCAGTTGAATCTGCCATGGCTGGACCATCAGATCCGCACCTTCAAGGCAAACAACCACTGGCAGGCGCTGGCGCGAAACAGTTACCGGGATGATCTGGACGCCCAGCAACGGACCCTGACGCTCAGTGCGTTGCGTCATCGTGGCGCAGACGAGATGCCTGCCACGGTCGTCCAAAGCTGGTCGGAAAAACACGCTCCCTTTGTTCGGCGCTGGCAGGCCCTGCTGGATAACATTCAAAGCCACCCAGCCACCGATTGCGCGATCTTCACTGTCGCCATGAACGTGCTGTTTGAGCCGAGCTGAAGCAAGCTAAACGAGGCACAAAAAAACCGGGGTATCCGCCCCGGTTTTTTTTGTGCCTCTTCTATAGCAGGTGGGGCTATACCCCCTTGAACAATCGTTTGTGGATCACCCTTGTCGCGAAGAAGACGGTGCCAATCACGACTGGCACCGCAGCGCCCAGCAGTAGCTCACGGTCGTAGACAAGCCCCGAGGCCTGACCGGCCCCCAGGATCAGGTCAATCAACTGGATGGCGTAGTAGCTGATCGCAGCGACAGAGAGCCCCTCGACCGTTTGCTGTAGCCGAAGCTGGACCCGGACGCGACGATTCATTGTTTTCATCAGGTCCTGATTCTGCTCCTGCACGACGAGCTCGACCCGGGTACGCAGCAGCTCACTGGCACGGGCAACGCGGCGTGAAATACTTTCCAGCCGGTTTTCCACCGCGCGGCAGGTTTTCACCGCCGGACTGATGCGCCGACGCAGGAACGCCCCAACCGTCAGATGACCGGAAATTTCCTGCTCGCGTAACTCCTCCATTCGCTGGCGGATCACGTCATAGTATGCCCGCGTCGCGGCAAAACGATAATTACTCTGGGTACGGAGATCTTCCACCCTCGCCGCCATCGACGACACCTCCGCCAGCAACTCCCGGTCGCTAACGGACAGGTGGGCCTGGGCGATCCTGGTGGTCAGCAGCTTGAGCTGCTGGTCCAACTGCGTCAGAACCGCGTTGACTTCCTGTGCCAGCGGCAATCCCAGGGTCGCCATCAAACGATAGGTTTCCAGCTCAAGCACCCGCTGAACCAGTCGTCCGCGCTGAGCTGGCGTCAACTCGTCATCACAGACGAGGAAACGGCCAAAACCGTCCTCGTGAAGCTTAAAGGAGGTCCAGATCTGGGAGCGCCCGGCACTGGTCGCACTGCCAACCGGGAGCATGTGGTCAAAAACCGGCGCAAGGGATTCGCTGCTGTTTCCTGCAGACGCGCCTTCAACCTCGACGTGGACCGCTGCGACCAGCTCACCCGGTAAAGACGACAGCCAGTCTCTCGGCACGGCATCGATGGCATTTTTCTGAAAAGGCGCCTCACGGCGCGCTGTCTGACGAATAAAGGTGTAGGTCGAGAACTCCATGTGCCGTTCCCAACGCAGACTGAATAAACCGAAATCCTGGTGAAAACACGGCATGGAATCGGTCGGCGCAACGACCCCGAAACGATCACACAGGTCGGCAAGAAGCGCCTGCTCCCGCTCCTGCAGCTTGCCACCGTGCTGGATGGCCAGATGAGAAAGCTGCGCCGGATTCTCCAGCAGGTGAAACGGTCGGTTATGCAGTTCACTGTACAGCCGCTCACGCATCGGGTGCAGACGCCAGCCAGCAAGTACAGGTCGGGACTTCGGGAACGAATCCGTGTCATTGGCCCTGGAAGTTATTGGAACCTCATTCATTCTCTCCTCCGCTTATGCCAAGCGACATCAGAGCATGAGTAGCACGTCATCTGCCGACAGAAAAAAAGGGGGTGACCGTGTGAGAAACGACCACCCCCAAAAGGTGACACAAAGCAATAACAGAAACCGGAAGCCCAACCTGGCTGAGCGATTCCGGCCATTGCAGTGTCCCTCATCAGCAGAATGGCTTAAATATCAAACATTCCATGCTTGCTTTCACGGCTATCAAACAATGGAGAAAAGAACCGGCTGCTATACCCTGTTGAGGGAATGGCCAGCAGAGATAAGATGGCGCACAATGGTGCTAACAAAAACAGACAGGGAGTAGGCATGGCCCCTCCTCAATCTCAGCTATCACGCTGGAGCGAAGCCGTAGGCGCGCTGTTCCAGCAACTGGACAGTGACGAATTTCCTCGCTATCTCGTCAACGCCATCAATGAGGTCGTGGAGGTAGAGGGTGTGTTGCTGGCGCTGGAAAGACGCGGCGAGATTCCTTCGCTGCTCTACGAGCAGGATATTCCCGACGCTCTTCGCAAATCTCACATCGACAGTTATTTTTCAGGTGCCTACCTGCTGGATCCTTTCTGCATCGCTTTCTCCGATGGTTTGCCTCCCGGTTTCTACCACCTGTCGGAGATAGCACCCGACGATTTCTACCAGAGCGATTATTACCGCACCTACTACAAGGAAGCTTCGCTGCTCGACGACGCCTATTTCCTGATCGCACCCAGTGAAGACGTACAGCTTTCCCTCGGCATTGGCCGCCTGGAGCCACATCCGCCCTTTACCCGGCGCGAGCTGGATCGATTGCGCTCGCTGAATCCGGTTATCCAGGGCGCAATGCTGCATTACTGGCAGTCAGTCATCGAGCCCCGCCCACGCACCGAGCCGATCACGTTGCGGTCACAGGTGGAATCGGCATTCCATAACTTCGGTCGATCGATCCTGACCGAGCGCGAACGCGAAGTCGCTCTCCTGCTGCTGCGTGGTCACTCGTCCAAGTCAGCAGCACAGAAGCTCGATATCTCACCGGACACCGTACAGATGCACCGTAAGAACCTGTACGGCAAACTGGACCTCTCCTCCCAATCGGAGTTGTTCTCCCTGTTTATCGCGGCCCTCTCTCATGCCGACCACCGGCTCGATGAGGACCCACTGCGGACTTATATGCAAGGCGGCACTTGAGCATCACGGATGATGCGGACTACCCGATGCTGGGTCGGAATGTGGTCATCGTATCCCGGATATCGCGCTTCTTTCGTGGTCGGAAGCGCACCCTGAGTTCAGGATATCGATTGGGAGTTGAATGTCAGGAGGTCACGCCAGGCTTTCAGCAGAAAGCTCGGGCGCCATGGCCCATTCAGGGGGATAACAGGCTCTCTATAGTGAACACATGAGGATCATCGTCACCCAGATGGCGCAGAGCCTGGGCAAGTTTCAGCAGGTATTCGTCGTTGCGACCACTGGGGCCGGCCGCGCGGGCAATCTGATGGGCGATATCCGCTTCTGGCGCGTGCCCCAGAAACGCCTCGTTATCCTCAGTGGCAATGTAGACCAGACCCTGCTCCTGGCTGCCATCATCAAAGGTCATGGCGGTACTGAAGCGCAGATAGCCGTTCTTCTCACGGTGATCCAGGTGCTCAAAAACATCCGGAGACACCCGATATGCCATTCCCTTGCACCTTGCCCCAGGCTGTTTGATCAGCGTCACTACCCGCCCCGGCGCCTCCAGGGTGCCCCGGTGGTCATGGGAACCCTGCCAGAAACGGCGAACCCAGCCTTCAATACTTGCCGGCCGCTGCTCCAGAAAAGGGAAGTCCACTTTGTAAATAAGCGACCCGTAACCGAACAACCAGACCGATGACACGCCATCAAAGTTCTGCCGGGTGCGATTGCGCTCAATGGTGTTAACACTCATAACTTTGCTTGCCAGGCCTTTTCCGGGGTTAAACAGTCGCTCTAGCCATCCAGCTAATACTCTTCACTCGCGTACTTTACTATTATGTCGGTACGTTTGTTATCTCCGGTTCACGGTAACGCTTATGCTCGCCTCCCTGATTACCAGACCCAGCCAGCCACGCCAATGGCTGTGTTGTTGCTTCCTGATGCTCGGGCTTACAGGCTATACCAATGCGGAGCCCCGACAATACACGGTGGTGGTCCAGGACATCGATTATTATCCAATCTACCGTGCCGATCCGGCCAACAATCGTTATTCCGGCTACATGGCGGACCTGATGGAAGCCTTTGCCGATCATGCCGATATCGAGTTCACCTATCACGTCCGCCCCATCCGCAGAATGACCCACGAATACACCGCCGGAGCGTACGATTTCGCCATACCGGACAACCCCAACTGGAACGGTCCAGAAAAACTCGGCATTTCAGTAACCTATACAAAACCGCTACTGACCTTCGAGGACGTCATTTACGTGGCCGCCGGCCAAGCTCACATGGAGCCTGACGACATGCGGGACTTTGGCACCATCGACGGCTTCACGCCCTGGAAATTCCAGGACAGGATTGACTCAGGGCAGGTGGAACTGAAAACCGCAAGAAGACCGTCCAACCTCGTCAGAATGGCGCTGGCCGGTCGGATTGAGACATTCAACCTGGCGGCGCCGGTGGCGAGGCATCAGTTTGAGGTACTCAATGTTGGCGACCGTCTGGTACCCGCCCCCAGGCTGATGCAAACCAGAGCAAGCCATTACCACCTGTCTACCCTGAAACACCCTGAGATTATTGCGGAGTTCAATCAATTCCTGACGGACCGCCAGGCGCTCGTTCAGTCCCTGCAACAGCAATACGGGCTGGAGAAACCCGCCACCATCAGCCAACGGACGCAATAAACCCGGCAATACCCGTGAGTACAATTTCAGCCGCCATGGCGGACAGGATCAGGCCACTGATCTTGGACAGGATGTTCAGACCCGTTTTACCCAGAGCCTTTTCCAGATACCCCGACAGGTGCAAAAGCACGGCCAGAATCACCAACCCCGACACCAGCCCCAGCAGGCCACCGGCAAGTTCCGGCACGGCTTTCAACTCCGCGCCATAAACCATGATCGCACCAATGGTGGCCGGGCCAATCATCACCGGGATCGCCAGGGGAACCACCGCGACATCATCACGATCCTCCTCGGGCAGGCCCGTGGCGTGATTGCGGGTACCGCTGGTAACCAGGCTGATGGCTGTCAGGAATAACAGGCTACCGGCACCAATGCGGAAGGAGTTGAGGGTGATCCCGATAGCGCTGAACAACAGCGGCCCGGCAAAGAACAGAATCAGCCCCAGAACCAGTGCCGACACCGTAGAGCGGCGAATGATGGAACTCTTTTCAGTCGCTGGCAGCCCCCGCGTCAGCGCCAGGAACATGGTCACCACAAAAAAGGGCGCTAGCAGGAACAGAAAGCGAATGGTGCTGCTGATGTAGGTGGAGAAAAACGTCTCAAGCATTCCGGGCATTCCAACGATTCATGAAAGCCGGTAAGCATAGCTTGCCACAGCGTTTTTTGCCGTACGGAAGTGAACGTATGACACTCTTGTAAAACGCTGTCCGATTACCCCGCCATGGGTGTCACGTAGCTGAAGCGCTTGCGATACTGCTCCATGGTGCAGCCCACGGTCCGCTTGAACAGTCGCCGGAAAGAACTGGCATCTTCATAACCCACACCCCAGATAATCCGGGCGGTCTGCTCGCGGCTCGACTCCAGCTTGTGCTTGGCCGCTTCAATACGCAGGTGCTGGAGATAGCCAATGGGCGTCTCTCCGGTCGCTTCCTTGAACCGGCGTTTGAAGGTTCGTGTGCCGAGGCCAGCAACCTCGGCGACATCATCGATAGTGAGTGGTTCGGAATAGTGCTGCTCCAGCCAGGTTTGTGCCTTGCGGATGGCATCGTCCTTATGGGCCTTGCGGCTGTAGAACGCCATGTAGGGCGTCTGTTCCACCCGACGGCCGTCCAGCACCAGCATCTTGCTGCAGGCCAGCGCCACCGATGGTGACGCAAAGCGTTCCACCAGGTAGACGCACAGATCCATAAACGCCGTCGCCCCACCGGCGCAGATAATCTGGCCGTTATCCACCAGCAGGTGCTCTTCCTCCAGCCGTATGCGGGGATAGCGGCTGCGAAACAGCGGCGCGGCGCGCCAGTGGGTGGTGGCGACCTGATTATCCAGCAAGCCCGCCTCCGCCAGCACAAAGCTGCCGGTGCATACACTCGCCAGCACAACTCCCCGCTCAAAACCCTGTCGCAGCCAGCCGTGCAGAGGGATGGCCGGCGCCAATGTGCGCTCCACCCGCTCGGCACTGACCGCCGCCTCCACGGAAGAACCCACCACAATCAGGTCCGGCCGGAAGTCTTCGCGACAAACCGTTGGCGTAACCATGGCACCGCTATAACCACGCACTGGCTCGTTGTCCACCGTCACCACCTGACAGTCGAACAGGGGTTCATTGTGATTTGCCGGGACACGACCGCAGTAGTTGGCCACGGTAAAGAAATCCATCAAACCGTGCACTCCGGAGGCATGGCAGTTGGGCAAGGCAACGATTGCAATGTTCATGATGGAAGTGGCCCTTTTCGCACTTTATATGTCAAATATGACACTCCTGCTGGCCACCCGCAAGCCCTAACCTGATCCTGTCATCCACCAGAGCACGAAGAAGGATTTTCTCCATGACCTCACAACTGAATACACAGTCTGAAATCTTTCACCCTTCCGCCACTCCGGCAAAGGCGCCGACCAATGTCGGGCTCTCCGCCACGCGGCTGGCGCTTCAACTGTATGCACGAGTATCGCCCCAGAAAGCCGGGCGACTGGTTAACCGGATGGCATTCAGGCCATCCCGACTGCCCATGCCCACCCGCTACGAGCATTTGCTGGACAACACCGACAGCTATACCCAGCTTCAACATGGCTCACGCACCATTCCGGTGTACTCCTGGGGTCAGGGCCCGGTGATTCTCGGCGTTCATGGCTGGGCCGGAGCCGGCATCCAGTTCGGCGCCTGGGTCGACCCACTGGTGGAAGCCGGTTACCGGGTGGTGCTTTTCGACGCGCCGGCCCATGGCCGCGCCCAGGGCGAAAGCACGAACCTGTATGAAATGGCCGAAGTCATCGCAAAGGTGGCGGCCAGTGTTGGCCGGGTTCACGGAATACTGGCGCATTCCATCGGCTGCATCGCCGTGGCCAGGGCCATCACGGACGGACTTCAGGCCAATTACGTGGCAATGCTGGCGCCGCCGGTCAGCCTGACCGCGGTCATGGAGAACCTGGGCAGGCAATTGGGGCTGAGTCCGGAGGTGCTGTCCGTTCACCTGCAGCTGATGGAGGAGCGTTTTGGGGCATCGGTGTGGGACCAACTGGACCTTGAGATTCTTTCCCGCTCACTCACCCAGCGGGGCCTGATCGTCATTGATGACGACGACACGTCCATTTCGCCGGAAGAAAGCCAGCGAGTTGCCGAAACCTGGGACAAGGCGGAGGTGTTGCGCACCAGTGGTCTGGGTCACAACCGCCTGTTGTGGAGCCCGATGGTTGTGGACACCGTGCTCAGGGATCTGGGCCGGCCTGTGGACACCCGCTGATTGCGCCTTCGCGCCGGGCCGTTTAAGGTTTCGCACAAGTACCGTTAACTGACATGGAGTCCCGCAATGCAACTGTCCGACCCGAAACTGCAACAAACGCCCCGGGGCCGATTCGCCTGGCGGGAAGGCGGCAGCCCCGAGGGCCAGCCACTGGTGATGATCCACGGCTGGCCGGAGAGCTCCTACTGCTGGGAGCACGTGGCGGCACACCTGAAAGCGGGTTTTCGCATCATCGCTCCGGACCTGCGGGGACTGGGCGACAGTGAACGATCCCCGGAAGTGGAGCATTATCGCAAACAGGAGATGGCGCAGGATGTGATCAGCCTGCTGGACAGCCTGGGCATCGGCGACTTCCAGCTAGTGGGCCATGACTGGGGTGGCATTGTCGCCCAGGAAGTGGCCCTGGCCATCCCCGACCGGGTGCGGCGGATGGTGATCATGAACATTGCGATCATTAACAACCTGAAGGGCAATCAGGAAGTCATCGAGAAGGTCCGTTCCGGCAGTGGCGCCGCCTACTGGTACCAGCACTTCATGCAAACACCGGGCTTGCCGGAAGCCATGGTCGCCGGCGCCGAAGAGACCTGGTTGGGACATTTCCTGCGCACCTGGAACGGTGAACCCTTTCCGCAAGACGCGTTCGACGAATACGTGCGTACCTTCCGGATTCCGGGCACCCCCGGTACCAGCTCCAACTACTACCGAACCTTTCGCGACGACGCCAAACGCTGGGCCACTACGGCGGGCCATCGCTGGCCGATGCCATCCATGTATGTTTATGGCAACAAGGACAAGGTGATTATCCCGGAATACCTCAATCACATTGAGGAATGTTTCGAGTCCGTGCGAGTGGAGCAGGTGGAGGCGGGGCACTTCCTACAGGAGGAACAGCCGGCCGCGGTGGCAGGCTACCTCAACGATTTTCTGCAAACCGAGTAAAGTGCTAGCGGGTCGGGCTGACGTACACCCAGTTGGTGCCCACGTTATCGCACACAATGATGTCGCGATTGATCACCATGCACAGGGAAAGGTCGCCCGGCAGCTCATCGTGATCACGGGTGTCTACCGCCAGGTTTTTCTTGTCCTGTTTAAGCAGGGAAAAGGTTTGTTCCATGCGTCGGGCAAAATCGACACCGCCGTCTTCCATGGTGTGGAAGGCATGATGGAATGCGGTGAAGCTCATGGTGCTGGCGCCCAGGCCAATGTCCACCATTTTGGGGATGTAGCGGTCGTAGGCATCTGACAGATAGCGCCGCACCGCTTCCTCGTCATTCCGGTTGCCTTTGAACGGGCCAAGCCCGAGGCGGTTGTTCGACGCCAGGACACCGTCGGTCAGTTTGCTGTTGGGCTGATTTGTCACCAGATCGAAACGACGTTGTGGGCAGGCAATGCGTTGGCCCTGAAGCTGGCACTCCGTCAATTGACCCTGGGGTTGCGACTCAGCTTCAGGCTCTGAATCCGCAAGCTCCCGACCGACCTGCGAGGGTTGGCCACCTGGCGCTGCCGAGGCACCGACGTCTGGCACGTCCAGCCCCAGACGCCCGGCGGGGCGGCGCAAAAGCAACGCCTGCACCTGTGGATCGTTGCGTTTGAAATCTGTTGGGGAAGGCAACCCGGCACCCCCTCCTTTGCGGACGACCTGACAGTACAGCTGCTCCAGTTCCGTTTTCGCGCCTTCCATGCAAGTACTCTCGGCACCATGGGCAAAACCAATGCAGGCGTCCAGCGCCAGCAGGGCCAGCCATCTAGTCGTCATCACGCTGCCCCAAAGCCAGGCGCGCCATCAGGTCTTCAACCCGGCGAATGGTCTCGGCGTCACCCTTCTTGCCCGTCAGCACCACCTGCGATCCGATGGTGGCCACATACATCAACAGCGCCAGATCCCGTATACGCTGGGGATCGCTGCTCAGACGCTGGTACAGCTCGCAGTTCTGATTGATCCGTGCTTCGTCCACCTCGGTCACCAGCTCCGCCGCATAGTCATTCCGACGGGCAAAATCCCGCACCGCCAGCTCCACCTGAAGGCGGCGAATGTTACGGGAGGCATCGGTGAGCAGAAGCTCCAGAATCTGCTTTAGCTCGGTTTCCACATCCCCGCCTTTGGGCTTCCAGTACTGGAGTTCGTGAAGCCGCCGATCCCGCCAGCGGTCGAGAAAGCTGACCACCAGATCCTCATGGTCCTTGAAGTGCCAATAAAAACTGCCCCGGGTGACACCGAGTTTTTTCGACAGTGTCAGCACCCGCAAGTGGCTAAAACCGCCAGAAGCCACCTCCCCGGCGGCGGCGTCCAGCCAGTCGTCACGGGTCAGTTGCGCTTTTGCCGGCGTCTTGCGGCTGGTACGTCGGGGCTGTCGGGTGTCGGTCATTCGGTGATCAGATCCTGCTGCTGGCGATGTCGGGTGCATTCTACATGAACAGGCTCAACAAATTTTAAACCGTTGACCCTGCCCACAACATACATTAGTGTATGGACCAACAATACACCAGTGTATGGAGATTTCAACGCGCGTCTTCATGCCAACGATCAACCCGATTCCAGTATCAGGGAGCTGCCCAAATGAGTACCGCCCATTACGATCTCAACGGCGCCATTGCCGTTATCCGACTCGACAACCCACCCGTCAACGGCCTGGGCCTGGCCCTGCGACAGGGCATTGTCAACGGCATCCGCCAGGCGGAAGCCGATGACGCGGTGAAAGCCGTTGTGCTGATTGGTTCCGACCGCGCTTTCTCCGGCGGCGCCGACATCAGTGAGTTTGGTTCCTCCAAAGCCACCGCCGAACCCAACCTGAACACCGTCATCAACTACGTGGAAAGCAGCCGCAAGCCGGTCATTGCCGCCATCAGCGGTGCCTGCATGGGCGGTGGTCTGGAACTGGCCCTGGGTTGCCACTACCGCATCGCCAAACCCGATGCCCAGATTGCCCTGCCGGAAGTGAAACTGGGCCTGCTGCCCGGCGCCGGCGGCACCCAGCGTCTGCCCCGGGTGATCGGCGCGGAACATGCCCTGAACATGATTGTGTCCGGCAGCGTGGTGCCTGCGAAGCAGTTCAAGGGTAGCGCCCTGTTTGATGAGATCGTTGATGGCGAACTGCTGGACGCCGCCATTGCCTACGCCACCAAGGTCGCCAACGAGAACCTGCCACTGAAGAAAGTGCGCGACCTGAAGGCGAAGCACCCCAATCCGGAAGGCTTCTTCATGTTCACCCGTAACACCGTGGGTGCCATGGCGAAGAATTATCCGGCGCCGCTGAAGTGCGTGGACGCGGTAAAGGCCGCTGTGACCATGCCTTTTGACAAGGGTATGGAGGTCGAACGCGAAGCCTTTGTGAACCTGATGCAGACCCCGGAATCCCGCGCCCTGCGCCACGCGTTTTTCTCCGAGCGCCTGACCAGCAAGATTGCCGATGTGCCCTCCGATACTCCGGTGCGTGACATCCAATCCGTGGGCGTGATCGGCGGTGGCACCATGGGTACCGGTATCAGCATCAACTTCCTCAATGCCGGTATTCCGGTGACGCTCGTTGAGATGAAACAGGAAGGCCTGGACCGCGGCGTGGCCGCCATCCAGAAAGTCTACGAAGGCCGGGTCAAGAAAGGCCGCATGAGCGAGGACGACGCCAAGGCCAAGATGGCACTGCTCACCCCGTCCCTCACCTATGACGACCTGAGCGACGTCGACCTGGTCATTGAAGCCGTCTTTGAAGAAATGGGGGTGAAGCAGTCCGTGTTCGAGAAACTGGACGAAGTGTGCAAGCAAGGCGCCATTCTGGCCTCCAACACCTCCACCCTCGATCTGAACAAGATCGCCAGCTTCACCAAGCGCCCGGAAGACGTGATCGGCCTGCACTTCTTCAGCCCCGCCAACATCATGAAACTGCTGGAAGTGGTTCGCGGCGAGAAAACCGCCAAGGACGTACTGGCCACCGCCATGAAGCTGGCCAAGGCGATCAAGAAGACCGCCGTGGTCTCCGGCGTGTGTGACGGCTTTATTGGCAACCGCATGATCAACCAGTACCAGCGCGAAGCTCTGCTGATGCTGGAAGAAGGCGCCAGCGTTCAGCAGATCGACAAGGCCATCGAGAAGTTCGGCTTTGCCATGGGCCCGCTGCGCATGGCCGACCTGGCCGGCGGCGACATCGGCTGGGCCATCCGCAAGCGCCAGTACGAAGAAAACCCGGACATGGTGAAGATGGTCGTCGCCGACCGCCTGTGCGAAATGGGCCGTTACGGCCAGAAGACCGGCGCCGGTTTCTACCGCTACGAGCCGGGCAACCGCAACGCCCTGCACGATCCGGAAGTGGACAAGGTAGTGGACGAAGTCCGCGCCGAGCTGGGCATCACCCCGCGCAAGATCAGCAACCAGGAAATCGTCGAGCGTTGCGTGTATGCGCTGGTGAACGAAGGCGCCCAGATTCTGGACGAAGGCATCGCCCAGCGCGCCTCCGACATCGACATGGTGTACCTGACCGGTTACGGCTTCCCGGTGTTCCGTGGTGGCCCCATGCACTACGCCGAAGAAGTCGGGCTGCCCAACGTGGTGCGCGCCATGCAGGCTTTCACCGAAGACCGCCACACCCAGCCAGGCTTCTGGAAGCCGGCGGCGCTGCTGGCCAAGCGCGCTGAAGAAGGCAAGGGTTTCGACGCTAAATAACCGGTCCACGAATTGATACGGGGCTGCCTACAAACCGCAGCTCCGACCTGAGGAGAATTGTTATGTCCAATGATGTTGTCATCGTATCCACTGCCCGCACGCCCCTGGCCAAATCCTGGCGCGGCGGCCTGAACATGACCCACGGCGCCACACTGGCGGGCCACGCCATCCAGCACGCGGTCGAGCGCTCGAAAGTCGACCCCAACGAGATCGAAGACGTACTGATGGGCTGCGCCCTGCCCGAAGGCTCCACCGGTAACGACGTCGCCCGCATGGGCGCCATCCGTGCCGGCCTGCCGGTATCCGTGGCCGGCGCCACCATCAACCGTTTCTGCTCGTCCGGCCTGCAGGCCATCGCCATGGCGGCCCACCACATTGCCGTGGACCGGGTGCCGGTGATGGTCGCCGGTGGTGTTGAATCCATCTCCACCGTGCAGGCCAACGTCAACCAGAACTACTTCATGGAACCCTGGCTGGCCAAGAACAAGCCGGAGCTCTACTGGTCGATGCTGGACACCGCTGAGACGGTCGCCAAGCGTTACGGCATCAAGAAAGAAGACATGGACGAATACGGCGTACGCAGCCAGACCCTGGCCGCTCAGGCCCGCGAAGACGGCAAGTTCGACGACGAAATCGTGCCCATCACCACCACCATGGGTGTGGCGGACAAGGCCACCGGCCAGCTCAGTAGCCAGGAAGTGACTGTCAGCCAGGACGAAGGCATCCGCCCGGGCACCAACCTGGAAGGCGTCAGCAAGATCCGCTCGGCAATGGAAGGCGGCGTAGTCACCGCCGGCAACGCCAGTCAGTTCTCCGACGGTGCTTCGGCCTGTGTGCTGATGGACAGCAAGGTGGCCGAACAGCGCGGCGCTACCCCGCTGGGTATCTTCCGTGGTTTCGCGGTTGCCGGTTGTGAGCCTGACGAAATGGGCATCGGCCCGGTCTTCGCCGTACCCAAGCTGCTCAAGCGCGCCGGCCTGACCGTCGACGACATCGGCCTGTGGGAACTCAACGAAGCCTTCGCCGTTCAGGTGCTCTACTGCCAGCGCAAACTGGGCATCCCGATGGACCGCCTGAACGTCAACGGCGGCGCCATCGCTGTCGGCCACCCCTACGGCACCACCGGCTCCCGCCTGGTCGGCCACGCCCTCATCGAAGGCAAGCGACGTGGCGTGAAATACGTCGTCGTTACCATGTGCGTTGGTACGGGTATGGGTGCTGCGGGATTGTTCGAAGTTGCCTAAAGCTGTGATTGCCTGAAACCTGGGTGGAGGGCACCTGTCAGGTATAGGTGTCCAAAACACGCTCCTTACGGCACATCCCTGTGACGCTCGGGCTCCGCCATCCATGGCTCCGCACGGTTTTGGACACCTATACCTGACAGGCGCCCCGAGCCTTGTGCAATGGCCAACAGGTGCAGTGTTAGAACGCTGGGCTGGGCCCGAAGAAGTCAATTTATTAGAGCAGGCACGCACAGGCTCGAAGCGCCGGACGGGTATCCCCTTTCAAAACTGTGCGGAGCCAGGGATGGCGGAGCCCAAGCGCCCCATGGATGGGCCGAAGGAGCGTGTTTTGAAAGGGGATACCCGTCCGGTGCAAACACCCAATTCCGAAGGCGCGGCATTAAGAACCAACAGGCAACTCCAAAAGCCAAAAACCATTTACCTGAGCCACCAGACAAGAGGTGCAACATGGACCTGAATTACACCCCGGAACAAGAGGCGTTCCGCGCTGAAGTTCGCCAGTTTCTTGAAGACAGCCTGCCGGACGACATCCGCGAACGGGTGCAGAAACGGCTGCGCCCGGACAAAGCGATGACCGAGCGCTGGCAGAAAATTCTGTTTGATAAGGGCTGGGGTGCCTCCACCTGGCCAAAGGAATTTGGCGGGACCGGATGGGATCCGATTCAGCAGATTATCTTTGAGGAAGAATGTGCCCTTGCCGGTGCGCCCCGCCAACTGGATTTCGGGCTGCGGATGGTTGCGCCCGTAATCATGACGTTTGGTAGCGATGAACAGAAACAACGCTTCCTGCCGGGCATTCTCAGTGGCGAGGACTGGTGGTGCCAGGGCTATTCCGAGCCCGGTGCCGGTTCCGACCTGGCGTCGCTACGTACTTCCGCCAAACGCGAAGGCGACCATTACATCGTCAACGGTCAGAAAACCTGGACCACCCTGGGTCAGCATGCGGACTGGATTTTCTGTCTGGTGCGGACCAGTAACGAGGGCAAGCCGCAGCAAGGTATTTCGTTCCTGCTTATTGATATGAACACCCCGGGCATTGAGGTGCGGCCCATCATCATGCTGGACGGTGAGCATGAGATTAACGAGGTCTACTTCGACAACGTGAAGGTGCCGGTCGAGAACCTCGTCGGCGAGGAAAACAAAGGCTGGACCTACGCCAAGTTCCTGCTGGGCCATGAGCGTACTGGCCTGGCCAATGTGGGGCAGTGGAAAGCGTTGATGAAGCGGCTCAAGGAAGTGGCACGGCAGGAGCAGGACGGTCAACGGCCATTGATTGAGAACACCCGTTTCCGCGACCGGCTGGCGCAGCTGGACGCCGAGCTGCGTGCTCTTGAGCTGACAGTTTTGCGGGTGCTCACCGACAAGCGTGGCCCCGGCCCCCAGGCGTCGATCCTGAAAATCCGTGGCACCGAAATCGGCCAGCAGCTGTTCGAAATGTTGATGGAAGCGGGCGGCCAGGACGCCATTGCCCATATTCCGGAAGCGCTGGAACTGGACTACAACGGACCACGTACAGGCTCAATAGATGCCACGCCCTCTGCGGGCGATTACTTCAACATGCGCAAACTGTCGATCTTTGGCGGATCCAACGAGATCCAGCGCAACATCATCGCCCAACTCGTGCTTGGTCTGTAAGGAGGCGTTATGAATTTTGAACTGACCGAAGAACAGCAAATGCTGAACGATTCCCTGCGCCGCTTCGTGACCAACGAATACGGTTTCGAAAAACGAGGGGACATCATCAAATCCGGACAAGGCACCGATCCCGCCACCTGGTCAGCCCTGGCGGAGATGGGACTGCTCGGTTTCACCTTCCCGGAAGACTATGACGGGCTAGGCGGCAATGCCATCGACACCATGGTGGTGATGGAAAATGTTGGCCGCGGACTGGTAGTGGAGCCCTATCTGGCGACCGTCGTATTGGCCGGTGGACTGATCCGGGATGCCGGTAACGACGTCCAGAAAGCGGACATCCTGCCGGGCATTGCCAGCGGTGAGCGGCTACTGGCCCTGGCCCACAGCGAGCCGGGTGCACGCTACAACCTCAGCCATGTGCAGACCACCGCCCGTATGGACGGCGACCAGTTCCTGATCAGCGGGCAGAAAACCGCCGTGCTGCACGGTGGCCAGGCGAACCAGTTGATTGTCTCCGCACGCACCAGTGGTGGCGTGAACGATGAATCCGGTTTGTCCCTGTTTCTGGTGGATCGCGGAGCGAAAGGCGTCGAAGTGGACGACTTTGCCACCCATGATGGCCACCGCACGGCCGATATCAGCTTCAGCAACGTCACGGTCAGCGCCGACAACCTGATTGGCACCCTTGATGAGGCCTTCTCCGCTATTGAAAAGGCCGTGGACCTGGGGATTGCGGCGCTGTGTGCGGAAGCCGTTGGTGCCATGGAAGCGATGAACAGCGCCACGCTGGAATACATCAAGACCCGCAAACAGTTCGGCACACCCATCGGCAAGTTCCAGGTGTTGCAGCACCGTATGGCGGACATGTTCATCCAGACCGAGCAGGCAAAAACCATGGCGATTCTGGCCGCCAGCGAAGCGGACTCCGATGACCGCGCCAGCCGCCGGGAAGCCATCTCCATGGCCAAGACCCTGGTCGGCCAGGCCGCGCGTTATGTGGGCCAGCAGGGGGTGCAGCTGCATGGCGGTATGGGCGTGACCGACGAGATGGTCGCCGCCCACCTGTTCAAACGCCTGACCCTGATCAACCTGCTGTTCGGCGATGCCGATCACCATCTGGCGCAAGTCAGCGACGGCCTGCTGGCCAAAACCGCCTGAACCATCAAGGAGACAACCATGAGTGTAAAACAACTACTGGATCTGACCGGCAAGGTCGCCTTTATCAC
Organism: Marinobacter sp. DUT-3; assembly: GCF_050379435.1. NCBI lineage: Bacteria > Pseudomonadati > Pseudomonadota > Gammaproteobacteria > Pseudomonadales > Marinobacteraceae > Marinobacter > Marinobacter sp. DUT-3. The sequence continues at coordinate 396,617 of NZ_JBNRMG010000004.1, forward strand.
CGGCGGCTCCCGCGGTCTGGGCCTGCAAATGGCCGAAGCCCTGGGGGAACTGGGCGCAAAAATCGCCATCAGTGCCCGCAAGCAGCACGAGCTGGATGACGCCAAGGCACACCTGGAAAACCAGGGGGTTGAGGTGGTGACTATCGCAGCGGACCTGTCCGATCTTGAAGGCATTCCCGCCGTGGTGGATCAGGTAGTCAGTCAGCTTGGCGATATCGATATCCTGGTCAACAACGCCGGCGCCACCTGGGGCGCACCAGCAGAAGACTACCCGGCGGAAGGCTGGATGAAGGTGATGAACCTGAACGTGAACGCTGCGTTCTTCCTGACCCAGACCGTGGGCAAGCGTTGCATGATTCCCCGCAACACCGGCAAGGTGATCAACATCGCCTCCATCGCGGGCCTGTCCGGCAACCCCGAAGACATGAAAACCATCGCCTACAACACCAGCAAGGGCGCCATGGTGAACTTCACCCGCGCGCTGGCGTCCGAATGGGGCCATCACAACATCAACGTGAACGCCCTCTGCCCGGGCTTCTTCCCGTCGAAGATGTCCCAGGGGTTGCTGGATGCCCAGGGTGACAAAATGCTGGAGCGCATTCCGCTGAATCGCTTTGGTGGCGAGGAAGATCTCAAGGGCGCCGCCGTACTGCTGGCCTCCGAGGCCGGGCGGCACATTACCGGGCAATGCCTGGCGGTGGATGGCGGCACGCTGGTCAGTTAAGCGTGCTCGTTTAGCCTGTTAAAGGCACTGACTGACCTGTTCCAGGTCCAGATTGCCGCCGGTAATGATCAGAACCGTGGTCTTCTCTGGTTCAGGCGCAACCTGGTTTTCCAGTAACGCCGCCAGGCCAACGCTGGCGCCGGGCTCTACATAGAGCCTGGCCTCAGTCAGTAGCCGCCGCGTGGCCTCCCGGATACCCGCTTCGGTAACCGTGACAATCCGGTCCACCACCTGGCGGGAAGCCGCGTAGGTGCAATCTCCCACCACCGCTGGCGCCAGGCTGGCGGCCCAGGTATTCACCGAGTCGAGGCTGGCACTGGCATCCTGCTTTTGCCAGGCGTTAAACATCGTGGCCGCGCCTTCCGGCTCCACACCGATCAGTTCCACCTCCGGCCGCTGCGCCTTGATGGCTAGCCCCAGTCCGGAAATCAGCCCACCCCCGCCAATGGGACACAGCACCCGATCCACATCCGGTAGCTGGCGCAGCAATTCCAGGCCAACGGTGCCCTGCCCGGCCATGATGCGGACATCATTATAGGGGTGAACCAGAGTCAGCCCTTTTTCGTCCCGCAATTCGTGGCACAAGGCCACGGCCTGCTGAATACTGCCTTGAACAATGACCTCGGCACCCAGCGCCCGGGTACGACGAATCTTCAACGGGCTGGAACCCTCGGGCATCACCACCGTGAGCGGTACGTCCTGCATGGCGGCCGCCCAGGCGAGGCCAACAGCGTGGTTGCCCGCAGAGACTGTCACCAGGCCAGCCTTGAGTTCGTCTTCGCTGGCGGTCAGCAGCCAGTTCAACGCACCACGAACCTTGAAGCTGCCGGTGCGCTGAAGGCTTTCGCACTTCAGCCCGAGCGACTGGCCCATGGCGGCATCCAGATCAGGAATATTCAGCAGTGGCGTTTCGCCCAGGTGTGGCCGAATGCGCTGTTCCGCCTCCAGAATCTGGGATTGGCCTGGAAGAGTTGGACTGTTCATGGCGTGCTCTCCTTTGCTCCCTTTTTACAAACCATGATGCAGGCAATGCTTTCTATCAAGCCTTTGGTAAACTAACCGGACAATAGCGACTTCGGGGCGCATGCCCAAGGAGTCGCGAATAGGGGAGAGAATTTCCAGGGAACAGGGAAAACCATGCTTTTCATTCAGTCGCTGGCCATCGCTGTGATGCTGCTCCAGCTCGATGACCCGCTATCTTCGAAAGCCCATCCGCTGGTTGAGCAGACCACCGCACAACAGACCAACCGGGCCCACCCCTACCTGCTGGGTATTGATGCTCCACCTGAGCAGGCTCCGATCGATCTGGGCAAGAGTATCCTGGCCTATTCCCGGGAACAGGATCAACTCGAAGCAGACGACCCGTTCACCACGGAGCAGGCCCCCTGGCCAGACTATGAGGCCCTGCCCAGGCCCGAAGGCGCCCTTTTCTGCCGCTGGTCCGATGCGCGTTGTGGAGTGCGGGTGCTATCGTCCTGGAATGAGACCCCGCCGCTTTCCCAGGTCGATAGAACATTACTCGACCGCTATCGCACCTTCATGGCCATGGATGGTTTCCAGTCGCTGACCAAACCATCGGCCCACGAACCTATGCCCAGATTCCACTACCTGCTCAGCGGTCACCGGCTTATGATGCTGCAAGTCATCCGGGATGCTGCGCTGGACGACCCCGCCAAGGCTGTGCAGCTTCTGACAAGCACACTTGCCAGGGTACGCGCCCAGTTAGCCCGGGCGGATACAATCGTTGGCAAAATGGCTTACCTGGCTCTGATGTCAGAGAACCTGGATGTACTCTCAGCCATACTTGCGCGACATGGCTATGAACTGGCGCCCACTCTGCCCCCCATGACCATGTCCGAACGGGATTTCGGTCTTGCCATGGCACGAGAGTTTGCCATGGTGTATTACCTGTTCCAGTCCATGGACCGGCACCCTCAGTTCTTTGATACCTTAAGCGAGAATACCTGGACACCGGGTTGGTGGGTTCGCATGGTTTTCAAACCCAACATGACCATCAATTCCGTGCTACCCGTCTATCTGCAGGCGATTGAGCTATCACGACTCCCCCCTGAAGACTATCTGGAAAAGATTACGGACATTGCTGAAAACGAGGTCAAAGCTTCCTGGCTGCGTAATCCGGCAGGAAGCATCCTCGCCAGGACGGGAGGCCCGCGATACGAGCGCTACGTGGCGGAAGCCTTCAACATCCACGGTAAGCTCAGTCTGTTGAATCAGATCATTGCCCTGGGAGGCGTTCCCGGCGATCTACAGCGGTTAAAGAATCCGCTGTCACGCACCGGTAACGGGGTCAACTGGTCCGATAACGGCCGGAAGTTGTGTCTGGAAGGGCCCGGTGAGGACGAACGAAGGTTTAGGTGCCTTTACGTGATACCCAATATGGGCGAATAAATGCCCATATTGGGTAGCATGCCGGCCAGGGCACTTACAACGCTGGAGCGGCCTCGCCCACTTCTACAGCCTCTGGCTCACACACATACTGCGCCGCATCAAATCGCTTTGTCTGCTGGCGGAACTGCCAGGTGAAGCCCGGCCACAGTGTGGTGTTCTTGCCGTTTTCATTCACGTACCAGCTCTTACAGCCAGTCTGCCAGACGGAGTCACCAAGCTTGGCGTGGATGGAGGCGTTGTATTTGCTCAGGGCGTCTTCCTTCACTTCCACGCTCTTCCAGCCGTGCTTCTGCATTTTCTTCAGAGCATCCAGCACGTACTGGATCTGGCTTTCGATCATGTACACCATGGAGCTGTGGCCGAGGCCGGTGTTGGGGCCCATCAGCATGAAGAAGTTGGGGAAGCCGTTGATGGTACTGCCCTTATAGGCTTCCGCGCCTTCTTTCCAGGCGTCCAGCAGGTCCTGGCCGTTGCGACCATAGACCATGCCGGCCGGGATCGGGTCCTGGGCCTTGAAGCCGGTGCCGTAGATGATGCAGTCCACTTCCCGCTCGTTGCCGTTGTTATCGACAATGACATTACCGCGCACTTCGCGGATGCCGTCGGTGAGCACGTCCACGTTGTCCTGGGCCAGGGCCGGGTAGTAGTTGTTGGAGATCAGCACCCGCTTGCAGCCGAAGTGGAAATCCGGGGTTACTTTCTTGCGCAGTTCCTTGTCCTTGATCTGGTTGCGGATGTGGCGACGGGCCTGCAACTCACCGATCTTGAGGATGCGCGGGTTGCCCACGAAGCCCAGTACCCGCGCTTCCAGGGTCCAGTAGATGCTCTGGCGGAAGGCGTTCAGGGTCTGCGGGAACTTGCGGAACATCAGTTTCTCCAGCGGACGGATCTCGCGGTCCGGCTTGGGCACGATCCACGGCGGGGTACGCTGGTACAGGTCCAGGTGACCGGCCTCTTTGGCCACTTCCGGGACGAACTGGATCGCAGAGGCGCCGGTACCAATCACTGCAACCCGCTTGCCTTTGAAGTCGTAGCTGTGGTCCCAGTCCTGGGAGTGGAAGCTCTTGCCGGTGAAGCTCTCGATACCCTTGATGTGCGGGTAGGCCGGGGTGCTCAGGCCGCCCATGCCGGAGACCACAACATCAGCCTTGAAAGAGCTGAACTCTGGCAGGTCTTTATCTTTGCGATCCAGTTTGTCGCCGGGGTTGAGTCCTTTTTCCTGCATGTAGGCCCACAGTTTCGGGCTGTCGCAGGTTTCGACGGTCCAGCTCTGGGTCTTTTCGTCAAACTTTGCACCGGCCACGTGGGTGTTCAGACGCACGTGCTTCATCAGGTCGTATTTTTCAGCACACTGACGCAGGTAGGCCTGGATTTCTTTTTGCTGGGCGAACATGCGGCTCCAGTTCGGGTTTTGTTCGAACGAGAAGGAGTACAGGGCAGACTGCACGTCACAGGCGCAACCCGGGTAGTGGTTTTCGTGCCAGGTGCCGCCGACATCGTCGCTTTGCTCGAGGATCACGAAGTTGTCATATCCGGCTTCTTTGAGCTTGATGCCCATGCCCAGGCCGGAGAATCCGGTGCCGATGATGGCAATTTGTGCTGACTGACTCATAACTCTACCTCGTTGTTCGCTGGCCCATTGGCCTTGCCTGTTGTTGTCTGTTTCGCCATGATGATTGACGGTATACACATGTATACACGTCTCGGTAGACAGCTGTATACTCCGCTTCATCTAGAAACGGTCTATTGGCCTTACGTGACAACTGATTGTCCTGTCTTCCGGGCTTCCGGACTTCGCGGGAGGGTCTGGTTGGGCGGGCAGGGCTTCCGAAAACCGCTGCGAGTACGTCCATGTACGCTTGCTCTCCGCCATCCTTGGCTACGAGCATTTTCGGAAGCCCTGCCCGCCCAACCAGACCATTAACTTTGGGTGGAAATCGCATGAACGTTTTAACCGGTGGGAAGCTGAAGCTGGTACAGGCTGGCCTTCGTCTGATTACCGAAAGCCGTAGCCTGACATCATTGGGACTTCGGGAACTGGCCCGCGAGGCGGGGCTCAATCCGAATACCTTTTACCGTCACTTCAAAAACCTGGACGAGTTCGGGCTGCAGGTGCTGGGATACATCGCCGCAGACATGAAGTCCGGCGTGCGGGAGCTCCGGCAAATGGCAGAATCTTCGGAGCAGGCTTCCCACGATACCGTCGCGTTTGTGTACCACTACTTTCTATCTAATCCTTCAGCGACCACCGTCGCGGTGCGGGAACTCCATGGTCCTTCTCCGCTGTTGCGCAAGGCCCTGGAAGCTCAGCTCAATGCCAGTGCCCGGGAAATGGCGGAGGATATTATCGAGCGGCAACTGGTCAGTGCCGTGCCGCCGGAAACCATTCACGAAATTTCCCGCATGACCATTCGCTACATTCTGTTCCGGGCCATGGATTACATCGAAAAACCGGAGCAGCGGGAGACCATTCAGCAGGAAACAGAGCGTTTTATTAACCGGCAGTTCCGGGGCGCCATGTTGGATAACCTGTCCCAGGATGAGATCGAAAAACTGGTGAACCAGTCCTCCTGACGGGTGAAGTAACTTACCGTTTTTTGGGGTATTCCGGGCAATTCCGTCAACTTGAACTAGTATGTGGGTATCCAGACAACTGGTTCATCGGGCAACCCGGAGGACATTCCAACAATGAAAATAGGTATCCCCAGAGAAATCTTCAAGGATGAGCGGCGGGTAGCAGCCACACCACCGTCTGTTCACAAACTCGTTGGCCTTGGTTACGAGGTTGTTGTCGAAGCTGGCGCTGGCGAGGCCGCCAATTATTCGGATGAAGCCTACGAAAAAGTGGGGGCGGCGATAGCGGCCGATACCACGTTACTGTGGCAGGAAGCGGACTTTATCCTGAAGGTTCGCGCCCCCATGGAAAACCCCGCCCTGAACAAGCATGAAGTGGACTTGATGAAAGAGGGGGCGTTTCTGGTCAGCTATCTCTGGCCGGCGCAGAATCCGGAGCTGCTGGAGAAACTGGCAGCCAGGAAGATTACTTCGTTCGCCATCGACAGTCTGCCCCGCATCAGTCGCGCCCAGAAGATGGATGCCCTCAGCGCCATGGCGAATATTGCCGGCTATCGGGCGGTGATTGAGGCAGCCAACAACTTCGGGCGTTTCTTTACCGGGCAGGTGACGGCAGCAGGCAAGGTGCCGCCGGCTAAGATCATGGTGATCGGGGCTGGTGTGGCGGGCCTCGCTGCGATCGGCGCCGCCAACAGCATGGGCGCTATCGTTCGCGCCTTTGATACTCGTCTGGAGGTTAAGGAACAGGTCGAGAGTATGGGTGCCGAATTCCTTGAGCTGGATTTTGGGGACGAAGAAGGCAGCGGCAGTGGCGGCTACGCCAAGCAGATGAGCGATGAGTTCATCAAGGCGGAGATGGCGCTGTTCGCTGAGCAGGCTAAAGAGGTGGACATCATCATCACCACCGCGCTGATTCCCGGCAAGCCTGCACCGAAACTGATCACCGCCGACATGGTGAAATCCATGAAACCCGGCAGCGTGATTGTCGATTTGGCTTCGGAACGTGGCGGCAACTGCGAACTGACGGAGCCGGGCACGGTGGCCCATCACCATGGCGTGACGCTGATCGGCTACACCGACCTGCCCAGCCGCATGGCCAAGGTGGCCAGCGATCTTTATGCCACCAACCTGGTGCACCTGCTCACTGAACTGACCCCGGAGAAGGACGGCGAGCCCCAGGTCAACATGGAAGACGATGTCATCCGTGGTCTGACGGTGGTGCGGGAGAACGACATTACCTGGCCACCACCCCAGCCGGAGGCGCCGGTCAGCCCCAAACCGGCGCCGGGCACGGAGGAGCCGTCGGCTGCCGACAAGGCCGCGGCAAAGAAAGACGCCCACCGCCGCAGCCTGATTGGCAGGAGTGCCCTGCTGATCGTGACGGCCCTCGCGCTCTATGCAGTTGGCGCCCACGCGCCGGAAAGCTTCCTGCAACACTTTACGGTGTTTGTGCTGGCCTGCTTTATCGGCTGGCAGGTGATCTGGAACGTGACGCCGTCCCTGCACACCCCCCTGATGAGTGTGACCAACGCCATCAGCGGCATCATTGTGATCGGTGCCATTCTGCATCTGGCCCAGGCGGAGAATATTGCCGTCGGCATTATGGCCTTTGTCGCGGTGCTGATTGCCAGCATCAACGTGGGGGGCGGCTTCCGGGTCACCCATCGCATGCTCAAAATGTTCCGCAAGTAGGAGGCGCCCGATATGAGCACAGGATTGGTGAGCGTGGCCTACGTGGTCGCAAGTATCTGTTTTATCCTCAGCCTGGGCGGCCTTAGCCACCAGGAATCCGCACGGCGCGGTAACCTCTACGGCGTCGCCGGCATCATCATCGCGGTGGGGGCCACCCTCGCCAGCGTGGGTGACGGCGGCGTTATCGCTATTGTGATTGCGGTGCTACTTGGCGCCGGCATTGGGATTCCCATCGCCAACAAGGTGGAAATGACCCAAATGCCACAATTGGTCGCCCTGCTCCACAGCTTTGTCGGTCTGGCAGCCGTGCTGGTGGGCTTTTCCGGCTACATCGAACCGCTGATTGCAACGGTCGGAGCGGAACACACCATCAAACTGGTGGAGGTGTTTGTGGGCATCTTTATCGGTGCAGTGACCTTCACCGGTTCGCTGGTGGCCTGCGGCAAGCTGGACGGGCGCATCGACAGCAAGGCCCTCACCCTGCCCGGCCGGCACCTGATGAACCTGGTGGCGGTTATCGCCTGCGTGTTGCTGGGGGCCTGGTTCCTCGGTACCGACAGCATGGCATTTGGCCTGATCTCCCTGGTGCTGATGACCGCCATTGCCTCGGTGCTCGGCATTCACCTGATCATGGCCATCGGCGGGGCCGATATGCCGGTGGTGGTGTCCATGCTCAACAGTTATTCCGGGTGGGCTGCCGCCTCCATCGGCTTTATGCTGGGCAACGACCTGCTGATTGTAGTGGGTGCCCTGGTGGGCAGCAGCGGCGCCATCCTTAGTTACATCATGTGCAAGGCCATGAACCGGTCGTTTATCAGTGTGATCCTCGGCGGTTTTGGCCAGACGACAAGCAGCGCCAGCGCTACCGATCCGGACCAGACGGTGTACGAATCCAGTGCCGATGAAGTCTGCGAGGAACTGCGCAACGCCGATTCCGTCATCATCGTGCCCGGCTATGGCATGGCGGTGGCCCAGGCTCAGAACGGAGTCAGCGATATGACCCGGATACTGCGTGAGCGGGGCGTGAACGTGCGATTTGGTATCCACCCGGTGGCCGGCCGTCTGCCCGGGCACATGAACGTGCTGCTGGCGGAAGCTCACGTACCCTACGACATCGTGCTGGAAATGGACGAGATCAACGCCGATTTCCCGGAAACCGACGTGGTGCTGGTGATCGGCGCCAACGATACGGTGAACCCGGCCGCCGCCGAGGATCCCGGCAGCCCCATTGCCGGCATGCCGGTACTGGAGGTATGGAAAGCGCGGCAGGTGGTGGTTCTCAAGCGGGGCATGGCCACCGGTTATTCCGGTGTCGAGAACCCGCTGTTCTTCAAGGACAACACCCGCATGCTGTTCGGTGACGCCAAGGAAAGTATCGACAAACTGGTAGGAGGGTTGCGGGGCTGATCGATCAGGCCTCTGCCACTCTTGCTAAAACCGCTCAATCTGCCGGGACTGACTCTGGTTGTCCCGGCAGCCCGGTTCGATCAGATCGCGGCAGAAGCGCCTATCAACTCGGCCTGCTACTTATCCACCAAGGTTGCGGACAAGCATGATGGGGCCGGTCAGAGAGATCCCCCAGGCGAACAGGGCCAGCAAGCCATCCCTCGAAATCATGGTCAGGCCAAATAGCACAAGGGCTACGCCGGCAATACTGGAGCTGAACGGGACAACTTCCGTTGCCGGCATCACCACGGCAATCACCATGCAACCCAGCGCCATCGCATAAAGTCCGGGCCCCTTGACCAACAGGGTAAGCCGCGGGCGGATCAGGCGATCAATCTTTCTGGCGGGCGGGCGCAACAACGTCAGTCCCTGCAAGAGCTTCTGGCGTGCCACCTTCCGCTGCACCAGCCACCCCGGCAACCAGAAATGCTGTCGCCCCAGCAGAACCTGTCCCAGGGTCAACAGGGTCAGCAACCCCATCAGCGTCGGTATTCCCGGCACACCGCTCAGCGGTGTAACCAGGATGAGCCCCACCAGAAGCACCACGGGCCCGAACGTTCTGCGCCCTATGGCATCCATCATTTCCCCGATGGACACGTGGGAACGGTCGGTCACCACGGCCTCCAACCGGTCCAGTAACTGCTCTATATTCGCCGGGTCACTCTGGTCATCCATTACCCCAGCCTCCCGCGTCCTGGCGCCTATTCGGTGGTGTTATAAACGTAGGATGCCACCGTTCCGTCCTGATTGAATCGCACCACCAGGTCCGTTGTTTCGGCGTCACCAAAGGCAGACCAGCGGTACTTGCCGTATGTCCAGGTGCGCTTGCCATCCTCAACACCGGTGCGCCAGGGCTCGCCAAACATGTCCTGAATATCCGCCCGGGTGGTTTCTCCGATTTCGATCTGGTCAACATTGTGGGTGGCAAAGTCCTGGCCGACGGTGGCACAGCCGGCAACGGTTAACGACAAGACAACCAGAATCATGGCAGAAAAAGATGCAACGGGCCTCATGATATATCCTTTTTTTGATGATCAGGCCGTCAATCATACGGGTTTTGAAACAAGGTTAAATTACAGCACAGACAGACACAAAAAAGCCCCGGCGGCTGGCCGGGGCTCACGTCAACGCGTCATACAATCAGTAAAGCTTGGCCAGTGACTTCTTGGCAAACGCCTCCACTTCGTGGATGCGGCCTTCCTTCACCTTGACCAGCCATTCCGGATCCTGCAGCAGGGCACGACCAACGGCGATCAGCTCGAACTCGTGGTTGTTCATACGCTCCACCAGTTCGTCGATGCCGGCCTGCTCCACCGCTTCTTTCTTGCTGGCGAAGGTGCCGCTGATGAAGTCTTCGGTCAGGCCCACGCTGCCAACAGACATGGTCGGCTTGCCAGACAGCTTCTGGGTCCAGCCCGCCAGGTTGAGGTCGGAACCTTCGAATTCCGGTTCCCAGAAACGGCGGGTCGATGCGTGGAAGATATCCACACCGGCGTCCACCAGGGGCTTGAGGAACTGTTCCAGCTCCTCCGGCGTATTGACCAGTTTCGCCTCATAATCCTGCTGCTTCCACTGGGAGAACCGCAGCATAATCGGGAAATCCGGGCCCACGCGGTGGCGCACGGCTTCGATGATTTCCACCACAAAGCGCAGACGGTTTTCCATGCTGCCGCCGTACTCATCGTCACGCTGGTTAGTGCCTTCCCACAGGAACTGGTCCAGCAGGTAACCGTGGGCACCGTGGATCTCGACACCGTCGAAACCCAGCGCCTTGGCATCCTGAGCGGCGTCGGCGAAGGCATTGATCACATCGTCAATGTCGCCCTTGCTCATGGCCTTGCCGTTGGGCTTGCCCGGCGCAAACAGGCCGGATGGGCTGTAACCCGGCACTTTCGGATCTGGCTCCGTGCCTTCCTTGCGCACCGCACCCACATGCCACAACTGGGGGAAGATAGCGCCGCCGGCTTCATGAACCGCATCAACAACGTCCTTCCAGCCGGCAAGGGCTTTGTCGCCGTGGAAAAACGGCACGTTCGGGTAACCGTTGGCGCCGGGATGGTTCACCGTGGTGCCTTCAGTGATCAGCAGTCCCACGCCACCTTCGGCGCGACGACGGTAATAGTCCACCACTTCCTGACTCGGCGCATTGCCTGGCGAGAAATTGCGAGTCATCGGTGCCATGGCAACGCGGTTGCGCAGGGTCAGGTTATGGATTTCGAAGGGGTCAAACATAGGACCAAGATTCATGCTCATAGTAGATCGCAACCTCATTAATCTGGTTTCTTTATGCAACCCTATTTAATCTGGTTTTAAAATGCAACCCTATTAGGTAGACTTCCCGATATGGCCAGAAAACGTTTTGATGATTCCAGTTGCTCCGTCGCCCGTGCCCTGAATGAAGTGGGGGACTGGTGGTCTCTGCTTGTGGTGCTGCACGCCATGTATGGCACCCGTCGCTTTGTGGACTTCCAGCAGGAACTGGGCATTGCCCGCAACATCCTCTGTGACCGTCTGGCCCGATTGGTGGACAACGAAGTCCTGAAAAAAGTGGATGTGGGCGAACACGGCTCCCGCTTCGAGTACCGTCTGACCGAGAAAGGCCGTGACCTGTTCCCGATCGTGATTGCCCTGCGCCAGTGGGGTGACAAGTGGAACCCGGCGCCGGATCAGGCGCCGCTGGATCTTCGGGACCGTGAAACCGGTCGCACCATTCGCCCGGTGGAAGTCCAGGATGTCGATGGCAAACCGCTGACGGTTCGTGATGTATTCGTGCCGGACGGCAAAAAGAAGACCGGCTGACAAGCCGTCTTCCCCCTCACCTGCCATTTTATTGAGTTGAATCAATCTCTCAGCGAACACTCCGATACCGGGCGCGTAGACTTGCGCCATATCAAGTTTCCACTCGCCATAGTCCTTAACCTGTCGCCATCGACTATTCAGGTTCAAGGAGATGTCCATGTCCCGTACGTTCACTTTCAGTGTTATGGCTGCCGGCATTCTGGCAGCAGCCCCTGTTGCTCAGGCCTATGAGGCCGGTGATTTCATGTTGCGGGCCGGCCCCGCCCACGCAGCCCCGGATGACTCCAGTAGTGACCTGGCGTTTTCAGGGAAAGGCCCGCTGGCCGGCCAGGATCTGGCGTTGCCGGGTACCGGTGTGGCCGTCGATTCCAACAGTCAGCTCGGGATCACGGCGACCTACATGGTCACCTCCCACATTGGCGTTGGCGTTCTGGGAGCCACTCCATTCAAGCACAACATCAGCGGTGCTGATGGCCTGGACGGCGTTGGCAAGCTGGCGGAAACCAAACACTTACCACCCACACTGACCCTTCAGTATTTTCCCATGGACAGCGCATCCCGGCTTCAGCCATACGCTGGCGTGGGTGTTAACTACACTACCTTCTTTGAGGAAAAAACCACCAATACGCTCAATGCCGTGATTGATTCCGTGGCACAGGCAAACTTCGGCACCCCTGCAGGCACTGTTGACGGTTCGAAACTGGATCTGGATGACAGTGTTGGCGTTGCCCTGGAGCTGGGCGTTGATTACATGCTGGACGAGCATTTCGGGCTGAACGCAGCCATTTGGTGGGTAGATCTTGAAACTGACGCCACCATCACGGCGCTGTCCGGCGACACGGAAGTGGGCGAGATCACCACGGACGTGGAAATCGATCCGATGGTTTACATGGTGGGCTTTACCTACAAGTTCTGATCCCCGTGCCCGCCGGAAACCTCACGGTCTGTGGGTTTCCGGCAGGTACGTTCTCTTGTGCGGGGCTTCGGCCCCGCCTTTTTATTGCAGCAATGCCGGGGGCCGGTTACGCGCTTTGGCGAGCCGGTGAACGCCGGCCCTGACCACCGCCGCCGTTCTGGCTGCGGCCGCCACTGCGACCAGCCGGCTTGGCGCCAAAGCTGCGGCCATTGCCGGCCGGTTTGCCGTTACCACCACCGTTACGATTACGGGCACGGCTCGGATCGGCCTTGGCTTTGGGCTTGAGCGGCAGGTTGTTGGTCGGCTCGAAGCCTTCCACGCTCTTGCGCGGCAGTTGCTTCTTGATCAGCCTTTCGATACCCGCCAGCATCTTGCCTTCATCGGCACTGACCAATGACAGCGCGTGGCCACTTTCACCGGCACGACCGGTACGGCCAATACGGTGAACATAATCTTCCGGCACATTGGGCAACTCGAAGTTCACCACCTGGGGCAACTGTTTGATGTCGAGGCCACGGGCCGCGATATCGGTTGCTACCAGCACACGCACTTCACCCTGCTTGAAGTCCGCCAGCGCACGGGTGCGGGCACCCTGTGACTTGTTGCCATGGATCGCCGCAGCGGTAATACCGTCGCGCTCCAGTTTCTGGGTCAGGCGGTTGGCGCCATGCTTGGTACGGGTAAACACCAGCACCTGCTCCCAGGCATTGTCACGCACCAGCTTGCTCAGCAGGGCGGTTTTCTGGCTCTGGTCTACCGGGTAGACGGACTGCTTGATGCTTTCCGCCGCGGTATTACGGGCCGCGACTTCCACCTGAACCGGGTTATCCAGCAGGCCCTTGGCCAGGGTGCGAATCTCGTTGGAGAAGGTGGCGGAGAACAGCAGGTTCTGGCGTTTGGCCGGCAACAGCGCAAGGATCTTGCGAATGTCACGAATGAAGCCCATGTCCAGCATGCGGTCGGCTTCGTCGAGCACCAGGATTTCCACTTCGTTGAAGCGAACGGCGTTCTGCTGGTACAGGTCCATCAGCCGACCCGGTGTTGCCACCAGTACGTCCAGACCCTTGCGCAGCTTCATCATCTGCGGATTGATTTTCACGCCACCGAAAACCACAGCGGCCTTGGTGGGAACGTATTTGCTGTACAGGTTTACACTGTCGTGAACCTGAGCCGCCAACTCACGGGTGGGCGTCAGGATCAGGGCACGGGGACCCTTGCCGGTGCGCGGGTTCTCACCAATGCGCTGCAACAGCGGCAGGGTAAAGCCGGCGGTTTTGCCGGTGCCGGTCTGGGCGGCAGCCATCACATCCCGGCCAGAAAGCACGGCAGGAATTGCCTGGGCCTGAATGGGAGACGGGGTATCATAACCCTGATCGGAAGTGGCACGGACCAGCTGCTCGGACAAACCGAGTGAAGAAAAACTCATATTGGATCAACTCTTGATTGTTCTGCCTCCACGACCACCGTTCTCGGCGAATGCGGGCAGATGCCATGAAAATTCATGGAATAATAGACGACTACGGTCACGCGCCGTTAACGGGGTGACGTCCTCTGACAGGTCGTATCGGATAGGTCGCAAAGGGCACAGGGCCGGAAACTGCGGAAATCCTTAGAGGCAGGATGCAGGCACGGTAACAGAGGGTCCGGGAAATAGCCATAGGTGCTTTTCATAACTTTTTATAATTATTTACTCTGCAGATGCGCTAAACCGTTCTCCCCCGATTGGGCCAAACTGGCGATTGTACAGCCGACAATCCCCACCTCGTTGAATTCAAAGTGATACATTCAGGTTACGGGTTCGTAACCAGACACGTCACTTACAACAAGAGAGGTCTTCAATGACTCCGACCCTGAAAATTGCATTGGTCGCCCTGACCGCTACTGCCCTTGTCGGTTGCGGCCAGAGCGACACTTCCAGCGGAACATCTGCCAAGCAACTGGCGCCACCGGAAGAAACCGGCGTGCTGGAAGTAGCCACCCGCAATGGGTCCACGACCTACTACCTGGATCGTCACGAAAATCCCATCGGCCCGGAACACAGCCTGGTCACCCGCTTTGCCGAGAGTAAAGGCTGGCAGGTGCAGTGGACCATGCATGATTCCACCTCTGATGTACTAAAAGCACTGGAATCCGGAGCCACCCATCTTGCCGCAGCCGGTCTGACACACCTGCCCTCACGGACAGAACGCTTCACCCAGGGCCCGGCCCACACCGAAATTACCGAACAGCTGGTGTGCCATCGGGAAATGCGCCCGCTTCCCCGCAAGCCCGAGGCTCTGGCTGACGTAGGCATTACGGTGACAGCGGATTCAAGCTACGTGGAAACCCTGAACAGTCTGGCAACGGAGCATGAGGGCGTCGAATTCAAGGAGGACGACGGTCGGACAACCGAAGTATTGCTGTCTGCGGTTGCAGAGCAATCCCTCGATTGCACCGTGGCTGATTCCAACATTGTTCAGGTCATGCGCCGCCACTTCCCTCATCTTGAAGTAGCGATGAACCTGAGCTCCGGCAAGAACCTGGGATGGTACCTCCCGGCCGGGTCCGAGGAACTGGCAGGCAGCGCCCGCGAATGGATGAACAGTACCGCCGGCGATGAAGCCATCGGTTTTATGGAAAGCCGGTATTACGCTTACATCGGCGAGTTTGATTTTGTCGACCTGAGAGCACTGAACCGCCGCCTTGAAGAGCGGCTTCCCAAATTTGTCACTCACTTCGCTGACGCGGAAGCCACCACCGGGATGCCCGCTGACCTGCTGGCTGCGCTGTCCTACCAGGAGTCTCACTGGGATCCCGCTGCGGTATCCGCCACCGGGGTTCGGGGCATCATGATGCTGACCAAGAATACCGCGCAATCCCTGGGCGTCACCGACCGCCTCGACCCGGTGGCCGCCATTGACGGCGGTGCGCGTTACCTGGCCGATCGTCATCGCCGCCTGCCGGATACCATTCCGGAACCAGACCGCACCTTCCTGGCCCTGGCCAGCTACAACATCGGTCGCGGTCACTTGCTGGACGCCCGCCAACTGGCGCGGGACCTGGGCAAAAATCCGGATTCCTGGGATGACATGAAAGAAGTGCTGCCCCTGAAGGCCGACAAGCGCTACTACCCCAAAACCCGTTACGGTTATGCTCGGGGATATGAACCGGTTCACTACGTGCAGCGCATTCGTAACTATCGGGATGTGATCAGTGTTGCCTTTGACGACGGCTAGCCCGGGCGTTAGCTGACAAAACCCTTGAGGATCTTCTCCCAGCGTTCGTAGATGAAGAAGTGGCCCCCGTCGGGCAACAGGGTCAACTCGCTGTTGGTGAGCCATTCGTCCAGGCGAATGGCCTGCTGCACGTCCACCTGGCCATCCTGGTGGCCGTGCCAAAGATAAACCGGAAGATTCAGCTGGTCCGGTGAGAGATCGGGGGTACGGGCCACGGCCTTAAGATCCTCCACAAACCCTCCGGAGCCGCGACTGCAGGACTCCGCCATGGCCCGCACATACTGGTCCCGGGTTTCCGGGTCTTCCAGCAGCCGCCGGTCAGCGTCCGATCCCAGATGCTTGCGGGGATTCCGCAGGATACTCCGGGCCATCTGGTTGAGGATTTTTTCCGCCAGCGATGGCGCTTTGTCCGCCAACGTCACAGCCAGACGAAACAGCCCCTTCAGCGGACGCCCGCCGGGATCGGTCTGGGGCGGAGCCAGGGCAGACACCAGCCCCAGCCTTTCAACACGCTCACCCAGGTGGGCCGCACAATGCAGCGCCAGAAAGCCGCCCAGCGAATACCCCAGCAGCAGGAAGCGATCCAGCTCCAGGTGATCCGCCAGCGCCGCCACGTCCTCAGCTAGGTGGTGGGTGGTGCGATCCTCCAGGGCATCGGATCGGCCATACCCCGGCCGGTCTGGCACAATCAGCCGCAGGTTGAGGCGATGGAGGACGTCCAGGCTACCGGGCACTTCCAGGCGAGACCCGCGCACACTGTGGAAAAAGATAATCGGGCGTCCGCCCGGCTCGCCATACTGGCAATAGGACAGCGTTCGCCCGTCCGCTGTCTGGAAGTAACGAGTTTCGATTTCATCCTCGCGCTGCCAGGACGCGGTGCGATCGGTCATCTCCGGCAGGCTGTTGCCGATCGGGGCAAGTCCGGACAGAATCAGCGACACCAGCTCCGCCTGACGGCTGGTGTCGGTCTTGCGGAAAATGGACTTGAACTGGCTGCGCACCGTATGTTCCGACACACCACGGCGTTCTGCCATTTCACTCAACGACAGCCCCTCAATCAGGTGCCGCGTGAGAGACGCTTCCGCCGAGCTCAGGCCATAGAGATCGGCGACCGTGGCCTCGTTCACCAGATTGTTGATGTCAGGATTGGAAATGAACAGCGTGACAACGGAAGCGTCCTGTCGCTCAGACTCCCGCACCACATCCGCCGGACACACCATCAGGGATACCGCGCGCGCCGCACTATGGTCGTTGAGCATCAGGGTGTGACTGGTGCCCGCCCGCAAAGACTGCTGGATGGACTGATGCAGAGTACGGTGGTGTTCGCGGTTGTTGATCCGAACGCGCCCGCCATGATTACCGAGAATGCCACTCTCGCGCAGGCTGATGTCGGCCTGACGGTTCATGGTCAGGATATTGAGGCCATCATCCACCAGAGCGATGCCCACCGGTAACATTTCCAGGGTCTGCCCCAGCAGATCCTGGGCAGTCTCGCCCTGGCGCATCGCCTGCTCCATCTCCAGCGCCTGACTGATATGGGGCAGCAGCTCATCCATGATCCGGCTACGGGCGTCACGATCCCGATAGACCGGGTCCTCATCGAACGGATTGGCGGTTTCCTTCAGGGCGCTGACCAGCTCCGGCCAGCGCTCCCGGTCCTGTGCGGCCTGGTAAACCAGCAGCGCCAGCTCTGAGGTGGTAAACGGTTGTGAAGACATGGCTCTCTAATAGATCTTCGCAGCACCCTCTGGTCGGCTCTTGAACCGCTTGTGCAGCCACAGGTACTGGTCCGGAAACTCCCGAATGGTGGATTCGATAAAGCGGTTCCAGGTTTCGGCATCCCGGGTTTCGTCCTGGCCGAAGTCTTCCTGAATGGGGGAAAACTCCACGCGATAGCGACCATCAGGCAACCGCAAATGGCTGACACAGAGCACAGCCGCACCGGACTCCCGCGCAATATAGCTGGGGGAAGTGATGCAGCCGGCATCCACGCCAAAAAACGGCACGAAAAGCTCGGTCTTGCGACCGAAATCCTGGTCACAGGCAAACCACACCTGGCCGCCATCCTTAAGGAACTTCATCATCCTGGGCAGCTGGCGCTTGGAAAACGAGCGAATATTGAAGTGACGGCGCCGGCCTTTTTCGATCATACGATCAATGACGGGGTTATCGTTGGGGCGGTACATATACCCCGGCTTGTCCAGTTTGCAGGCAATCAGCGGCAGGGCGAAATCAAAAATGCTGTAGTGGGCGCCGATCAGCAGGACACCCCGGTTTTGCGCCTTTGCCTCCTCCACGTGCTCCAGCCCGTGTATTTCCGTGCTCTCGCAATAGCTGGACATGTCCCGCCACCAGGCGTGGGTACTTTCCAGAAAGCCACGGGTACAGGCGATAAAATTATCCTGCACCAGTTGCTCCCGGTCATCCTCGGCCAACTCGGGCAGACAGGCAGCGAGGTTGGTGTGGGCCACCCTGGAACGGGATTTCAGCTTGCGCTCCAGAAAACACCCCAGGCGCTTGCCAAAGCGCTGCTTGACCGGCATTGGCAGCAACGACAGCAGGTACAGCGTGAAGACAATCAGCCAGGAGGACCAGTAAACCGGATGCCACAGAGGCTTGTTTTTCTTTCTGGCCGTTTTCGACATACATCAATAGCCTTTACTGCAATTAATAAGGCCAAAGAGCCTGACATATTCCCGCACCGACTTACAGATGCTTTAGGTAACCGGGCCCGCAGGCCCGGTAAGCCATTATGAGCCGAACAGCGCCGACCGCAACGGTTTCAGGAAGCCGGTGGAGCTCTCCGACGCGTCACGGGAGAGCTCGCCATCAAACTCCAGGTAGCCATCCTCGATGGGATCAAAACGCAGGATCTTCACGTCCTCCAGATAATTCTGTGAGCCTTTCCACGGGCCGTGAGTCCCCTGCTTCGGCAGCCGATCCTCCGCGCGCTTGATATAGCCGGAGCTAAGGGCGCCCAGAATGGTATCTTCACCAAGGCTGTTCTCGGTATCCCGCGGAACCACCACACGGCTACCCTTCTTGTCCATGTGATTGATCAGGCGGCACAGGTATTCAGCGGCGATATCCGCCTTCAGGGTCCAGGAGATGTTGGTGTACCCGAAGATCATGGCGGCATTGGGTATGCCTTCCACCAGCACGTTCTTATAGATGATCTTGTCCTTCATCACCACTGTCTCGCCATCCACCGCCGGCTTGATACCACCGAGCATCTGAATATCCAGGCCGGTGGCCGGAATGATGATGTCCGCTTCCAGCTCTTCACCGGATTTCAGGCGAATACCGGTTTCGGTGAAACGCTCGATGTGGTCTGTGGCGATAGAGGCCTTACCGGACTTCAGCGCCTTGAACAGATCGCCATCCTTGACCACGCACAGGCGCTGATCCCACGGATTGTAGTCCGGCGTGAAGTGGCGCATGTCCGCCGTACCGCTCACCTGATGCTTGATCACGCTCAGGAACAGCCGACGCATGGCCTTCGGACTCTTGCGGGAACGCTCGTACAACAGGCGCGCGATGGAGATGTTGCGGGCGCGGGTGATCTTGTAGGCCGCCTTGGCGGGCAGCACTTTCTGCAGGCCCAGGGTCACCTTATCGGTAGACGGCAACGGCATCAGGTAGGTGGGCGACCTCTGCAGCATGGTGACGTGCGCCGCCTCCTCCGCCATGGTCGGCACCAGGGTAATGGCGGTGGCGCCACTGCCGATCACCACGACTTTCTTGCCGGCATAGTCCAGATTCTCGGGCCAGTGCTGGGGGTGAACCACCTCGCCCTTGAAGTCCTCTTCGCCGGGGAAGTCGGGTTTATAGCCCTTGTCGTAGTTGTAGTAACCGGTGCAGCCCACCAGGAAACTGGCGGTAAAGGTTTCGGTCTCGCCGGTTTCTTCCCGCTCGGCAGTCACCGTCCAGCACTTGTCGGCACTGGACCAGTCCGCGGTTTTTACCGCCAGACCGTATTGAATGTGCTTGTCGACGCCGTTTTCCTCGGCCGTTTCTTTCACATAATTTTTGATGGAGGCGCCATCCGCCAGCACCTTGCCACCGGTCCACGGACGGAAATTGTAGCCGAAGGTGAACATGTCGGAATCGGAACGGATGCCCGGGTAACGGAACAGGTCCCAGGTACCGCCCAGAGACTGGCGGCGTTCGAGGATGGCGAACGATTTGCCCGGACACTCGCGGTTGAGGTGGCACGCCATGCCAATGCCGGAAACGCCGGCGCCGATAATCAGTACATCAAAATGTTGTTGGCTCATGGTAGCGGCCTCGCTCCTGATAAAATCTTTCTGGCCCTGTCCCTTAAAATATGGGTTCGGGCCAACCATGATCCAACGTTAGCGATTTACGGCAACCGGTGAATTGGCCAATCTCCCGGTTGCCGAGTGTTCAGCGGGCCAGTCGGGGATCCCGGCCTATTCGTCCACCTCCATCTGGAAGCCGCCATAAATCAGCCGCTTGCCATCGAAAGGCATGGGGTTGACGTCGGCCTGCAGGCGCGGATCTTCCATCACCTTTGGCATCGCGGCGTTACGCACTTCCTTCGACGGCCAGGTGATCCAGGAAAACACCACCGTTTCCTCAGGCTGACACTTCACGGCCATCGGGAAGGAGGTGACCTTACCCTCGGGCACGTCGTCCCCCCAACACTCCACCAGGCTCAGGGCGCCGTGCTCCTTGAATACCACCGCAGCGTCCCTGGCGTGCTGGATGTATTTTTCCTTGTTGGCGGTTGGCACCGCGGCTACAAAACCATCCACATAGGTCATGTTCCAATCTCCTGTCTGATTGTCCGCTGGCTCCATTCAGTCCTTCGGTGGCAGGTCCCGCACCGGACGAACTTCAATACTGCCCAGGCGCGCCGGCGGAATATGGCTTGCCAGTTGCAGCGCCTCGTTCAAATCCCGGGCCTCCAGCAGATAGAACCCTGCCAGCTGTTCTTTGGTTTCAGCGAAGGGACCATCCGACATCAGAACCTCGCCATCCCTGACCCTCAGGGTGGTGGCACTGCCCACCGGCTGGAGCGCCTGGCCGGCCAGGAACTTACCCTTGTCAGCCAGATTCTCCACACAACGGATGCACTCCTGATTGAGGTCATGCCACTGCTGCTCGGTCATGTCATTGATGATCTGTTCCCGGTAGTAAACCAATGCCACGTATTTCATGGGGGGTCTCCTTTGTCTTGTCCCGTGTCCTTGTCGTCCGCCGGTCGGTGATTTCGACACCGAACGGGAATTTTATTGCCCGTCGCCCCGCCCCATCTCGGATAACCGCTTCTGAAGAAAACGCTTTTCCTGGGCCTGGTTTGCCAGCGACAACGCGCGTTCGTAGGCCACCCGAGCCTGCTCTCCATGCCCGGCACGTCGGTGCAGGTCGGCCAGGGCGGCGTGAAACAGGTGGTAGTTCTGGATGGCTTTGTGGGAAGACAGACCCTCCAGCAGAGCTACGCCGGCTTGCGGCCCTTCCAGCATCGCCACCGCCACGGCCCGGTTCAGGGCAACAACCGGCGTCGGCGAACGTTGGTAGAGCAAATCATAGAGACCCGTGATGTCGTGCCAGTCCGTCTCCTCAAAACTCGCTGCATCGGCGTGGGCGGCGGCAATGGCGGCCTGCAGGGTGTAGGTGCCAGCCGGCGACTGCCCCAGTGCCCGCATCAACCATGCCTTGCCCAGTCGGATTTCGTCCCTGTCCCACAGGGTCCGGTCCTGGTCTTCCAGCGTCACCAGTTCGCCGCGCTCATCCACCCGGGCCGCCTTGCGGGCGTCCTGCAGGCGCATCAGGGCAATCAATCCGAATACTTCGCCGTTCGGTATCAGCACTGCAAGCAATTCCGCAAGGCGGATGGCCTCGGCGGTCAGACTGGCGTCGATCAACCCCTCCCCTTCGGTGCGGGCGTAGCCTTCATTGAACATCAGGTAGATAACATGGAGGACTGCCCCAAGACGCTCCGGCAGGCGCTTGTCGTCGGGGACTTCGTAGGGAATGCCCGCCTCGCGGATTTTGCGCTTGGCACGGACAATCTTCTGGGCCAGCGTGGTGGGCTTCTGTAACAACGCCCTTGCCACCTGTTCCGTGGTGAGCCCACAGACCTCCCGCAGCGTCAGCGCCAATTGCGATTCCACCGCCAGCGCAGGGTGACAACAGGTAAAGATCAGTCGCAACTGGTCATCCTGCAGGGACGAATCCGCCAGGTCCGGGGTGTCGGATTCGTCCATGGTCCGAGCCAGTTCGTCGGCGTGGAAGCGCACGGTCTGTCGCCGTCGGATCTGGTCAATGCCCCGGTTCTGGCCACAGCGAATCAACCAGGCCAGCGGATTATCCGGCGCTCCCTGGTCCGGCCACTGCTGGGCGGCGGCTGCAAACGCGTCCTGCAGCGCCTCCTCTGCCAGGTCAAATTCCCCCAGCAAACGGATCAGCGTCGCCAGCACCTGCCTTGAGTGCTGGCGGTAAAGAACGTCCAGATCCAGAGCATCCATCTCATTGATCCAATAGCTGACGATAAAGTTATTGGGATAAAACTATTGAATAGTGTCGTACATCTTTTGGCAGGTTGTCGTGCGCGGATTCATTAAATCGACATTACGAACGACGATCAGACTCTCCGCCCAGCAGCGGCTCTATTACATCCGGATACTTTTTCTTCAGGCGATGGAGGCGAATAATGGTGATGATGTTGGTCACCAGCACCATGCCCTCGGCCAAGGTTCCACCCACCGAGCCAATCACGATGTTATTGAGCATCCATGACAGTGCCGCCAGCCCGAGCACAATCCGCAACGGTATGCCCCGCAACATGAACATACCCACCGTACCCAGAACTGCGGCTGTCAGTGGAAAGACATCCGTCGGTACCCGCCAGGTCACCGCAGCCACCAGAAGGTTGACCGCCAGAATCACCGTCATGATGCGCCAACTGCCCAGAAACTTACGCGCCAGGGCAATCCGCAGGATCACCAGCACCGTCAACGCCACTGCGGTCCAGCTTTGAAAGAACGCGAACATCAGGGCGAAGGCAACGTTGGCGGAAATCAGCAGCACCATCAGCCGGTCGTCATTCCTGTTGGCAAATCCGGCAACGCAGAAGCCCAGGGCAATCAGACCGCAGACCTGCCCCAGCATGGCGGCCAGTGACATGTCGGCAAAGAATCCGATCATAACCCCTCAGCCAACCGGCGAATCAACTCACCGGCTGGCACTTCCCGGCAACCGGACGCATTTTGCCCGGACCACAGGGGTGAAAAATCACCGGATCCCGCCCCTTCAGCCTTTGCTCGCAAGGGTGCAATGGCCGATGTCGCCAGGGGAAACGCCGGAGCAACCCCGGACATCGGGCCAAGCTCACGCATCACCCGGTTCATGATGCCCCGGGCGGGCCCACCAGAGAATAGATTGGTCAGGGCGGTGTGACGGGCTTGCGGGCTTTTCAGTGCCTCCCGATGGATCGGGCGTGTAGTGGCTTCCGGGCACAGCAGGAATGCCGTGCCCAACTGGACTCCGGCGGCCCCCAGATCCATGGCCGCACGGATGCCCCGGGCATCGGCAATCCCGCCAGCAGCAATAACCGGGCAGCGCACTGCTTCGATAACCTGCGGCAGCAGCGCAAATGTACCCATCTGGGTGGACAGGTCCCGGGTCAGGAAGATTCCCCTGTGACCGCCCGCCTCCAGCCCCTGGGCAATGATCGCATCCACCCCCCGTTCGTCCAGCCAGACCGCCTCTTCAACCGTGGTTGCGGTGGAAATGACTTTGGCGCCCGTGGCTTTTACGCGCTCCAGCAAGGTGTTCTCGGGTAGCCCGAAATGAAAACTGACCACCGCCGGCCTATAGGTCTCCACCAGTTCGGCAGCTTCCTCGTTAAACGGAGTGCGGCCACCGCCAGCGGGGATGGCTTCCGGATCGATACCGTACTCCAGGTAGTATGGCGTCAGCGCTTCCCGCCAGGCCCGTTCCCGGGCATCATCCGGCTCGGGCGGCTTGTGGGCAAAGAAGTTCACATTGAAGGGTTTGGCGGTACCCGCCGCCAGCGTTTCCAGCTCGGCGCGCAAGGCATCGGCACCCAGCATGGCGCAGGGCAGCGACCCCAGGCCGCCGGCGTTGGACACCGCCAGGGCCAGTTCACTGCCCTGAACCCCCGCCATCGGCGCCTGGATGATAGGTAACTTGATTCCCAGAAGTGTTTGCAGCGTCATATCCATTACCCCCTCTCCCTGAAACCCTCCCAGACTGCCACAATGCCGGAAATTGAGCCACGGAATTGCCTGTGTCAAAGCGACCTGATTCTAAACGTATCTGATTTGTAGCTATTTGTACCGCAATTGAAAATTCGCCACATGGCTGACAACCGTTGTGCTATTGGTTAGGCGATCAAGCAACGTCAATAAAGGAAAATGGAGAAAAGTGACCAATGGAACTAAGTAAGAAGATCGGATTGATCGCTCTGGGCTGCGCTTTCACATTGAACGCTCATGCTGCTTCGCCCTGGGAGAACAGGATTTATGTAAGCGGGGGCGTTGGGTACAACACTTTTGACGTTGACGATGAACTTGAATTCGATACCTACGGTTTAACAGGTAAATTTGGCATAAGATTCACACCGTATTTAGGGGTGGAAACCCGGCTGGCTGTTGGTGTCACGGAAGATAGTTGGACAATACCGGATGGCACTACTCTGTCTGGCGACTACAAAGACATCGATGTGACCCATGAATACTCAATTGGCCAGTATGTTGTGCTGGGTTACGCCAATGAGTCCAGTTTCTACCCTTACGTCTCTCTTGGCTACGCCGCATCCGGCGGAAAACTCGAATTCAACCCGGTAACCAAAGAAAATCGGAATGACGAAGCTCCGAAAGTAAGTGAGTCGCTGGATGACTCAGACTTCTCATACGCCTTCGGTTTCAACCTGGTCATTCAGCAAGATTTAGCCGTGACTGCCGAATACATTTCCTATCTGGACACTGATGACGCGGACTTAAATGGCTTCTCCGTTGGATTGACTCGCCAATTCTGATCGGCCCGGGTTTAAAATGTCCGTTCCGAACAGCGGACATTTCCAGGAAGGCAATCCGATCAGATTAAGAATTCGGCCAATCTGTTTGTCAGAATTCATCATTGATGAATGCGCCGTCATTGCGCAATCATCACAAGATACCATCGCCGGATGCGACAAATGGACCAGTACCTGAAGCCTACCGAGTTTTTTGACTACGATGATCCCAAGCTGGGCTTATGGATTCGTCACCAGTTGCAAAATGTGCCGGATGATCCTGTCGAACAGGCGAAAGCCCTGTACCTGGCGGTACGGGACACCGTGAGCTACAACCCCTACGTGTTCCGGACGGATCCCGGGACGTTCAGCGCCAGTTACGCACTGGAAAGCGGCGAAACCTACTGCATTCCCAAAGCGGTGCTGCTGGGTGCGGCGGCGCGTTCCGTTGGCATTCCCAGCCGGCTGGGCCTGGCGGATGTGCGCAATCATTTATCCAGCCAGAAGCTGATCGATTACCTGCAGTCCGATATCTTCCGCATGCACGGTTTCATTGAACTGTACCTCAATGACCGCTGGGTCAAAGCCACCCCCGCCTTCAACGCCAGGTTATGCGAGCTGATGGACGTGGAGCCACTGGAATTCGATGGCGTTAACGATTCCATTTTCCAGGAATACACCGAATCCGGCGAAGCCCACATGGAATACGTCAATGATCACGGCGTGTTCGACGACGTTCCCCACGAATTTATCGTGGACGGAATTCGGGCCGCCTACGGGCACCTGTTTGCGCGGGATGACATTCAGCCTGAATTCTCAGGCAGTCTCGAAGACGATGTGTCGGAAGGCTCTACCCAGCCATAGCCCGGAGCTATAAAAAAGGCAGGCCATGGAGGCCTGCCTTGCTCTCATCAGGAGTTCCGGACGATCAGGCTGCCTGATCGTCCTCATCTTCAGCCGAGTTGCGGATCAGGAAGTCGAAGGCACTCAGTGCCGCCTTCGAGCCTTCACCCATCGAGATCACGATCTGCTTGTAGGGCACGGTGGTGGCGTCGCCAGCCGCAAACACGCCAGGAATGGACGTTTCATTGCGGTCATTGACGATGATTTCACCATGCTGACTCAGCTCGATATCGCCTTTCAGCCACTCGGTGTTGGGCACCAGGCCGATCTGGACGAACACGCCTTCCAGTGACACGTGGTGACTCTCACCGGTGTTGCGGTCGGTGTACTGAAGGCCATTCACCTTGCCGTTCTCACCGGTGATTTCGGTGGTCTGACCAGAGGTGATGATCTCCACGTTCTTCAGGCTGCGCAGCTTCTTCTGCAGCACCTCGTCCGCCCGCATCTCCGCGCCGAACTCGATCAGGGTGACATGGCCGACGATGCCCGCCAGGTCGATCGCCGCTTCCACGCCGGAGTTGCCGCCGCCAATCACCGCCACGCGCTTGCCCTTGAACAGCGGGCCGTCACAGTGCGGGCAGTAGGCCACACCCTTGTTGCGATATTCTTCCTCACCGGGCACGCCCATCTGACGCCAGCGGGCGCCGGTGGACAGCACCACTGTGCGGGATTTCAGCGATGCGCCATTGGCTAGGCGAACCTCATGCAGGCCACCTTTCCGGCTGGCCGGGATCAGCTTCTCGGCGCGCTGCATGTTCATGATGTCCACATCGTATTCAGTGACATGCTGCTCCATGGCGCTGACCAGTTTCGGACCCTCGGTATAGGGCACGGAAATCAGGTTCTCGATGCCCATGGTATCGGCGACCTGGCCACCGAAGCGCTCGGCGGCAATCCCGGTGGAGATACCCTTACGGGCAGCGTAGATGGCCGCAGCCGAGCCAGCCGGCCCCCCGCCAATGACCAGTACTTCAAAGGCGTCTTTGCCGTTGATCTTTTCGGCTTCGCGGGCATCGGAGTTGGTATCCAGCTTGGCCACAATTTCTTCCAGCGTCATCCGGCCCTGGCCGAAGTTCTCGCCGTTCAGATAAACGCTCGGCACCGCCATGACTTCGCGCTTCTCGACTTCGTCCTGGAACAGGGCGCCGTCGATGGAGGTGTGCTTGATCTTCGGGTTCAGCACACTCATCAGGTTGAGGGCTTGCACCACGTCCGGGCAGTTCTGGCAGGACAGGGAAAAATAGGTTTCGAACTCGAACTCGCCGTCCAGGGACTGAACCTGCTCGATCACCTCCTGAGAGGCCTTGGACGGATGGCCGCCCACCTGCAGCAGGGCCAGCACCAGCGAGGTGAACTCGTGGCCCATGGGAATGCCAGCGAAACGCACTCCAATATCGGTGCCCACACGATTAATGGCGAAGGAAGGGCGACGCACATCCGGATCTTCCTCGGTGCGCAGGCTGATCTTCTCAGACATGGGCTCCAGCTCTTCAAGGAGCTCACGTAGCTCCTGGGACTTCTTGCTATCGTCATAGGCGGCAACCAGCTCGATCGGCTGCTGCAGCTTATCCATATACGCCTTGAGTTGTTCCTTGATGCTGGCATCCAACATAGTCGTGCTTCTCCTTTAGAGACTGAAACTGGGTTTCTGAAATTGAAACGGGTCAATTAATATGAGATGCGATGAAGATACGGACTGGCAAGCCAATGCTCAAATTAATTGCCCCAAACGGTTTGATAGGACTTTGCTATGCCCTTTCAGTGGATGCTTCCCAGGCTTGACCAATAGCGAATACCCAACGGCAGCTTGTCAGCGTATCGTGTAACAAGGACACCGAATAACCACTCTCTGGTACTCAGAATAGGCAACGCATGTTTCTAGATCGTTTCCACACCGTCCAGGACGGGCACGTACATATCTCCGCCCTGCAGGCTAGTCAGTTCGCCAAAGAGATCGCGGGAGACTTCAACCCTATTCATGATCCGGATGCCCGCCGCTTCTGCGTTCCCGGGGACCTGCTCTTCGCCATCATTCTGGCCCGTTTCGGGCTCTCGGAAAACATGACGTTCAGATTTCGTAGCCTGCTGGGTGCCGACGTGCCCTTACGGTTTGTGGAAACCGAAAGCGGTATTAACGTTTGCGATGACGCCGGCAAGGTCTATATCGAAGTGACCCGCAGTGGCGCCCGCACCGAGGACCAGCAGCTGATCGAGGATATTACCCGCGCCTACGTGGCCGCCTCCGGCAAGAACTTCCCCCATACCCTGAAGCCGTTGATGGAGTCGAACGGGGTGATGTTCAATCCCGATCGCCCGATGGTCATGTACGAGAGCATGAGCCTGGCCCTGAACGACCTGGATCTGCCGTCGCCGGACCTCGAACTGAGTAACGCAACGCTGGAGGCGGCCGGGAAGCGGGGCAACGTTCTGCTGGAGTACCAGCTGACCGCAGACGGCAAGGCCGTGGGCGAAGTTACCAAACACCTAATACTGAGCGGCCTGCGGCCTTACTGCCCGGATGCCATGGCCGGCGTCATCGAGGAGTTCTATCGCCTCAAGGCCCGTGGCACTGCGGTTTCCCCAGACACAAAAAACCCCGGATAATCCGGGGTTTTTTGCTCTTGAGCTACTCTCGGGGAGGAGCTTAGATCTTGCCAACCAGGTCCAGGGAAGGCGCCAGAGTTTCCTCGCCTTCTTTCCACTTGGCTGGGCATACTTCGCCCGGATGGTTACGAACGTACTGAGCGGCTTTCACCTTGCGCATCAGGTCGTCCGCGTCACGGCCGATACCTTCAGCAGTGATTTCCATGGCCTGGATAACGCCATCCGGATCGATCAGGAAAGTGGCACGGTCTGCCAGGCCCTGGCCTTCACGCATCACACCGAAGTTGTTGGTGATGGTGCCGGTCTGGTCGCCAACCATGAAGTAGTTGATCTTACCGATGGTCTCGGAAGCGTCGTGCCATGCCTTGTGGGTGAAGTGGGTGTCAGTGGAAACAGAGAACACTTCCACGCCCAGCTTCTGCAGCTCTTCGTACTTGTCTGCAACGTCGCCCAGCTCGGTCGGGCATACGAAAGTGAAGTCGGCCGGGTAGAAGAAAAATACGGACCACTTACCTTTTACATCAGCTTCGGAGATTTCAACAAACTCGCCCTGCTTGAAGGCAGTTGCGTTGAACGGTTTGATCTCGCTGTTAATCACGCCCATTTAAGATAACTCCTGTTGGTTCGTTTGCGTGTTGATTAAAGTACGGGGACAAAGATACGGGTTTTCGACGCTTCGTCAAAATTGATTATTTCCAAACGACAGATAGGCATTACCTATCCATTGAACCTCCGGGCCAGTGTACCTGTCCCCCGAAGCGTCACAGCAGCCGCTCCAATCCCCTGAAACGACTACTGCTTCCCTTTATGGGGCTTTAACCGGCAAGTTCAATCTTACGGAAGTCGAGAATATTCTCTTTCGGTGACGCTTTGATGGCCATCACTTCCGCCCGCTTCTTCGTCAGGATGTAGGCAAAGCAGGCAAAATACAGGGCAATAACCAGAGCGCCGACCCACTGAATCTTCAGGAAATCCAGCTGGAACAGCATGGTCAGGCCCACCATCGCGAGGAAGTTGAACACCACGTAGTTCGCCCGGCCCAGGCGCTCGGCGGTCATATTCAGGTTGTCGGTGTAGAGCCGGATCAGGGAGTCCAGTGAGTTCACCACCATCAGCACGCCCACGGTAATCATGGCCAGGTTGGTGAACGCCGCGATCTCAAGACTTTCGGCGTGATAATGGTAAAGCACCGAGAACCACACCCCGATGGCGATGGACGGCACCACCAGCATGGCGAGCAACAGTTGCCAGGTGCGGATACCGCTGACGAAACGGGCGGTGAATTGGCCAATCATAATGCTCCAGGCGAACCACCAGAACAGGTAAAACTCGTGGTAGTCATTGATCGGCAAAGCAAATTGGTGGATGTTGGTGAAATACTCACCCAACAGTCCGGCAGTGCCGAGGAAATCCCCAGGGGAGCCCGCGCCCAGCACGAACGCCCGGAACCACATGCCGACGATCAGGGCAATGAACAGCACACTGGAGCCCAGGCTGAGAATGCGCACGTACTTGATCTTGGAACTGGAGTAGACCGCCAGGCCAATCGCGGCAAACACAATGAAGTAGAACGCCGGCACGACGGACTCACCGTCACCGAGTTGCGGGAGGTACCAGGGCAGGTTCACCAGCAATAGGTAAGCGGTAAACGCACAGGTGCCGATGATCACCACGTTGTTGACGATTTTCACCAGCGGAATCTCGAAGAACTGCACCCGCGGTTCAATGATCGCGAAATAGAAGCAGGTCAGGAAATAGAAGCCCCAGATCAGGAAGGCCCAGAAGCCAAACTCAATGGCCAGGGGGTTGGCGAAGCCGTACTCCGGACTTGCCGACAGATCGCCGTAACCACCAAATTCGGTCAGCGGGAACATGATCAGCCCCACATCCAGCCCGGACGTGAACAGGATGGCGATAAAGGTGAAAGTGCGAACTGGCGTTACGCCAATGCACTGGATGTCCCACCACTTGTACAGAATCAGCACAATGGCGGCGAAAGTGAAAATCAGGCCGGTGGATAACCAGAGCGTCATGCGCTGCACCTCCGGTTATCTTTCATCATTTTAGTGAACAGCATGGGTGTTCCTCCTCTACTTTGTAAGCGCTGCTTATTTCGAATCGGACACAAACCCAGGACTTGCCTATCCGGCGCCCGGAAACGGCGGGATGCCGTCGCGCTGATAGGGAAATCCTGAGGGCTTGCAAAACCCCGGGCACATTGCACGCCCGGGTGGGGGATGACGGCGCGCTAACTCAGAGCGCGCTTTGCCTGTCCCGGTCGCTGCCGCCCCTGCCACTGGTCATCCATCACCACAGGCGCGTCAGAAGGTTGCAGGGGCTCCTTGCCCCGGATCAGATCGGCTGCCCGCTCGGCCACCATAATGGTGGGCGCGTTCAGGTTGCCGTTGGGAATAGTCGGGAAAATGGACGAGTCCACCACCCGCAGGTTTTCAATGCCGTGAACCCGAGTGTGCGGGTCCACCACCGCGAGCTCGTCGATGCCCATCTTGCAGGAGCATGATGGGTGATAGGCGCTTTCCACCGCCTGGCGAACAAAGGCATCAATTTCCTCGTCGCTTTGCACCTCGACACCCGGCTGGATTTCCGTACCACGGTACTCATCCATCGCCGGCTGGCTGATGATTTCCCGGGTCAGGCGGACACAGTCTCGGAAGCCTTCGCGGTCGGCCTCATGTTCCATGTAGTTGAAGCGAATGGTCGGCGCCTGCTTCGGATCAGCGGATTGCACATGCACAAAGCCGCGGCTTTTCGGCTTGTTATGACCGATATGGAGCTGGAAACCGTCGCCCGCAAAGGCTTCCTTGCCGTCGTAGCGCATGGCCGCCGGCAGGAAGTGGTATTGCAGGTCCGGCCACTCGACCCCCGCCTTGGAGCGGATAAAGCCGCAGGATTCAAAGTGGTTGGTGGCGCCGAGGCCGTCCTTGCGCAGAATCCAGCGCACGCCGATTTTGAGCTTGTTCCACCAGTCCAGCTTGCCGTTGAGGGAGACCGGCTGCTTACAGCGGAACTGGAAATAAAACTCCAGATGGTCCTGCAGATTCCCGCCCACGCCCGGCAGCTCGTGCTGTACGTCGATGCCGGCATTTTCCAGTACCTCGCGCTTGCCGATACCGGACAGCTGCAACAGATGGGGGGAGCCAATGGAACCGGCGGACAGGATCACCTCTTCCGCGGCTTTTGCCTCATGAATCTTGCCGCCCTGCTCATAGCGCACGCCGGTGGCGGTCTTGCCGTCCTGTCCATCCAAAAGCACCTTGTGCACCAGAGCATGGGTCACCACCGTCAGATTCGGGCGCTCCATGGCCGGGCGCAGGTAGGCGTTGGCGGTGGACCAGCGGCGACCGTTCTTGACGGTCATGTGCATGGCGCCGAAACCTTCCTGCTGGGCGCCGTTGTAATCCCCGGTCTCGAAATAGCCGGCATCCGCACCGGCCTTGATGAAGGCCTCGTAGAGCGGGTTCTGCATATTATTGCCGTTATTCACCCCCAGCGGGCCCTTGTCGCCCCGGTAGTCATCGCCACCAAAGGCCCAGGTTTCCGCTTTCTTGAAGTACGGCAATACCTGCCGGTAATTCCAGCCCTCCGCACCTTCGGATTCCCACTCGTCGAAATCCCGGGCGTGGCCACGGACATAAACCATGCCGTTGATGGAAGACGAACCGCCCAGTACCTTGCCCCGAGGGCAGTGCATGCGGCGATTATCCAGGTACGGCTCCGGCTCGGTCTCGAACTGCCAGGCGTACTTTTTGGTGTTCATGGGAATGGACAGGGCCGTCGGCATCTGGATAAAGATGCTCTTGTCGCTGCCGCCGGTTTCCAGCAGCAGCACCCTGTGGCGCGCGTCTTCAGTGAGACGGTTGGCCAGTACGCAACCAGCCGAGCCCGCACCCACAATGATGTAGTCGTATTGATTTTCTGTCATACGCGTTCTCCTGTGTGGCCAGCGGGATTAAAACGGGGCGTCGAGGTCTTCCATCCCTACATACACCGATTTGATCTGGGTGTAGTGGGAAATGGTCTCGCGCCCGTTTTCGCGGCCGATGCCGGAGAGTTTGTAGCCACCGACCGGCATTTCCGCCGGGGAGGCTCCGTAGCTGTTGATCCAGCAGATACCTGCCTGGATCTGGTGAATCACCCGGTGAGCGCGGCGGATGTCGTTGGTGAACACGCCGGCAGCCAGACCAGTGTCGGTGTTGTTGGCCCGGGCAATCACCTCGTCTTCCCCGGAGAAAGTGAGCACTGACATCACCGGGCCAAAGATCTCTTCCTTCACGATGGTCATGTCATCGGTGCAATCGGAGAAGATGGTGGGCTCCACGAAGTAGCCGCCTTTGGAATCCTCCGGATCAAACGCCCGGCCGCCGTGGCTCAGGGTGGCGCCTTCGGCGATCCCTTTGGCGATATAGTCCAGCACCAGATCCCGGTGTTTGGCGGAAATCAGCGCGCCGTAGTTGGTGTCCGGATTCATCGGGTCACCCGGTTTGATGTTCTTGCGGGTGCGCTCCAACAGGCGGTCCATAAAGCGCGGGTAGATATCCTCATGAACAAACACCCGGGTACCGTTGGTGCAGATCTCGCCCTGGGTGTAGAAGTTGCCCACCATCGCGGCGGAGATCGCATTCTCAAGGTCCGCGTCGTCAAAGATGATCAATGGGGACTTGCCGCCCAGCTCCATGGTCACGTCCTTCAGGGACGATGCCGCAGCCGCCATCACCTTTTTGCCGGTGCCCACTTCGCCAGTGAAGGATACCTTGGCGATCTCGGGATGATGGGTCAGCCACTGGCCGACGTCTGCCGCACCCTGCACCACGTTGAACACGCCCGCCGGCACGCCTGCCTCGATAAAGATTTCCGCCAGCTTGACGGCTCCCATCGGGGTTTCTTCCGACGGTTTGAAAATCATCGCGTTACCGCAGGCCAGCGCCGGAGCGGACTTCCAGCAGGCAATCTGGATCGGGTAGTTCCAGGCACCAATGCCCGCGCAGATGCCCAGCGGCTCGCGGCGGGTGTAATAGAAATCACCGCCCAGATCCTGCTGATTGCCCTCAATGGACGGAGCCAGGCCGGCAAAGAATTCGATGGCATCAGTGCCGGTGACCACATCCACGGCTTCCGCTTCCTGCCAGGGTTTGCCGGTGTCCTTCACTTCCACGGCCGCCAGTTCATCATTGCGTTCGCGAAGCAGTGCCACAGCCCTGAGCAGTATTCGACTGCGCTCAATGGCGGTCATCGCCGACCATTCCGCGAAGCCGGCGCGGGCGCTCTCGATGGCCGCCTGCTGGATAGATTCATCGGCCACTTCTACCCGATAGATCACCTGGCCGTTGGCAGGATTCACCACCGGGAAAGTTTCGCCGGAGCTGTTGGCCAGAAAGCGGCCATGGACAAAGTTTTGAACAACGGTTTCGGATGTGGACAGTGACATAGCGGGTAACCTCAATCTGATGACTTCGTGGTCTTGTGAACCGTGTGTCAGGCGCTTGCCTGCGCCAGCGTCTCGTGAACGAATTTCTTGCAGAGCCGCTCGCCGGCCTCAAAGCTCTCGAGCGGATCCAGACTCAGTGCGCTGCGCAGCCAGAAGCCGTCAATCAACGCCGCCGTTTGCCGCGCCGCTTCGGTGGCGTCTGCCGCTGGCAGCACCCGGGCAAAGGAATAGCGCAGGTTGCTGTACAGCCGCGCGTTGTTGATTTGTTGCAGCCGCTGGAGGCCGGGCTCATGCATGGAGCGCGCCCAGAAGCTCAGCCAGGTCTTGGCGGCCAGCGCCGAGCGCTGGAATTCAGAAAAATTGGACTCAATAATGCAGTTTAGCCGCTGTTCCGGGGAGCCGTCGGTCTTCGCCATACGCTCCCGCAATTCCCTGCCCAACTGATCCAGCAAATAACGCAGTGCCGCTTCAATCAGGCCCTGCTTGCCTCCGAAATAATGACTGATAATGCCCGAGGACATCCCCGCCCGTTTGCTGATGCTCACGATGGTGGTGTTCTGCATTCCCAGCTCGGCGATGGACTCCATGGTGGCGTCGATCAACTGCTGCTTTCGTGTGTCTTTAACTCCAACAATCGGCATGGCGGCTTCGCTGTTTTCCGGCTCACATTTTATTAATTGAACGTTCAATTAAAATAAAGGCTACAGAAAAGAAGGTGGGGTTTCAACTTTGGCCGGTTAGAAATTGAACAGGTGGGGTCGGATTA
Organism: Marinobacter sp. DUT-3; assembly: GCF_050379435.1. Taxonomy (NCBI): domain Bacteria; kingdom Pseudomonadati; phylum Pseudomonadota; class Gammaproteobacteria; order Pseudomonadales; family Marinobacteraceae; genus Marinobacter; species Marinobacter sp. DUT-3. The sequence continues at coordinate 431,115 of NZ_JBNRMG010000004.1, forward strand.
CGGCTTCGCCTAATCCGACACACACGGTCATTTCTTCAGCCGATAATTGGGATCGGTCCAGCATTTCGGCAAGGCTTCACCGGAGGGAAACCCCAGCTCCGACTTTTCATAGAACTCCGGATCCTGGGCTTCCTCACCGTACTGCATACTGCCCTTGATGCGGGTTCTGTGGGGATCGAACAGGGCCGGGATATCCAGCACTTCAATTAAATGGCCGGTGTATTTTTCTGCCACAAACATAGCGCCCTCCTGTCTCTACCAGAAGCTTAGCCCCAAAACCGCAAACAGAACAGCGATTACGCCAGTCTCGCCGTGGCCCGGGGCTTGCGGAACAGCACGTAGTTACCAAGGATCGCCAGGCAGGCCCCCGCCAGCGCGGTACCGCTCCAGACAAACCCTTCCAGCCAGGTCGACACACTCAGGGCCACCACCGGGAACAGGACTGTGGCGTAGCCGGCCTTGTCAGCGCCCAGCTCACGGATAACGGTGATGTAGCTGAAGAACGCCACGATCGACCCGGGAATCGCGAGGAACAGGGTCGCGCCCCAGAACGTTGCACCCTGCGGCATCTCCCATTCAACGCCACTCACCAGGCACCAGATGCCCAGCGCAACGGCACCGTAAAACATCGCCCAGGCATTGCCGGCCAGCAAGGGAATGTTTTCCTCGCGAACCTTCAGGCTGAGCAGGTTCCCCAGGGAAAACCAGAAGGTGCCCGCTGCCGCAAACAGCAGCGCTGGCAGCGCGGCGTTGCCTATCTGCAAATCGTGCCAGAACAGCAGGGCGACACCGGAAATGCCCAGTGTCACCGCCGGATAGATGCGGGGATTGGGACGAATGCCCATGAACAACCACCCATTGAAGGCGTTGAACAGGGCCACCAGGGAAAACACCACTGCCAGCAGGCCACTGGTCATGTTTTCTGCGGCGCGATAGATCAACAGGAAATTGATGCTGTTCAGCGTTAGCCCCTGCAGCGCCAGCCAGCCATGCTGTTTGACGGTCAGCCGTGGCAGTCGCCGCAACAGTGCCAGCCCGCCAAGGGCCACCGCAGCGGCCAGGACAAAGCGGTAGAACACCGAGATATCCACGGCAGCGGATTCGACCTGCAGCCGAATGGCTGTCCAGGTGAGCCCCCAGATCAGAACGGTCAGGGCATAATGAGCACTGATGGGCATGGCAAGACGCTCCTCAATTCAACAGGGACTCCGGAGCATAGCCCGGTCAGTAACCCGTGACTTGTCAGATCCTGTCAAAGGGTGGAAGATTCTTGCGGTAGTGAGGGATAAAGGTGAGGAGACATCAGGAGCCGAACGGAATGGCCACGAGCCGAGACGAAACCAGGGACATTGTCCATGCGCTGACCACAGCCGGCGCAGCGCCCCGCCGTGTGCTGGAACTGAACGACGGCCGCGCCCTTGCCCACTGGCACAATCACCATGGCGAGGCCCGCTATGAGCGCCCCCGTCATCACGCCCTCAGCATCTACACCCGCGGCGGCGAGCACACCACCCGGCAGGTGAACGGCCAGGCCGTCAGCCATGGTTTTCCCGGTGCGGTCTGCCTGTTTCCCGCCGGCAGCCAGTCGCTCTGGCGCATCAACGGCCCGTTCGAATTCCTGCATTTTTACTTCACCGACCAGGACCTGCACCGCTGCGTCGAACGCACCTGGGACCGGGAGCCCCTGGCCCTGCAACTTGGCGAACGTTACCAGATTGAGGACGATATGATCGCCCAGGCCGGACGCCTGTTGGACATGAGTGAATGGGAATCCGCCAGCCAGCCTCAGGCAATGGATCACCTGGCACACTGGCTGATCGTGCAGATCGCCGGCCGCTATGGTGCTCACACCCTTCCGGAACCGACCGCCAGCGGGCGATTTTCCCGTTCGCAACAACGTCAGCTGACCCATCGGATTGACGAATCCCTGGGCCAACCCCTGGATTTGGCCACCATGGCCGGCTGGCTCAACCTCAGCCCCTACCATTTCGCCCGCCTGTTCCGCGCCAGCTTTGGGCTGGCGCCCTACCAGTACGTTCAGGAACAGCGACTGCTGCGGGCACGACGTCTGCTACAGAATCCATCCGCCAAGATCATCGCCGTCGCGCTGGCATGTGGCTTCGGCGACCACAGTCAGTTTTCACGGGCATTCAGGCGTCGATTCGGCCAGTCGCCCTCAGACTATCGCCGTCAAGGGTAGCCGCCTCTCACACAACGCCAGCCAACTCACGAAGATGGTCAAGTTCTTCCCCACCAATAATCACTCCCTGCGCCATGGCCTCCGCCCGCCGCAGATAGCGCCTTTCCCCGGGCTGTCGGGGCTGGCCCGCCCATACCATTTCCTGCACCAGGGTTTCGGTGCGTTTGGCAAAGTCGCCACCCGCGCCCCTGGAAGGATCAATGACAATCACCAGTTCCCCGGTCCAGGGGGTTTTCGCGCCCGGATAGGGTGACCAGTCGAACTCGAAAGAGAAGTTTCCGCCGGTCAGCGCCGCCGCCAGCAATTCCACCATCATCGACAGCGCAGAACCCTTGTGGCCGCCGAAGGGCAGCAGCGCTCCACCATTGAGGATCGCGGCCGGATCGGTGGTGGGGTTGCCCTGGGCATCCACGCCACAGCCGTTGGGCAGGCTGCTGCCTTCCCGCGCGGCGATCTGCACGTCACCGTGTGCGATGGCACTGGTGGCCAGGTCAAACACCAGGGGATCCGCTCCGGCCCGGGGCGCGGCAAAGCTGATGGGGTTGGTGCCGAACAGAGGCTTTTTACCACCGAAGGGCACCACGCAGGCCATGCTGTTGACGAATGCCAGGGCCACCATACCCTCCCGTGCAAAGGGCTCCACATCCGGCCACAGAGCCGCGAAATGATGGGAATTACGAATCGCGAGCATGGCAATGCCATTGGCCCGAGCCTTCTTCAGCATCAGGTTGTGGGCGGCCTCCAATGCAGGCTGTGCGAACCCGTTGCAGGCGTCCACGACGACAAATCCCGGCGCAACGCTCTCCACTTTCGGGACCGCCTGGCCGTTTACCCAACCACTTCTGAGGGTCGACAGGTAACCCGGTATACGAAAAACCCCATGGCTGAGCGCACCGTCCCGCTGGGCGCTGGCGCAGTTATGGGCCAGGGTGCGGGCCACCGCCGGCGAGGTGCCGTGGTGTTCGAAAATCGTTTTCAGCAACCCTTCCAACTCGTGGAAAGGAATTCGAGTGTCGTGTTCTGAAGCCGCCACTTCAGGTCCTCTCGTCGTCAGAAAAAGCACCCAGGTGAAACTCGATGGCCTGATCCACTTCATCCATGCCACAGACCCGGGGATCGGGGACCGACCCGCCTGCCAGCACCTCCAAGACCGAATGCACCCCACGTGACAGGGATTCCGTGTTGTATCCCCCTTCCAGGACAAACACCAGCCGACCATCACAATGCCGCCGGGCCAGGGTCTGTATTACCCCGGTCATGGCGGCGAAGCCCTCATAGCTTACATTCATTGCCAGATCGAACCAGTGGGCATCAAAGCCCGCTGAGACCAGGATCAGATCCGGTTTGAAGTAATCCGCTGCCGGCACTACGATCTCCTGCAGCGCGCGGAAATACGCCACATCGCCGGCTCCGCCGGGCAGTGGCACGTTCACAGTGGTACCTTCACCCCGACCGGCACCGATATCCTGCAGTGCGCCCGACCCCGGATAGAACGGCGCTGCCCGATGCAGATCAATAAACATCACGTCGGGATCGGCCCAGAAAATATCCTGGGTGCCATTGCCATGATGAGCATCCCAATCCAGGATCAACACGCGCTCGCAGCCCAGTGTCACCTGAGCATGGGCCGCCGCAACCGCAACGTTGTTGAACAGGCAGAACCCCCTCGCCCGCGCCGGTTCGGCATGATGCCCCGGCGGGCGTACCATTGCGAACGCGCTCTCCGTCTGGCCCGCCACCACCGACTCCACTGCAGCTATGGCCGTGCCCGCAGCCACCTCTGCCGCTTCAACACTGCCTGGCGATACCGCAGTGGTGTCGACATCCAGCCAGGCACTTTCATCCCTGAGGGAGAAAATATCGTCCAGGAACGACATGGTGTGAACACGGGCCAGCTGCTCCCGGGTGGCGGCCTGCCCCGCCGCGAACGCCACCCCGGGAATAGGCTCCCGTTTGAGCAGATCCATGATCGCATCCAGGCGTCCGGGATGTTCGGGGTACTTCCATTGCACATTGAGGCCGGACAGGATCGTGCGAATTCGCTTATCCAGACGTCCGGGCAGAAAAGCGGTATTCACATCCGGGAAGTGATTGAGAACCCGCTCATCGTAAAACACGGTGACCACCTTCCGTTCTGTCACAAGGTCCTCCGTATTTCCAGTTCATGAGGTCGCTGCCCTGCATCCAACGCAGGGCCCTGAGCAAAGCATAGTCGCAAATCCCGAAAACACATCCCTCAGGCCGTGGACTTTCCAGTGACAAACCGGGGAAAAGCAAAAATCCGAACAAGCATTCGCATTATTGTCCTTACAGCCCCACCGAAGGGGGAGACCTGCCGCTATCACCGCTCCCTGCGCGCCCCCGGGTTCCGAATTGAACCCGAACAATTAGTCGCTTTAATCTCTTACCCTGACAAATGCTTTAGCCACGCGGCTCACAACAGTGACCACGGCACCCAAGGAAACCATCATGACCTCAGCAACCGCCGAAAAACTCGACTCCGTGACAACACCACCGGAGACGCCAAAGGCTGACGTGCCCATCCGCCACATGAAGTTCGATTTCAACGCCAGGGATGCCGACCCCAACTTTTACGTGAACACGGAACTGGCGTCCGCCTACTTCGAAGCGTTGTCGATCTTTCTGACCTATGGCGAAGATCTGGTGATCGAGACCGCCCGTTACCATCGCGATTTCCTGACCGACCCGGTGCTGAAACAGCGGGTAACCTCCCTGATCGGCCAGGAAGCGCTGCATTCCAAGGTGCACGAGGAGTGGAACGAGGTCCTGAAAGAACACCGGTTTCCGGTGACCTTCTACCGCTTCCTGGCCGAGAACGTATTCAACTACGGGTTCCGGCGGTTCCCGCAACCCCTGCAGCTCTCGCTGATGGCCGGCATTGAGCACTTCACCGCCGTACTGGCGGAATTCATGATGAAGCACGAAGAGAACTTCTTTCACAGTGAGGACGAGAAGCAGCGTGGCCTGTGGATGTGGCACATGCTGGAGGAGTCCGAGCACAAGGACATCGCCTACGATGTCTTCCAGCAGCTCTCGGGCAACTATGCGTTGCGCGTCAGCGGGTTTGCACTGGCCCTGATCACCATCTGGTTCCTGGTTCCCCTGGGCGGCGTACTGATTCCATTCATCCGCCGGCCGCGCAACCTGATCAGCCTGCGGTTCTGGAAAGATGCCAAGCGCAGCCTTGATCTGCTGATCGGTCGCGGGGATGGCGTCTATGGCAGCACCCTTGGCCATGTCTTCGATTACCTGCGCCCGGGATTTCACCCCAACGACCACGATACCTCCGAGTATCTCGCCTACTACAAAGAGCGTCTGCTCAATCCCGAGACCGGTCTGCTGACACCTTACCTGCTCAAGGAAATCGTCCCGCCGGTGCGGGCGTAATTCCCGCTCGGCAGGCCCTTAAAACCACAGAATTCAAAGACGGTCACAACACATGGCAACTTCAAACACCAACGCCTCCGCCGCGGACACTGTCTACGACACCTTTATTGTCGGCGCGGGCATTTCCGGGCTGGCCACGGCGATCAAGCTGAAGAAAACCGGCTACCACAACTTCAAAATCATCGAGAAGGCCAGCCGGGTCGGTGGCACCTGGCGGGAAAACACCTACCCCGGCTGTGGCTGTGATGTGCCGTCATCGCTCTATTCCTACTCATTTGCCCCGAGCAGCAAGTGGAGCAACCTGTTTGCCAAACAGCCGGAAATTCTGGACTACCTGGAAAACGTCAGCGACGACTTCGGCATCACCCCGCTGATCGAGTTCAACAACGAACTGAACCGCGCCGCCTGGGACGACGAACGCCACCTCTGGCGACTGGATACCAGCAGCGGTCAGTACCTCTCCAGAACCGTGGTCTTCGCTACCGGTCCGATCACCGAATCAAAGATCCCGGCGATTCCGGGTCTGGAAAGCTTCAAGGGCGAGATGTTCCACTCCGCCCGCTGGAACCACGATTACGACCTGACCGGCAAGCGTGTTGCCGTCATCGGCACCGGCGCCTCGGCGATACAGTTCGTGCCCCGTATCCAGCCCCAAGCGGCGGAACTCCATGTTTTCCAGCGCACAGCCCCCTGGGTGCTGCCCAAGCCCGACATGCAACTGGGTGACACCAGCAAACAGGTGATCGACCGGTTCCCGGCGATCCAGGGCACCTGGCGCAAGGCCGTCGCCGGCTCGCTGAACGTGATCAATTTCGGCCTGCGTAACCCGACCTTCCTCAAGCCCGTCAATGTGGCCGCCAGGCAGTTGCTGAAGCTGCAGATACAGGACCCGGAACTGCGCAAGGCGGTGACCCCGAACTTCGACATCGGCTGCAAGCGCATCCTGTTTGCCAACGACTATTACGACGCCCTGCAGGCCGACAACACCTCGCTGATTCCCAGCGGGCTGGTGAAAGTGGAAGGCAATACGGTCATCGCCGCCAACGGCGAACGCCGCGAAGTGGATGTGATCATCTGGGGCACCGGGTTCGACGTTTCCCACCCGCCCATCGGCAACAAGGTGTTCAACGCCAACGGGGAACGCTGGGCCGACCTGTGGAAGAGCAGCTCGCCGGAGGCGTACCTGGGCACCACACTGGAGAATTCGCCAAACGCCTTCCTGATCCTGGGCCCCAACGTGCTGGTGTATGACTCATTTATACGGCTGGCGGAGGCACAGCTCGACTACATCATTGACGGGCTGTGGAAGATTAAGGAAAAGCGGATCAGCAAGCTGAGCATCAAACCCTCGGTGCTGAAACAGCACAACCAACGGGTCCAGAAGAACCTGCAAACCACCGTCTTCAATGCCGGCGGCTGCAGCAGCTACTACCTGGACCAGAACGGCCGCAACTTCGCCGCCTGGCCCTGGTCACTGAGCGCCCTGAAGCGCCGGCTGAACGTATTCAGGCTGAAAGACTACGATGTAGAGTTCGCCGGGAAGGCCAAAGCTCACGCTGTATCTGACCAACCCTTAAAGCGGGCACCGGTTCAGGAAGAAGTCTCCAGTTTGTCCTGAGTGCGGAACTCGAAATCGCTGGCGTCGTGCCGCTCATGGAGCTGGCTCGACGGCTCGCCCCAGGCCCTGTTGACCATACGGCCACGCTGCACCGCCGGGCGCTTGGCGATCTCATCCGTCCAGCGAACCACGTTGGTGTAGGTATGGGCTTCCAGGAATTCCGCCGCTTCGTAGACCTTGTTCTTGACCAGCGCCCCGTACCAGGGCCAGATCGCCATATCGGCAATGGTGTATTCATCGCCGGCAATGTACGGTCGGTCCGCCAGCTGGCGATCCAGCACATCCAGTTGGCGTTTCACTTCCATGGCGTAGCGATTGATCGGGTATTCGTATTTCTCGGGGGCGTAGGCATAGAAATGACCAAAACCGCCACCCAGCATCGGCGCACTGCCCATTTGCCAGAACAGCCAGTTCATACACTCGGCGCGACCGGCAACGTCTTCGGGCACAAAGGCGCCAAACTTCTCGGCGAGATACAACAGAATCGACCCTGATTCGAACAACCGCACCGGCGGATTGGTGCTGTAGTCCATCATCGCCGGAATCTTGGAATTCGGGTTTACCTCCACAAAGCCACTGCCGAACTGTTCCCCATCGTTAATCCGGATCAGGTGGGCGTCGTACTCCGCCCCCTCAAAACCAAGGGCCAACAGCTCTTCCAGCATCACCGTCACCTTCACGCCGTTGGGTGTGGCCAGGGAATACAGCTGCAACGGATGCTTGCCCACCGGAAGCTCTTTGTCATGGGTCGGGCCGGCAATGGGACGGTTGATATTGGCAAACGCGCCACCGCTGGCGGACTCCCATTTCCAGACTTTGGGTGGGGTGTAGGTGTTATCGGTCATACATCGGCCTCTTCTCGAGATGTGGATGAATAACGGTCACTGTACCGGAAAACACGATGGTGTCACGGGCAACCGTCCGGCAATGCATGCCACCAGCCCATCTACGCCTAATGGCTTACTCAATAAGGTGGCCGATTGTCGCGGCCTGGTCTAAGTTAACCGGGATTAAACAGTGCCATAAGAACAACCGTTCCGACCAACGAGTAAGGACACCGTTATGAATAAGCGCCAGTTCCTGAAATCCGCCACGGCGATGCTTGCCGCCGCGACCCTCGGGATTTCCCTCACTGCCCGGGCCGAGGGGAACTACATCATGGGAACCGCAACCACTGGTGGCACCTACTACCCGGTAGGGGTCGCGATCTCCACCCTGATCAAGGTCAAACTTGAGCCCACCCAGAATATCTCCGTGTCTGCCATCAGCTCCGCCGGCTCCGGCGAGAACCTGAAGTTGATGGACGAAGACCAGATCCAGTTTGGCATTCTCCAGGGCCTCTACGGCGCCTGGGCGTGGGGTGGCAGTGGTCCGGTACCCAAGGCTTATAAAAACCTGAGGTCCGTGTCCATGCTGTGGCAGAACGTGGAACATTTCGTGGTTCGCAGCGAACTGGCCGACAGCGGCACCATTGCCGACATGGCAAACCTCTACGGCGAGAGCTTCTCCATCGGCGCCCGGAATTCCGGCACCGAGGGATCCGGCCGCTTCATTCTCGGCAAGCTGGGCGTCGACCAGGAAGCCATGGATATGGCCTATCTCGGCTATGGCCCCAGTGCGGATGCCCTGCAGAATGGCAACATCGACGGCATGAATATTCCAGCCGGGGTGCCGGCTTCCGCAGTCACCCGGGCCTATGCCAACATGGGTAATGACATCACCACCCTGAATTTCACCGCAGAGCAGCTGGCCCAGGTGAACAGCGAATTCGAACTCTGGTCCCCGTACGAAATCCCGGCGGGCACCTATCCCAATCAGGACGAGGTGATCAACACCATTGCCCAGCCCAACATCCTGGCGGTGCGGGATGATGTCTCGGAAGAAGATGTCTACCAGATCACCAAAACCATCTACGAGAACCTGCCGTTCCTGAACAATATCCACGCGGCCACCAAGGCCATGGCGCTGGAAAAGGCCATTGTCGGCCTGCCCATGCCACTGCACCCCGGGGCGGCACGGTTCTACAAGGAACAGGGCATCGAGATTCCGGACCGTCTGATCGCGGAATAGGGGCACGTACCTGAGTGAGTAACGCAGCCCCCGACCAGGATCCGGAACTAGACAGCCGGCTGGAAAAGATCCGCGAGGAAAGCCCGACGGAGGCGCCCGAGCGGTTGGATCACCCGGTCATTGGCCGGGTGATTTTTGTGCTGGCCATTGGCATTGCCCTCAGCCATCTCTGGTTCAATACTTTTTCCACGCTCTCGGAACTGTGGACCTCCGCCCTGCATTTCGGTCTGTTTGGCCTGCTGTGTGCCCTGGCCATGCCCATGGTGCGCAGCGACCGGCCCGGTACCCGGCGGCTGGTGTTCTCGGTGGACCTGGTGCTCGGACTACTGGCCCTGGGCTGTGCCCTCTACCTGATCGGGTTCGAGGATGCGCTGTACGACCGCGGGGTGGTGTTCTCCACCGCTGACTGGGTCGTGTCCATCCTTGCGGTGGTGCTGGTGCTGGAGTTCGCCCGCCGCACCACCGGCTGGTTTATCCCCTGCCTGTGCATCGTGGCGCTCACCTACGTGGCCTGGTGGGGCCAGTACGTGGAGGGCATATTCAATTTCCCGGGGCTGACCTGGGAAACGGTGCTGTTTCGCTCCTACATTGGTGGTCAGGGCATGCTGGGCTCCATTGCCCGCATCTCCTGGACCTACGTGTTCATGTTCATCCTCTTCGGCGCATTCCTGGTGAAATCCGGCGCCGGGGACTTCATCATCGACCTGGCCCGCTGCGCCGCTGGCCGCTTTATCGGCGGCCCCGGGTTTGTGGCGGTGTTTTCGTCAGGCCTGATGGGCTCGGTGTCCGGCTCCAGTGTGGCGAATACCGTGTCCACCGGGGTGATCACCATTCCGTTGATGCGCAAGGCGGGTTTCCCGGCCCGGTTTGCTGGCGGCGTGGAGGCCGCGGCATCCACCGGTGGCCAGCTGATGCCCCCGGTCATGGGTGCCGGGGCCTTTATCATGGCGTCCTATACCCAGGTGTCCTACGTCACCATCATCGGCGTGGCGGCGCTGCCGGCGTTGTTGTACTTCCTCTCCGTGGCGATGTTTGTCCGCATTGAGGCCAAACGCAGCCATGCCGTCAAACTGGAAGATGAGAACGCCGAAAGCTTTGCCCAGGTCCTCAAGGGAGGCTGGCATTACCTGTTGCCGCTGGTCATCCTGGTGGCCGCGCTGATCTACGGCTTTACCCCGACCTACGCTGCGGGCATTGCCATTATCTCTGTGGTGGTGGCGTCCTGGCTGACCAAAAACCCGATGAAGCCAAGGGACATCCTGGACGCCCTAGCCCAGGGCAGCCGCAACATCATGACCACCGCGATCCTGCTGATCACCGTGGGCCTGATCGTGAATGTGATCTCCACCACCGGTATCGGTAACACCTTCTCACTGATGATTACCGACTGGGCCGGTGGCAACCTGCTGATCACCATCGCGCTGGTGGCTCTGGCATCCCTGATCCTGGGCATGGGGTTGCCGGTCACCGCCGCCTATATCGTGCTGGCCACACTGTCGGCGCCAGCCATCTATGGCCTGATCGCCCAGAGCCAGCTGCTGGAGTTGATGGTCAGCGGTAACCTGCCGGAGGAAGCCAGGGCCATCTTCATGCTCACCGCGCCGGACAGCATGAACCTGCTCAATGCCCCCATGGATATGGCAACCGCCACACAATTGCTGGCGGATGTGCCGGACACCTTCAGCACCCAGCTGCAGGAACTGGCGCTGTCGCCCCATGCCCTGACCATGGCACTGGTGTCGGCCCACATGATCATCTTCTGGTTGTCCCAGGATTCCAACGTAACGCCGCCGGTCTGCCTCACCGCGTTCGCGGCAGCGGCCATAGCCGGCACCCCCGCCATGCGCACCGGGCTGACCGCCTGGAAGATCGCCAAGGGCCTGTACATCATTCCGCTGCTGTTTGCCTATTCTCCCCTGGTGTCGGGTACACCGGCCGAGGCCATCAAGGTGTTTACCTTTGCGCTGTTCGGGATTTACGCGATCGTTGCCGGCATGGAAGGGTATCTGGAACATCGCCTGTCCTGGTGGCTGCGACTGCTGATGTTCCCCGTAGGCGCGCTGATGTTATGGCCCCATGGCATGATCTGGATCGACCTGGCCGGTCTGGTGGTCTTCCTGGCGTTGCTGGTCTGGAGTGCCCGGCGCGGTATGGGCATGCCGCACGCCGCCACGGCTTGAGTGACCCATCATGAGTCTTCCGGAGATCCTGGCCCTGGTGGCCATTGGCGGTGTGGCGGGTTTTATCAACGTGCTGTCCTCGGGCGGGTCCATGCTGACGCTGCCGCTGCTGATGTTTCTCGGGCTGCCCGCCCAGATTGCCAATGGCACCAACCGGGTGGCGATCACCCTGCAGAGCATCACGGCGGTAGGCAGTTTTTTCCGGGCCGGTCACCACAATCTGGCGGTCAGCATCCGCCTGTCCATCCCGGCAGTGGCCGGCGCCCTCCTGGGTGCCTGGACAGCCACCTGGATTCCCCGGCAAATCTTCGAGGGCGTGCTGATTGCCGCCATGATCGGCGCCTCCATTTTCATGCTGCTGCCACAGCCGAAGCTTGATACCCGCCCCCTGACGCCGGAGCGGCTGGGCATTCCCGAATACCTCGCGCTTTTCCTGATTGGTCTCTACGGTGGTTTTATCCAGGTCGGGGTTGGGGCGCTGTTCGTTGTGGTCCTGTACCGCATGCTGAAGATCGACCTGCCCCAAGTGAATGTCATCAAGGTTTTCATCATTCTGATCTACACCCTGCCCGCCCTGGCGATCTTTGCCCTCAACGATCAGGTTTTCTGGGGCATGGGGCTGGTGCTGGCGCTCGGGAACATGGCCGGCGCCATCGTGGCGGTGCGGGTGAATATGGGAGTCCGTGGCGCACTGTGGATCAAATGGCTGACCCTGGTGATGGTGGCGATCATTCTGGTGCGACTGATCTGGTAAGCATTGTGCCCTCGCCCCGGTCGCGAAAAACCTGGGCCAGGCGCTCAACCCCTGGGCCGATGGCTTCGCTGTCCGCGAAAATCAGATAAAAATCAGCCAGACGTTCACCACCACGCAATGGCAGGGGCTTCAGAACGCCCGCTTCCAGTTCGTGGCGGATCTTGTCCGCTGCCAGCCAGGCAAAACCATACCCGCGGGATACTGCACCAATCAGGGTCGCCATGTTGGTGACCGTCCACCGCTGCGCCACATCCACAGTATGGGTTTTGTCGCTGCGCTTAACGGAGGTATCGCGCACAACAACGTGCCGGTGCTTACGCAGGTCACGCAGCGACAGTTCACGCTCAAGCTGGTGCAGGGGATGATCGGGATGCGCGACCGGGACAATGCTCGCACTTCGCTGCAAGATTTCACCGCGATAGCCCGGCGGGACCTTGGGCAGAATCGCCAGGTCGACCTTGCCTTGCTGCAGGAGTTCCGCGCCGCCATCGAGTACGGTTTCGTACAGATTGATCCGGGTCTGGGGACTGATTTTTCCGAACGCATCAAGGCACTCAAGCGTTAGCCAGGTCGGGAACAGTACCTCCACCGCTATCGCAATCTCGCTCTCCCAGCCTGCGGACGCCCTGACAGCTGCCCGCTCCATGCCCAGGGAATCCTCCAGCAACTGACGCGCCCGCTGGTAAAGCATTTGGCCGACCGGAGTCAGCACCGCTTTCCGCCCCTGCATGGAGAACACTTTCACATCCAGTACGTGCTCCAGCCTCTGCACTGCATAGGTGATGGATGACTGGCTCTTGTGCAGCGCCTCGGCAGCCTGGACGTAGCCCCCCGCGTCAACAACGGCGACCAGGCTGCGCCATTGCTCCAGGCTGATATGCGGAGTAGGGGTTGGTTTGGCACTCATACATCATCTCATTCGATGGTTTTAAGCCATTATTTACATTTTTATATCAAATCAATCAATGCTGAAATACTGACTGTCGATCATCATCCTATTGGAGGGGACAGCACCATGAGCACCTTACTGAAGATCCAGAGCAGCATCTTTAATGGCCAGGGGCAGTCATCCGCCCTCGCCACCCGCTTCGCCGAAGAGTGGCTGGCAAAGAATCCGGACGGGAAAGTCGTCACACGCGACCTGACCCAAGACCCGGTTCCCCACCTCAGCCTGGACCGTTTCCAGGCATTCATTACCAAACCGGATGAAATGACCGGGGAACAACGCCGGATCGTCGCCTACTCGGACGCATTGATTGAAGAAGTGAAGAATGCCGATGTGATCGTACTTGGCGTGCCGATGTATAACTTCAATGTGCCATCCATGCTACACGCCTATTTCGACCACATCGCACGCGCTGGCGTCACATTCCGCTATACCGAAAATGGCCCCGAAGGGCTGATTACCGGAAAGAAGGCCTACGTCTTCATCAGCCGCGGCGGAATTTACGGTGAGGATCACTCCCAGACCAGTTTCCTGCGCGAGATTCTGGGATTCATTGGCATCACGGATGTGGAGTTCATTCATGCCGAAGGCCTGGCGCTGGACGAAAGCCACAAGGCTAAAAGCCTGACCGCAGCGGAGAACCGCATCGGCCAGTTGCTGAGTGCTTAAAGGTGAAGGGGGGCAGCGCCACGAAAAACACAACACACGGTTCATTGGCCTGAACTGAGTGACTGCCCCGCTGCCCCTTTCCGGACCCACCTCCCCCCATCATCAGGCCCCGAGCGAGTCTTCCTCAACTTCGGCACCGCATGTGGCCTGAGCCCGTTCCGCGAGCATTTCCAGTGCCTGCTGTGGCAACTCCAGTCCGAACAACTCCCGGAGCAGGTCGGGCATCGTCGCTGGTTGAATGGAGCGTTTTTCCGGCGGCTCGCCCGGACGGAAAACTTTCAGCTCACAGTCGGTCAACGCATACCGGACATCTCCACCATTACGCTGCGCGACAATCCGACGCACGAAGGGTGACTCCGCGCGTGTCGCTACATTGTAGTTGTGTTCTTCGTAATCCACCCGGTAATAGGGCTCCTCGCTGAACTGGTAGAGATTGAACCAGCCATCGTTCCTGAGATAGCGCAGCAGCCATCGGCCAGCGTCGGTCCTCTCCAAACGATAAGTCCAGTGGTCATGGGAAATCTCGACCCCGTCCTTCAGCTGGATGGGTTCCCGAGGCCCGGTATTACCGACGCCGACATCCACATGCCAATCAGTTCCATCGATCCTGACATTGAGGCATGTGTGGCCGATAGCGGTCAGTTCACGTTCATCGGCCCCCATCAGCATGCGCGCACTGCGGCCAGTCACATGGAACCCGAGCCGGTCCAGTACGGTAGCAAACAGGATATTCTGCTCATGGCAGTACCCGCCGCGACGACGGTAAACCAGCTTGTCCTGAAGGCTAGCCAGGTCAAGCCGGATCTCCCCGCCGGTGATAACATCCAGGTTCTCGAATGCAATCGCGTCCAGATGCGCCCGCTGCAAGTCGCGGAGGGTTTTCTCGGTTGGCTCGGTTGACCCCTGATAGCCAATCCGTGCCAGGTACGCTTTCAGATCGAGCAATTCCGATTCCCAAAGCCCCTCGCGGGCACTTCCATTGATCAACTCAAGTCCGGTTTGCCCGGGTACATGTTCGCTCATGGCTCCACTCCTATGTATTGAATTACGGTGGCCATAAGCGTAAAAGTTAAAGTTAACTTTAAGTCAAGAGCTGATTTCAAAATGCGTCACGCCAACCCCAAACAGACAACACTGACCATCGGAGACGTCGCCGATCGCGCCGGCCTGGCAACGTCCGCCCTGCGCTTCTATGAATCCCGTAAGTTGATCAAGAGCACCCGAAACGCCAGCGGTCACCGCCGCTATGCGCGGGACGTGCTCAGGAGGGTGGCTATCATCAAGGTAGCCCAGCGGGTCGGTATCCCTCTGGAGGAGATCGCGGAAGCACTGTCGTCGCTACCTGACGGCCGTACACCTACCGCGTCCGACTGGCAGCGGCTGTCGGATGCGTGGCGCAACAGCCTGAGCGAACGCATCGACAAGCTGAGCAAGCTACGGGATGAGCTTGATGGCTGTATCGGTTGTGGCTGCCTGTCACTGAAGAGCTGCCCTTTGCGCAACCCCGCTGATATCGCTGCGGAGGAAGGACCAGGAGCACGACTGTTCGATACAAACTGAAGGTGAACGGGTGGCCGGTGGAAGGCCGTCTTTCAGGGCGCAGTATTATGCATCATTCATTGACCTTTCTTTTCGCAACTCGGTTCGCCAGCGAACAGACCATGCGAAGCCAACAATCTACCCTGAACTGAGAAGAAGCAAAGGAGTCGCCTCCGCAAGAAGTTATACAGCGCGCCACACGGAAGGCAAACAAGCGCGATTTCGGATATGTGAAAAGGAGTATCTACTCGTGAATAATATCGTCTACATCGTCGGTGCAGTAGTTATCGTGGTAGTGATTCTTTCCTTTCTTGGTATTGGCTAGGACTTCGCTATTACGGATATTCTCTAGAGACCCTTAAGTGCCTGCGATTGCTATGCATTCGCAGGCACTACTTCCACGCGCTTGTCGAGTGGAGTGCCTCGTTAGCATCAGCTATCTGATACTGGTTAAACACTTGAACACCATGTTGGCGTAGCAAAGCGGCTGTAACCCCCATACCGGGAGTTTTTCTACCTGAGAAGCTCCCGTCGTAAACGGCTGAACTTCCGCAGGAGGGGCTAAATTCTGCAAGTACTGCAATTTTGATATTGAACTTATTGCATAAATCCAAAGCAATAGAGGCACCAGCTAAAAAATCACGAGTTACCGTGCCCCCATCTTTTTCAACAACATCAGCTTCGCCTTTTAACACATTGTCTCCATTGCCTTTGAAAATCTCCGCTGGCCTCCTGGGAATACTCATCCCTGCCTCGACTTCGGGGCAGACAGAAATAACTCGCCCCTCAGATAGCCACTGCTCAACAATCTGACCAGTCACGGCAAGGCTTCCACCATCATATCGAACCCTTTTCCCTAAGAGGCAGGCACTCATTAACACTTTTCTCAAATCACTAGCCTCCAGTACAACGCGAAGCGCACCGGCGGCCTTTATGGAGCAAAGCGAAGAAAAGGCCGGCCGAGTGCCGAGTATTGTTAGCTGATAAACTCAGACATTGCCGAATCACTGGCAGAACCCTCTGCAAGCCCAGCCTTTACACCAGCTCTATTGCGCTCCGGGTGGTTTTGGCTTGCCTTAACCTGTCCTGTGAGAGTTTCAATTCTGATCTCGATACCGACGATGGCTTTAACCAAACGACTGGTGAACTCGGAAGGAGCATCATCTACAGACCATGGATTTTCTCTACTGGACTCGTGAAGATCCGTTAACTGATGAAGATGCTCTTTCAGCCAGGCGTGCTCCTGAAAGATCAAACCCTTGCCTTGCGCATGGACAGCCAGATAGTTCCATGTTGGAACAACCCGACCCGTTTCCGCTTTGGTTTCATACCAGGACGGTGATACGTAGGCATCCGGCCCCTGAAAAATCGCAAGAACCGAAGCACCGTTCTCAATTCGCTGCCAAACAGGATTCACACGAGCCACATGGCATCTCAGCGTTCCAAGTGGGTGGTCTTCGCTGCAACTGAAATGGAAGGGCAGGTGATTTGCGTCGATACCATCACTGTCAGCAACCACCAGCACACCAAAACTGTATTCCCTGATGTACTGCTGAAGTTTTTCCTGGTTTTCTTCTCTAAAATGGCTAGGGACTAGCATTTTTCTATCTCTCTCGGGGGGGGGGTATTGATACAGATAACGCTAGCCGTCGCTGTGACTGGCATGGTTACGTCTATTCAGCCCAGCACAGTTGGCGGCAAATAAATGGTGAATTCATTCAAAGGCTCGATGAGCACGCTGTATGGGCCACTCGATCAGTTACCTCAACCTGTACGCAACCGGCCAGGCCTCGCTCATTGTTTCCTACCAAGACAGTACCGGACTGGATCGCCGTGACTACCTTACCCTGGTCTATTCGATCTCCGCTGACCAAGGCTGATTCATGAGTCCAACCTTCCGATCCAGCTGTAGGATGATAAGCTCGATTTACCAGCTTCGTCACTGCTTCTGCATCGGTTAACTCAGCAGTCCTGATGTGAACTTGGGGCATGCTCGTCCTTTAGCTTTAACGCTGGCGCACCGGGGACTTTGACGCAGCGACAAGGGCGTCCGAGTGCAGCGTTTGGTTAACTGGTTTGCGTAGTATTGAGGAATGCCAACTGCCAGCCCGCTAAACCCTCTCTCGCAACGGCATCTTCTTCCCCAACGAACGAAATGCAGGGCTTTCATCCGCAAGATTCTGACTCATGGCTGGACCGCCGTTCCTTGGCGACCAGCATATAGGAAGCCTAGAGCGAGCCCATTAGAACCAAAGCCTTAACCTCCTCGGCCGTGAGCGCACCGCTGTACAGGCGTACATCATCCACCCGACCGCCTAGAAAGGGGTCGGCCTCAAACTGGGAACGCCCCAGCCAGGCTTGGTCGAGCACACCCAGTTGGGCGGGGGTCGGTCTTATTGACTCATGGCGAGCGACCGCCTCGCCATTAACGTAGAGCACGGCGGTTTGCCCGGACAGGGTGATGGCCAGGTGCATCCATTCCCCGATAACCGGCGATCCGCCACACAAGCGATCGTCCAGACTTATATGGTCGTGCCCTTTCCCCACTCCGAGCTTGGTGATGATAAAACACACCTGCTCGCTGTCATTGTACGGCACCAGAGTCATGAATCGCAGGGTATCGGCACCGATATCAAACAGCCGTTGCCATGGCTTGGCCTCATCCAGGTTGACCCAGCCCGCCATCGTGAAATCACTCAGATTGGAAAACAGACTTGAATCGAGTTCGACGACATCATCGACACCATCCAGAACCAACGCCTGCCCCAGGACACCATTGGCACTGTTTTCTTCCAGGTTGTCGAAAGTCAGGTGCAGCAACAACTGATGCCCCGCTGTCACGGCGACGCGGTTCGACGGCTCGCTTTCTCCCTCCGGCGAGATGGCGGTGACCTGATAGAAATATTCTTTGCCGTCCTGAACATCGATATCAGTATGCGTCAGGAGTTCTTCGGCGCCTCGTTCGGCGATCACGTCGTAGGGCCCCTCCGCCGCTTCGGCGCGTTTCAGTCGGTAACTTTCCGCACCCGTCGCGCCCCACCAGGACAGCACGATCTCACCGCTCAGCACGGTCGAGGTCAGCCCACGCGGCGCTCGGCCCGGTGGAAAGGGATCCCGCGATTCGGTCAGCGTACCCCAATACGGTTGATCGGCCCCATTGCCGCGGTACTCGGGCGCTAGCTTCTCAGCCATTTTCCTCGACCAGGGTGCGGCGATGCCCAGGCGGTTTTCATACTGGTTGACGATCAGCGCCCAACCGGGCCGTAAATGGCCACGCGGCCAGCTCGATATGACCGTGTGATTGACGTTGACGCAGTTGTTGTAGGGCTTGAAGGGAACCTCTTCCATCAGGTTGTACTTGGCGATGTATTCGGACATCGCCAATAGTTGGTAGTTGTTGTAGGCGAACAGGTCGTCCCCCTGGTTCAGGGCCATCTTGCCGATCACGCCGAACAGGGCCATGCCCAGCGTTGTATGACCCTGGTCGCGACCGCTTTCCTGATATTGCCCCATGTTGCCCGGGTGTCTATAGACCATCAGGTAATCCAGAGCGCCGTTGCCTATCCCCCCGTAGAAGTAATCCAGGCCTTCCCGGTAGATGTCTTCCCGGTCCGTGAAAATTCCGATGGACATGATCGAGGCAATGTTGGCCAGATCCCAGTTGGCCCAATAATAGGAATTACAGGTACCGTTATGACGATTGAGGAAATCTTTGCTAACCGGATAAAACAGGTTTAACAGCATGTCGGCAAAGCGCTGCTGGTCCGCCTCGCTCCAGCCATCGTATGTCCGCAGGATGTCCGCGACGTTTACCAGTTGATACGTATAAAGTCCGATCAGGGCTCTGTCGTGGCCGCTGACGCTCTTCAGATCAGATGCCCATGCATTCAAGAAGCGAACCGCCTGGTCGGCATAGGCCGTATCGCCACTGATCTTCCAGCGGATCACCGAGGCATGGGACGCCCAGATATCGCCAAAGAGTTGCGCGAAGTTTTGATCGGGGGCGCCTCGTATTAGATGTTCCAGCGTCCGGGGATACCGGCCCAATCTGGAGTACCCGTCACCGATAAACGCCTGCCAGCCAGACAGCCAGGGCTCCTCTTCCCCGGTCACCTTGTCACGCATGCGGTCGAAGTCCGCATCGGTGCTCAGGACACCGGGGTGCTTGAATCCTTCATCAGGGAGCGGTGGTGTTTCCGGCTCGGTGGGGAGCGGTGGTGCTTCCTGCTCGGTCGGCGTATCGTCGGCACTGGTATTGGCCAGTTCGTCGGGCGTCCCGGAAGAAGTGTCGTAACATCCGCTGAGTAAAACACACACCAAAACCATTAACTGCAGGGGGACCAGCGAACGGCAGGAACTAAGGTAGGACATCAAACCATCACCTTTCATCTAATTGAACAAACTTCCGTGGTAAATGTTTTTTCGGCGACCCGTGTCCGGTTACATCCGCGACGAAAACCACCATTTCAAAACATCGGCTGATACGCGAGCTTCCGTACATGACCTTGTTCACTACTCAATAATAAAAAAAGCGGCTAAAACTAGCATACGACGATACAGCGTCATAACGATCTGTATTTATTTCGAGGATTAGTTCACGTTATTTGCGAGGTTAAAAATCTCATCCAATCACAGATAAGCAAGTAAATTCGATGTTGGACGAAGCCGCTACGCGGCAGAGGTCTAAGTCATCTGTACTGCTCTGAGTTCCTTCCATTTCGGGAGGGTCTCAGCTTTACTAGTGCCTGTCACTCTCTCCGTGGGTAACTCGGGAACCTAACGCCGCCATAACTGGATTTTGTAAAGCGCAGCGTAACAAAATCCCATGTTTATAGATTTTTTAGATTGCAAGACTCCGTTGCTCGAATTGCCGAGTTCAACTCATTAAATTCATAATTCCAATCATTATTCCATTTTATTTCTTCGCTGGGGTGATTTTCTTTTGCTTTCTGGATAAACATTTTCCTATCAACTAAGGCTGCAATGATTTTTTCTTGGCTAATATCTGACATATAGCAAGGTACATAGCTTGCCCCAGAATTCCGTCCTCCTAATATCGCAATAACTGCTCGTGATGTGCTTGTTTCATGGAGAGTGCTTAAAAGTATATCTAAATTTTCCTCTAGACTGTCAATGTGAAGATAGCCTTTATTTCCATTATCAGTGTAAAAACCAGATAGCCAGTATGCTGAGCGCATTCTAACCTTTTTTGAGCGATTGGATGATGCTATAGAAATTAGTGCTGGTATGTATTGATCAGGCGTATAGCCCTCAATAGCTTTATTCATGGGTATATGCCAGCGGGGCTCAACAGATATAGCCTTTATAATTGAATCTTCAAGATTTATGGAGTCACCGGAATTTGAAAAATCAGGTATTAAGTAGAATGATATTAAAACCAGAAGCCTTATATAAATCATGAGAATATCAAATATGTAATGCGAAGCACACCGACGCCACGCCAGTGGCCTCCGGTGCTATGTATTGTTAAGGGTTCGGTCACCCGGTTACAAATGCAAACCGAAGCGACACTGGATGCTTTCATAATTTCTAACGCCAGCAGCAGGGGCGCGACGTCAGGAGCGTCCCTTGCCTGCATTGGTTAGGTTTTTCTCGGTGCAAATAGCAACTGCCAAGGATAAAAATAGAAAAGCCGCTGCCCATAGCCCAGAAATGTAAAACTTCTCAACGTGTGTGAACACCGCTATAGCTGACCACACCAAGCTGTAAACTGTACAGGTGTAAAAAACAATTCTGAAGACAGAAAATCGTGAGCGGCCAGCCTCCCAAAACCTTGTCAGCGCAACGAGGAAAAGAATGTTGTAGAAAGGCATAATAAGCAAGGTAATTAGGCCGAAAGCAGCTGCAGGATCGCTGGGGATGCGAGAAACCGCTTCAGGAAACATCCAAGCTGACCCGATAACAGACAAAACTAGCATCACCACTCCCACGAAGAAGTGACCATCGACCGGCAGAACCAGCGAGGCAACGTAGAATAAAATGGCTAGTCGGAAAAGCACGCGCTCAACCTGCGAACGTTCTCGTTTAGCGATCGGTGCCGGCGGAGTTTCACCTTGCTTGATCCGTGCCGGCGCAGTTTCACGTTGCTCGATTCGATCAAGCGCTACTGCGGCCATCGTAGAGTAATGCGAATAATCGTGCTCATTGATTATTTGCTCATAGATTTCTATCGCTCGATCGAGTGTGGCCGGATCTCGTTCATTTGCCTCCGCAAGTTCGATGAGCTGCTTTAGGTCTCTCAATTGAAGTCCTTTTGAAACGGGCCTGGACTGGTGCATGCCTCTTGACGTGGGGAGTCATATCAACGCCGCTCAGCACGCGCGGCTACGGAATGGAGGCGCAGCCGCAATGTAGTGACCGTCGCCGTGACTGGCTTGGTTAATTGGCTTGTTCAAACCAGAACTCTATTTCATCAGTGTCCTGCTCGAACTCCGCAGCATGCTCCACTCCCGCCGGAACATAATACCAGTCACCTACACCGTAGCGCTCCACTCGTCCCTCTATGGTGAGAATTAACTCTCCCCGGATAATAACTCCATGGTTCTCCGTCTCATGGGAATGTGGCGGGATACTGGTTCCTGACGGATAGGAGGCGAACAATACGTCTGCGCCGTCAGCGGAGAGTTTGTAAGCATCAAAGCGCCCGTCGAAAAGCGGCAATGTACGGATTTTATTTGGATATTTGCCTGGCACTCAACACTCCTTTGTTTCAGACCCCGGAGACAATTAACGCGAAGGTAACCGGCGCCGGAGCATTAGCGGAGGGAACCAAAAGCGCCACGCTTTTGGCGTCCGGTTGACCGCATGGTTATGTGGTTACTCATCTTCATACTGGAAACCCGTAGCCACCCAACCACTATAAGTTGGACTCACCAGCTCTTTGAATTTCGGATCCATGCATCCGTGGCCTACCATTGCGACCTCGGGATCATCATTGTCCAACCTGATCAGGAAGGCCTGCCTGCACTTGTTAATTGTTCCGACGCAACAGACACAACCCCGCCATAAAAGCTAAAAACATTCCTACTCCTAGCCACAGCAGCCCAGCCATCCATCTGCCGATACCGTCCCCAAACCATTCACCAGCCAACAGAGTAAGGCCGCAAATAGCACTACAATTTCCTTCGCCGGTTGGCATAGACTCAACACCACTCACGAAGCGAATGCTAAGCGCCATCGCGAAACAGCTCAAAAAAAGCAATAGCACAGCGATAGTTTTTCTCATCTGAAAAGACACTTACCACCTTGTTATGTTTTCACGAGCGCCACCATTCTTTCACCTTGGCTGCGTGTTGTTTTCCGCGATCATCAATTAGGTAGACCTCTGCACAATACGGAACTGCGACCGGCGCTGAACCGGGGTCGCGAAACACATATCCTTGATAATCTACCGACCCCGCCTGGAGATCGTACCTGATCTCCAGGCGGGCTGAACGAACCATGGCTAACTCTACATTTTGACTTCGCAGTTGCTTACCAAACTGCCAAGGTATGTGCTTTGTAAACGCGGCAAGTCTGCTGTTCTTAATGTGGCCCGGGGAAACCTCCCCAGTTAGCAGGTTGATCACAACCTTTGATTGGTTCTGTGCCTTCGAGCTCTGGTAAAGCGATTCTGCAAAATAGCCATGCTCATCAAAGTTCTCTAGGCTCAGGAATGAATGAGCCCAGTTGTGACACGCACTTTCGATCTGCTTGTACTGTGCCATTACTTTCTACTCATAACGCTGATGGTAACCGGCGCCGTAGCGCAGCGAAGGGAACCAAAAGCGGTACGCTTTTGGCGTCCGGTTGACCGTTTGGTTATATGAATGACTCAATACCACCGGACATCCTCCAATAGCTTGGCATCAAGATGCTCCTTCGACGCGAACGCTTCTGTCCTTGGGTAAGGTGCGGGTTCAGTATGGCCAGACCAAGTGAGATGAATGATATAAAATTTCCCTTCAGCCAAAACTAGAACATCATCTTGATCCTCACGTTTAGCCACAATATCGAAATTCCGATTGGCTAATACATGGTCTCCACCGATTTCAGCTTTTAGCTCAGCTTCTAAAGCTGCTCTGTGCCTATCGGGGTAGTCTTTAATGTCTGACCATGGTTCTTCGTACACGAGTTTCGCCTACATATAACGCCAATATTCAGCGGCGGCCTTTGCGCAGCGAAGCGGAGAAAAGGCCGTCCGGTGGAGGCCCGTCAGGGCCGGAACGAACTGGAATGACTGGTTATGTGCTTGGACTACTAAGCACACGGCTGTAGCGAAAAAACGAAAAGCCCAAACCATACATTACCGAGCAATATCAGAAACTTGATCGCACCGCGAGCAAACGCGGGAATATTTTGATAGCGATATAAATAGCCAATGACGACCCATTGCGCCGCCAGCCACACAGCTGAGAAATACAAAATACCTTTATGGCACTCTATGTCAGAGACGGTGTAATAGGCATACCACCAACCCGAAACCATGCCCGTGGTGAGAAGCACGAGAATCACGCAAGACAGCACATTGCGCCAACGCGGGTACTCCGTGCTTAAAAGCTTTTCCTTCGCTTCGGTCAAATTTTTGGCCATTCAAATCTCTTCACGAACTGCCACATAACGCCAATATTCAGCGGCCGCCTTTACGGAGCGGAGCGTAGAAAAGGCGGTCCGGTGGAGGCCCGTTAGGGCCGGAACGTACTGGAATGACTGGTTATGTGTTCTCGTCGAACATAGCATTCAGAATACCGTACACCAGCTCATGCATGTATGAATTGCCGCCAAGATGGACAAGTTCGTTGTCCCCGCTTTGAAACGTTAGGTATGGATGAGCCTCGCTACCATCGAAGCTGACTTCTGAGACCCCATCAATCATGCAGGCTATTTCAAAGGCCACTTTCCCGGTTGTTTCCTTCAGCACATCCCCTTTAAGGCCACCAGCTTCCAAATGGTCAGCAACCCTGGCGATCATTTCACCAGTCAGAATCTCTTGTTGCTCCAGGAAGGAGCCCGCATCTATTGATATTTTCATGTTCTCAAACACACATAACGCCTGCATAAACGGCGGTTTTTGCGCAGCGAAGCGGAGGAAAAACCGTCCGGTGGAGGCCCGTCGGGCCGGAACGTATTTGATGCATTGGTTATGTGGCGCCGCCAGGTTGCATTAGCCTGATTCCCGCTAAAAAGATAACACCGGCAGGGAATGCTATAACAACGCCGTATAATTTGAGGTACTCCTCATCCATAGGGCAACACCCGAAGGGCTCGAAAATCCAGAGACCACTTAAGCATAGAAGAGCCCACCCCGAACTAGCTAGGACGAGGGACATGAAACGATGCATGGACAGGATTGGATGCCGTTCCACTGGCGTAGAGCGCCGACCTTCAAAGCCGAGGTAAGCCAAGCTCACCACTGCACAAACTGCACTTACAATCCCGGTAATGCCGTTAATCACTTCCCAGTCCAAAGCAGCTCCCTAAGTTGGAAATCAGTGAACACATAACGCCGTTGTTCAGCGGCAGCCTTGGCAGAGCGAAGCGGCGACAAGGCTGTCCGGTGGAGGGCCTTCAGGCCCGGAACGAACTGGAACACTTGGTTAGGTGGAGGCTAGCTCTCCATGACGATTTCTTCGATTTTCCCCTCGTCGTCGAATGACACACTAACCACGTAATCCGTCACGTCATCAGGAAGAGTAAAGTCGTATACCTCTTCGTCATCCCATTTTTCTCTGAGGACCAGTAGCCCAATTACTTGCTCATTGGATGGTGCAGAGACTCCTAGATGCTTCTGCCAATAACTCTCTGGAAGCTCTTCCAGGTGATGCGAAACGAACCCATCAATTCCGTACTCGCCCGCTTCGGTGCCGGCTGATCGTTTGATAGCTTCGAGAGCTTTCTCTTGGTTGCTCATAAATACACCTAACGCTGAGCGCACCGGCGGCCTGACAAGGCCGTCCGAGTGACGCGGCTTGTTATCACTGTCTCAGTCATACTCCACACTCTGAGGCAGATCGTCCGTAATCTCGAACCAGGGAGCCTTACTCCCCACGAATACATGGCGCCCTGCTTTTACCTCTGGGTCGCTATCAAGTGTTCCGAGTGGGAAACCATAGATCTCGGGGGCTGCATCGAACTTGGTATAGAGGCTGGAGCCACAGTTTGAGCAAAAGCCTTTGTGCTCACCCGGAGAAGACTCGTAAAACTTCAGCAGCTCCTGACCTTTGGCGGTGTGCCAATCCGAGGATTGCACCTTAGCGCGGGTTCTGAAAGCCGAGGCATGAAGCTTTCGGCACATTGAACAGTGACAGTTCAGAACATCAGTCAGCGGACCGTTGATTTCGTATTGAATGCCCCCGCAGAGACAACTACCTGTTTGCTTCATTCATGCACCTCCTTGTGTGATAACGCCTTGCTCACCGGAAAATTAGGAGCGTAGCGAGTAATTTTTCCGAGTGCAGCAACTTGTTGTACTTCATCTGTTCAATGTCATTAGGAAATCATCAGAAAGCTGGAATAAATAATCTGAAGGGTCATCTCCGCGATCTTTCGCGTGAAGGAGCTCACAAACCTGGTCATCATCCAGGATTAACATCATCTTTCCGGATTCACGCATAGCTCCTGCAACGGTCACCTGAGCTCCCTTATCGGCACCTTTTCTGCTCAATATTATTCCAAGACGGCGAAGGGCACGGGGGAGCAGATACTTTTCAGTAGTAAGTATCTGACCCTGTTTAATCGGGGCATTATAGTTTTTGAACTCGAACAGTACGTACCTCGAAGCAAGTTGAGAATCGACAAAACTCCAAAAATCGGTTGTCGGTGATAATCGACAAATCAAATCGTACCTGCTCAATCCATCATCAGTACGTTTTTGTGTTTGCCACCCCAAAAGGTCATTAGGGAACAGAAAGCGCAGAATTCGCTCACACAATTCCTCATAGGCTTTCCAATGCTTTTTACCTTTTCCAAGTGCCCGCAGCTCTCTACAAAGGGCTGCACCCTCGTCGGAAATCGGTGGCGGGGTAGCAGTGGCTATAAAGGAAAGTGTCGGATCAATTCGTGCTTTGCTGCTTCCTCCGCTTGAGGGAGCTTCCTCTAATAGAGCAGCCAACGGATCAACCAAATCTGGCGCGTGGCTAGCCCAAATCGAGAGGTCGACTCGATCTACAAATACTATTTTGTGTTTCTGTTCTAGGTATTCTCGGAGCTCCGGATCAAGATACGAAGACACCACGAGCATTGCCTTTGAGAAATTCGCTGCTTGCGCCGATTCGAGTAAGGCCAAAGCTGCTTTCTCGATCAGCGAAGGCTGTGCCCGCTTGGTCCTATAATACTTAACTTCTACAGCCCAATGATCTTGGGCCAACCTTGCTTCGAAATCGAATCTAGCACGCGGGCTTGTCGCCTCAGAAATAGTAAAGTTGTTGGCTTTTAGCAACGCAGCTACGAGCCGCTCGAACTGTTCTGCAGAACTCTTCACTCAACTCTCCATGAAGTACAACGCCGTTGTTCAGCGGCAGCCTTGGCAGAGCGAAGCGGCGACAAGGCTGTCCGGTGGAGGGCCGTCAGGCCCGGAACGAACTGGAACTATTTGTTAAGCCTTTTATGTAGGCCACACCTTGGTTCCGATCTGTTTGAATTTGCCAACAGCCAGAGCGCCACGCTCATTTCGTGCTTTAGAGCCCGGGGCGAGGATTGCCTCCTGCACTTCAGGACGGTCTGCCTCCCACATTTCGATGACCTCAAAACTCTGGTCCAGCAAAACCAAAAGGACACTATCCCATTCATGATCGAGACGAATTGAACCGAGTCGTTGCCCGGGTCCTGGCTTCTCGGGCAGGCACCGACCTTTGATTTGGATCTTTCGGCCTGAACTATCGACAGCGTCATAACCTGCCTGCCTTGCCTCCGCCAACTCCAAGCCAAGCAATTTGGCGGCGCTGAATTCAGCTATTTCACCCGTGATCCCAAGTGGCTTACCCGTCAAATTTTTGAAGCGAATAGCAACATCTTTGGCTGCCGACAGAATTTCCTGCAACTCTTTATTCACGGAATTCCTTTTGGCTTAACGCAAAGCTAAGCGGCGGCCCGTCAGGGACGTCCGGTGGACGGCCGTCAGGCCGGGAACGTACTTAAGCGATTTGTTGTACGGTCCAAGACTCCCGCAGTTGGCCAATGACACCCGCAACCGTCTCAAACACCGTTTCCTGGGTACAACGATAGCGGTCCCTGGCCCAATCCAAAACAATAGGACCCCGAATTTGTGAAGCATGGTGGGGAAATGCCTTTAGGTACTCCTCAGTGAGGGCTGCTCCCCGGGGAAAAATGTGAAAATGAAGTTGAGACTGCTCTTCCCCAAACTGAGCGCAATAGATGCGCAAGGGATTCACTGTTTCTTTCACCAGCGAGGTGACATTGGCCAACAGAGGGCCAAGATTCTCGACCGATTGCCTCGGCAGAGCATCCAACGATTCGACTGCAGCCAATGGAGAGACGATCAAATAGCCGGGCACAGCACAGGAATAACAGTGCTCAACTACAAAATCTTCTGATCGTCCAATCTCAAAGTTCATCAGTACCTACTCGTACAACGCCGAAGCACAGCGGCGCCCTTGGAGTGGCGACGAAGGAGCCACGAAAAGGGCGTCCGGCGGCCATCGGCCGCGTACTGCTGCGACTTGTTATAAATCAGTGACTTTGGTGCTCATGAGAGCACTATTTCCAGAGAAGCCAAACTTCTCGTACAACCCTTGAGCATCCCGAGTTTGCAACACCATTTGAGTTCCCTTTATGGCCGGGTGTGCAACCAAGCATTCCATGATCCACTGTCCCAGGCCAGCGCCCCGAAACTCTGGCTCAACCACAATGTCCGCTACCCAGGTAAACGTAGCACTATCGGTGACTGCACGCCCAAAACCAATCTGCGTGGAACCACGGTAAAGACTGAAGCAAATAGAGCCAGCAATCATACGCTCTACGGTTTCTCTGGGGCGGCGGCCACCCCAATAAGTTGCAGCGAGCAAACGGTGGACGATATCCAGTTGCACCTTGGATTTGTCGTCAGTGATTAGGTAATCGTCCTTGCTCCACTCCATCGATGGCTACTCCCTTATTTATAACGCCCGCCATCACCGGTGGCAAAACCGGAGCGAAGCGGAGGTTTTGGCATCCGGTGGATGGCCTGGTTAGCACTGCGCAACTGAACACCTGTGGCTAAAGTCAAAACGGTAATCCGTCCTCGTCTTCTGTTGTATATGATTCGGTAGACGGCTCTAAACCAATAAGAGCGTCTTCGACCGGCATCAGCTCCCATAGCCCGTTCTGGTGGAGCCAGATCGGATCGGCGTTCTCCTCAATGAACTGGTCTGCAGGCATACCATCCACGGTTGGTGGCCGCTTTATTCTGACTTGCTTGCCGTTCATAAAGACCCACTGGTACTTCCTTTGCCGCTCTGCCTTCTCGGCTTTCTTTGCTCTCCTTTGAGCCGGAGTGAGCTTTTTCTTAACCTTTGGCATATCTGAACTTTTTGGTGCTAACGCCGCTCAGCACGCGCGGCTACGAAATGGAGGCGAAGCCGCAATGTAGTAGACGTCGCCGTGACTGGCATGGTTAAGCATTGGTCCGGCCTGCTCCAACACTAGACCAAGTCACCAGGACACTGGTAAGCATTGACGCAAAAAGCATGGCTCCGTATAAGCTTAGATACTTGAGCGAAACCATGCCTCCATCCCAAAGTTCGCCAAGCTCATCGAATACAAATACCGCCATCAGCACTGCAACTGGAATGGACAGGACCAACGCCAGCTTCTTACCGTAAAACGTCAGCGCAGCCTCAAGCAAAAATAGAGCCCCGACTGTTAGGTAACCAATTGCGAATTCAAAATTGGCCGAAATCCCTGAGACTGAAATTGATGGACTCTCGTCGTGCAAGAGGTCCATGCCAACGACCAAGGACACCAAGCCTGCCAATAGCCACATCAAGCTTGAAGTCGCCTTGGCAATACTCCTGACCAACACTCTACCTCCCTGTGCTTAACGCCGCCAGCACGCGCGGCTTTGTAGTGAAGGCGAAGCCGCAACGGAAAAGCCGTCGCCGTGCCTGGCCTTGTTATGGCTTTGCGTAAAGGACAAGTGAGTAGTCGCCATTTTCACTTCTATATGGCTGTCCAATTTTCGAAAAGCCGAACCTATTGAACAAATGATGCATAGAATCATTATCCTCACGAGTTGTGGCAAAGCATGCCTTGCCAGACAACGTGTGAATGATTGACTCCATTAAAGCACGCCCATAGCCTTTGCCTCTCGCTGCTTCAGACACATACAGCCAGCCGAGCTCATATTCATACCTGCCTTGTTCAAGAGCCCCCGACTTTTCGAATACACGAGCTTTATATCCGGCATTAGGGTTCTTAATAGCTCCAACGGCCACGCATTTGCCATCATTGATGAAGACAAGCTTCTCTGCGCGTTGAATTCTTTGCCGAAGACCTGCCAATGCAACTTCTCCGCCCTCAGTCACCAGCTCTTCAAATGACTTAAGCTCAGCATCGTTACAGTCTTCAGGATTCTTGATGATCTTTTCCATGCTCATATGTCATAACGCCTGCATAAACGGCGGCTTTTGCGCAGCGAAGCGGAGAAAAAGCCGTCCGGTGGAGGCCCATCGGGCCGGAACGAATTTGATGCACTTGTTAAGGCTAGACTCGCACCGGGGCAATTTCCCTAGATGCCATCACCACCGCCAAACCCATCTCCAGCATCGCCGCCTGGTGACACTCCGCTCTCGGCTGAAACACCACCGACAGCAGTAACAATCGCTACGTTGAAGCTCACTGCTCTGGCCGTTGCATAATCCATAACCATTGATTGAGGGTGAGTTGTACTTCGCTCGTATTCCTCTTTTGTGCAGTAAAGCGCGATGGCATAACAAAGATACTTATCAGGCAGTGGACTTCCCCCAGTGTAGTGGACACGCATCGATAACTCCGCAATAGGAGAAAACCGATGCCGGAGATGATCACGGGGAAGAAAACTCAGCAGTACAGCACTGAGTTCAAAGTCAAAGCGGTGGAGTGGAGTCACCAGGCCCACCGAAGTGTCAAAAGCGTAGCCGAAGCGCTGGATATCCACCCCTTCATGCTGTCACGCTGGCGCAAGGAATACCATGAAGGAAAGTTCGCCATGAAACGGGTCAAGAAAGCGCCAGCCGAGGCCAAGCAGAAGATCCAGGAACAGGACGAGGTTGCCCGCCTGAAACGCCGGATATCGGAGCTTCAGGAGGAAAACGACATTCTAAAAAAGTTTCAACGTTTTCAGGCCGAGGAACGACGGAAGCGTTCCGATTCGTCTGGAAACACCGACGGGAACACGGAGTAAAGGCCCTGTGTCGGCACCTGGAGATCTCACGATCGGGCTACTACGCCTGGGCAAACCGGAAGCCCAGTCAACGAGCCGCTGAGAATGCGGAGTTGCTGTTGAAGATCCGCCGCATCTACAACGAGAGCAAAGGCCGATACGGCAGTCCTCGGGTTTACCAGGCGCTTCGACGTGAGGGCGTTGAAGTGGGTGAAAATCGAGTGGCCAAGCTGATGCAGGAATGGGGCATGAAAGCTCGAGTAGCCCGTGTATACCGGCGTTTGACGAAGCTGCGTGATGACTTGAAAGCCTTGCCGAATCATCGTCTGAATGCCGAGAAGCCCGTCACGGTAAACCAGCAATGGAGCAGCGATGTCACCTACATCAAGCTGGGCAAGAAATACGTGTTCCTGGCGGTGGTGCTGGACTTGTTTTCACGGAGAATCATCAGTTGGCGACTGGGAGAGAATCTGAATGCAGACTTCGCCAGGGCCACGCTCAGGGAGGCCTTCAAAACCCGAAAACCGGCTTCAGACCTGTTATTTCATACCGACCGAGGCATCGAGTATCGGGCTCATAAAACACAGGCTCTGCTGAATCGGCATCAGGTGCGCCACAGCATGAATCGCCCTGGGCAGTGTACTGACAACGCGGAGGTGGAGTCCTTCTTCAAGACGTTGAAGGGAGAATTGCTACACGCCACCAGCTTTGTGACGCTGAGACAGTTACGAAAGCATATAAGTGACTATATTGAAGACTTCTATAATAGCCACCGGCTGCACAGTGGCCTTGGCTACCGGACTCCGCTAGAGTTCGAAGGAATTAGCTGATGGCGCGTGTCCGATTTATTGGGGGAAGTCCACAGGTTCAATGAGGTTGCTGTATCCGTAACTTCCGTCGCCGTATAAGCCCTCTTATAGCCATACCTTTCTCTCAGCGCAGGACCAAGCACTCTGACATGTTTCTTGATCGCTCGTTTTCTAAAGAACCAGCTGAAAATATTCACGTGGTACCTTTTGCCTTAACGCTTGCAGCATGTGCGCCTGCGGAATGGAGCCGAAGGCGCAATGTAGTAGGCGTCGCCGTGCCTGCACTGGTTAGTGGTAGGCTGTAAGTAGGCCTTACGCATGGCACCAATTGTTCCGGCAGCTTAAACGCTATAAACACCTAACTGCGCTCTTTAACTATCAAAAAAATCATTATTATTGAGTAAATAACCGAGATCTGAATCATCTTGTCGGTCAAGGTTGAATATGTCCGCTCCGCAGCTTCCTCAAACTCATCGATACCATATATTTCTTCTTCTCTGAACCTGAGCGCGGCTATTCTCCTGCCCTCTGTTAAACGTACCTGAACTTCATCAAAATAATCCACCCGGTACCAAAACGTTCTCGCATTTGAATTGGGAAGAGCGATAGGGTATTCGGTACCAGCAGTTTCGATGCTAAAAGAGCCTTGCGGCGACCTGCTCTTTCCGTTTACAACAATCGTCTGCCAGTCGGAATATTCACCAAAATCTTCTGAGCCAGCTCTGATAAACATCAGAAGCAGTATCAACCCTATAAAAACAAATGAAAAAAGAGGCTTCAGTGAGTTCGAAGTCTTTTTGGTTGCCTTTTTTGACAGAACATAGCGGCTCATCCAGAGCTCCTGTAAAACCCCGATCACTAACGCTCGGCTCACGCGCCGGTTTGGAGCCGCGAAGCGGCGGAAAACCGGTCGCCGTGCAGCCGTTGGTTATAAGCCAATGTACCCCAAGGCCACATCGACTTCTGTGTAATCCCGAACCGATTTAGGGCTCGTAATACGATCTCCGACAGAGACAAAGTTGTAACCGA